>JAJPWX010000112.1 GCA_021205755.1 Lachnospiraceae bacterium | reverse complement strand
TACGGCTTACTCTATTCTCCCCAGCATAGCTGGGGGATTGGGTTTTTCATTCATTTGTGACCAATCGCTCGTTCCGCAATCTCATTTCATACCATTCATGAGACACGAAGATTTTCTAATATTCCCCCAGCTGCACAGTCTTTGCTATCACGAGCGCAGCTCATACTTCTCCACTTCCAGTTCCACGCGTCCGTCCACCTCGAAGCTGATCCCGTCCGCGCTCATTGGTGTGTAAATCGCTGTCGTGAGTGCCTGCTCCCCGTCATTCACAAACACTTCCACGCTATACTGATCCAGCAAAATCCGCAGCTTCAGTTTTCCTCTCTGCTGCCGTACAAAGCAGCGGCGTTCATGAACCACATCGCGGCAGCAGCCGGAATTGTTCCGATCAATCTTCAGCACAGAGGTTTTCGGGTTATAAGAAATCATCGTATAATGCCGGCTTCCTCTGGCCAGCCGAATCCGAAAGCGTTCGTAGCTCTCTTCTTCGCTCGGAGTCAGGGTGACCGTCAGATCAATCCTGCGGCCAAAAATCCCCTGTAACGTATTTTCGTTGCACAGCGACATCCGGTGATAAACCCGGTGACCACGCAGTGTCTCAATTTCGCGGATCGGCATCTGCAATAGCTTCCCATCGACGATGCGCAGCTCTCTGGGTATCGTCATCTGCCCAATCCAGCGGGAGCGTCCGGATGGAGCCACGCAGGCATCCCAGTTCTGCATCCAGCCGATCATAATCCGGCGTCCGTCCGGCGCCTGCACGGTCTGCGGCGCATAAAAGTCAATGCCGTAATCAATCGCCCCCAGATTTTCCCGCTCGAAGTGCTTTTTCTCCCGGTCATACTGGCCGATCAGGTACATCGTGCCATTTCCGTTGTGAAACTCCAGGCCGCTCTGGCTCATCTCCTGCGGACTGGTCAGGATCACTGTTTTCCCATCCAGTTCAAACATATCCGGGCATTCCCACATTTTCCCGAACTCGTTATAGGAGCGGTCTACAATCGTCTCAAAATTCCAGTGAAATCCATCTTCCGAGCGGTACAGCAGCAGAGAGCCACTGCCATCCTCTGTGCGGTTGCCCACAATGCAGGCGAAGGAGCCATCCTCTTCCCGCCACAGCTTCGGATCGCGGAAATCCAGACGGCTGCCCCCCGCAGGCAGGCTCGTCTCATCGAGAACCGGATTCACTTCATACTTTTCATAATTCAGGCCATCGCCGACTGCCATGCACTGCGTCTGAACCGTTTTCTGTCTCCCATCCTCACACATTTCTTCCCGCACACCGGTATACATCAGCAGCTGCCTGCCATCCGGAAGCTCTGACGCACTTCCGGAGAAGCAGCCAAAGCCATCATAATCCTGATCCGGAGCCAGCGCGCACGGCAGATATTCCCAGTGAAGCAAATCCCGGCTGACGGCGTGACCCCAGTGCATGGGACCCCATTCCAGGCTGTAAGGGTGATACTGGTAAAAAAGGTGATACGCCCCATTATAAAAAGAGAAGCCATTCGGATCGTTCATCCAGCCAATGCGCGGGGTCAGATGATAAGCGGGACGCTCCTCATCCGAAATGAAGCGGGCATATTTTTCCTCATACTCACGCGCCTTTTTCAATTTTTCAGGTCTGTCTGTAAAAGCCACACTTTCTCGAAACCGACATTCATCAGGCCGCCCGCGCTCATGATCAGGTTCAAAAACCATCATCGGAACCAGCGCCGGAAAATCGATATTCTTGATCCGCTGGAACATGGAAGCGCCGTCTACTTTCGCTACCTCATACAAGGTCGTATCTACGCTTGCCAGCGTCGCCAGGTAAATGATCATTCCCCAGCCTGCGTCCTGCCAGATGCCTGACGCGATGTAGATGGTGCGGAACGCGGTGCTCTGCGTCAGGAAATCAATCTGTGTTCCCAGCAGCAGGTTGATGAGACCGCCGGATGGGCTCAGGAAAATCCGAAGCATACCACAGATGATCATGGTTGAGATAAAGTGCGGTGCATACAGAACGGTCTGCACCACTCTCTTATAGCGGTGGAACCGCAGCTGGTTGATCGCCAGCGATAAGATGACCGGAATCGGAAAGCTCCACAGCAGACTGTACAGACTGAGCAGCACCGTATTCCGAATCATGCGGATGCAGTTTGGCGAAGAGAAAAATCTCTGGAACCATTTCAGCCCCACCCACTCGCTTCCCAGGTATCCTTTGCTCGCCTTATAATCCCGAAACGCGATCTGAATACCATACATCGGAATATACTTATAAATAATGGTAATGATAATCGGTATCAGCAGCATGACATATAACTGCCAGCTCTGCCTCAGCCGTCGGGCCAGTGAAGCCCCTTTTTTCTTCTGTCCCGGTTTCCCTTCCATGTTGCCGGCTTTTTTCGCCGCGGTTGCCTGAACACTCACAAGAATCCCTCCTTACTTTGATTCGCCCGGATGGCTGCGGAACCGTTCTTTTGATTTCATCGAATCAATTTCGAACCTTCCCTGCCCTTAGGCTTATCCTGTTTTCGTATAACGTTTCACGTCTCCTTCAAATAATATTCCCTGTGTTCCGTCCAGGGAATTCTTTCGTGAAACGTTATATTTATCTGATGACCGCATCATACACCATTCTCAAGACAATTGTCAACCGTAATTTGTTGTTTTGGTACACGATCTCTGTTTTTCACAAAAATGTTTTGTGTGTTTTGTCTGTTTTGCACAATTTCGGTTCGTCGTTTTTATTTCATAACGTTTCATATAATTTTCATGAAACCGCTTTACAAATTCAGATTTGTGAGATATAATATAACTGTCAATACATCAGACAGCTGCGGAGTTCTTCGAAGCCCCACTTTTCAAATGTTGTCAGTGTGAACGGATATATGAAATTTCATGAAACGATATAAAGGAGTAACACCATGGCAGAGAAAAATGTTTCACCCACCATGAAGGACGTCGCGAAGGAGGCGGGCGTGTCGCTTGGCACCGTGTCCAAGGTCGTAAACGGAATTCCGGTGGGAAAGGATTATCAGAAAAAGGTAGACGCCGCCATCCATAAGCTGGACTACCGGGTCAACAGCTACGCGCAGGGGCTGAAGTCGAATAAAACACAGACCGTCGCCTTTTTGGTCCCGGACACGATCAATCCATTTTTCGGGGAACTGACCTTCTACGTGAACCGTGAGCTGGCGAAAAACGGATATCGCATGCTGCTGTGCGCGACACAGGCCAGCCCGGAGATGGAGCAGGCTCTCCTCGACATGGCAGAGCAAAACCGGGTAGACGGCATCATCTGCATTTCCTATAATGAAGGGTTACAGATTCGGGAGAGCACCCGTCTCGTAACCATCGACCGGCACTCCGGCGTCGTATCCCCCTGTGTAGCCAGCGACAATCTCACGGGCGGCCAGCTCGCCGTGCGGAAGCTCGCTGAGCTTGGCTGCAAGCACCTGCTGCATATGAGTATCAGCTCCGCCCTGCCTAACGAGGCGACCAAGCGGCGGGACGGCTTTGTCAGCGCCTGTGTCTCCATGGGACTGGACTACCAGATGCTTTGCCTGACCGACGGCACGCCCTATTCTGTTTTTTATGATTATCTTGCTGAACACATCACAGACGGGAAATTTGATTTTGACGGCATTTTCTGCGGCACGGACACGCTGGCACGCCTTATGATCGTGAAGCTGTATGAGCTTGGCATCCGCGTCCCGCAGGACGTGCAGGTCATCGGGTTCGACGGGATAAAGGATTACGCCACCGGCAGCTATTACTGCTCCACCATCGTGCAGCCCATCGAGCAGATCGCCCAGACCAGCGTCAATCTGCTTTTGAACTCTGACTTGTCGAAGGCGCCCCCACTCGTATGCCTGCCGGTGCATTATGTCAATGGAGGGACGACGCGGGAATAAAGACTTTTCGTCCTTTCCATTTTGCATTATATCTGCTATACTAAACAAAAAAACAATTCAGAACAGCATCAAAATGGAAAGGATCTTTTAAAATGCAAAAATTCAAACGCATCGCCGCGCTGATCGGCGTGATTTTTCTGATAGGTATGTATGTCGTCACTCTGATTCTTGGCCTGACTGCCAGTCCGGCGACACAGAATATGCTGATGGCTTCTATCGTATGCACCGTTGTGATTCCGGTACTGCTCTATGCCATGATGCTGGTCGCGCGCGTTCTTGGGCATTCAGAAGAAGAGCCGCCGACCGAAAAGAAAGGAAAAAAGGAATCCTCCTCGGATGAAAAAAAGAAACTCAATCAAAAATAGTAAAAATCACGCAGGCACATGGAAATCATGCCTGCGTGATTTTTATTGTTATTCTGTTTTTCGTAACCGTTCAGAACAGCCTCGAGAAGAAAAAACCTGTGGCCTGCTACTCTGAATCGCTACTGCAGGTCTGTCTCCCCGTCAGCGGATATCATACACGCTCCGCAGCCGCAGCTTCGAAACATCGCCGCTCTCGATCTTCACGCGTTTTGTGCCTGCATTCATATCAAAGTAGTTATCGGAAAGAATCAGATCTTCGTTCTCATTCCGAATCTCGACGCTCTTTGCGTAAGCGGAGGCTGTCACTTCAATCTCATCGCCAATCACCCGGCAGGTCAGCTGCGGATCTTCGTAGCGGAAGTATTTCGGATAAGAGAAATTCACCGTTCCGGAGGAAATAACTGCTCCATCCTTTTCCAGCTCATAGCTGATGTACTCGCGGTAAATGTCCGCGTCCGGAAATTCTACCTTATCCAGCCAGACACTCGTCAATGCCGGTACGGTAATCTGATTTTCCCCGCTCTGCAATATCTTCGCGGACGGGTCGCGCAGCGCCCAGCGGACGATCACGTCTGCATCCTGCATACTTTCATTCGCAACATTCAGGCGAATGGATTTTTCAAATTCAAAATGCTCGCGCACCAGATCTTTGCCGGATGTCACCAGCCCCTGTTCCTCACAGGATAGCATCAGCGGGGCAAAGAATCGCTTCGCATAGTAATGCAAAGCTTTCAGGCGGCCGCAGTAATCAATCGACGACCAGGATGCCACCGGCCAGCAGTCGTTGAGCTGCCAGTACACGGCTCCCATGCAACGCCCGCGGTTGCGGCGGAAGTGCTCGACGCCGTAGCGGATGCCGTCCGCCTGCAGAAGCTGCGACGCATACAGTACCGTCTGGAAATCAGACGGATAGCGGTAGGTCTGCTGCATATAGTTCATAATCTTGCCGTTTGCACTGCCGTTGCGCTGATGGCGCTCCATAATATAGGAGAAAATGTTATAATCCGCTGGGTCGTCGCTGATCCGTTCAATGGTCTTCATCGCTGGGAAAGACTGGAATCCAAACTCCGAAAGATAGCGGAAGTAATATTTCCGATACTCGGTAAATGGCTTGTCTCCATGCCATACCTGCCAGTAATGGACGTCGCCGCGGTTCGGATCCTGCGGGTCGTCAAAGCAGCCGCCGGACGACGGGCTGGACGGCCAGTAAAAGGTCTGCGGGTCATATTTGGCCAGCTCCTCCGGAATCACACGCTCGTACATAAACAGGTAATCGCGCACCTCCTGCGGCTTTGTCACCCAGGAATTACGCTCCGCGACAAAAGATTCCATCTCATTGTTGCCGCACCAGAGACCGAGGCTCGCGTGATGGCGGAGACGCTTGATGTTGTCCGCAAATTCCGCGCGGATATTTTCTTCAAACTCCGGCGTCAGGTCATACACGGCGCAGGCAAACATGAAATCCTGCCACACCACCAGGCCCAGTTCATCGCAGGTATCATAGAACCAGTCCTCCGGATAATAGCCGCCGCCCCATACGCGGATGGAATTAAAATTCGCCCATTTCGCTTTTTCCAGAAGCGTCCGTGTCGTCTGCGGCGTCACCCGTCCAAGCAGATGATCCTCCGGAATATAATCTGCGCCCATCGCGAAAATATCCACGCCGTTCACCTGACAGGCAAACGACTCGCCCCACTCATCCTTCTCACGGTGCATCGTCATCGTGCGCAGGCCGATGCGGCGTGTCCAGCTATCCAGGACAATTTCCGCATCCGAGTCTGTCCGCTCCAGCATTTCCACCGAGACGGTGTACAGGTTCTGCTCGCCATACCCATTCGGCCACCAGAGCTGCGGCTGACTGATCACAAGCTCCAGCTTTCCCGAAGCACCGCATTCGGTTATGTATGACTTCCCATCTGGGTCCGTTACCGTCATGCGATAAGCAAAAGCCGCGCCTTCCTGCTTCGCGGCATCTGCCATCACCGACTGGCTGTAATCCGCTTCCGCGTCCGCATGAAGCGTCACCTTTCCATCCCGGTGCTCCTGTGTCATATATACGCTATCAATCCTGGCCGCACTGATTCCCAGCAGAGACACCGGGCGATACAAACCGGCATCCGGCAGATGCGCGCCCCAGTCCCAGCCGAACATACAATGCGCCTTGCGGATATGCACAAAGCCGTCCATCGCGTCCTCCGTGCCGCGGGTTGGGCGCTCTTTGTATGCCTCAGCAATGTATTTTGTCGGCGAATGAAGAACGACGCGCAGTTCATTCCCATCCTCCTTCAGATACTCCCGCAATCCTCCCTTTACTTCGTACTCCCAGATGCGGTGCATATTGCAGGGCGACCCCAGCAGCTGTCCATTCAGATAAACATCCGCAATTGTATCTACCCCATCAAAGTGCAGAAGCACACGCTCACATGCAAACAATTCCTGCGGGCAGTCAAATTCCGTCACATATTCGTAGTCCTTGTCCATCAGACGAAGTGCCTGATCCTCATTGTCCTTCCAGAACGGGTCCTCCATCCGCCCCTCCCGAAGCAGATCCGTGTACACAGTTCCCGGTACCACCGCGGGAATAAAGTCCGCAGTACCCGTTTCCCTCAGTTTCCAGTTGTCTTTGATCTCCTGCCGTATCATTGTGTCCTCCCAAATTTTTAGCTTACATCGCCAGATTTATTGATTCATCTCTTCCTTTATATTTAACACATATTACGCAAAATGTCTTGTGTTTTTTTACTCATTCCGTAAAGTTTACAAAACAGGAGGGGATGAACCCCTCCTGCCTTTATGAGGAAATTATTATGAAAGAAAAAACTCGAAATCAGTGTTTCTCAGCCCTTCACGCCGCCAAGTGCCACACCGGCTACGATGTACTTGGAGAGGATCAGGTAAACAATTACCAACGGGATAATAGCCACGAACAGACCTACGTATACCACACCATAGTCAGTACGGAACTGGTTGGAACTCAGCAGCTGCACGAACATAGGCAATGTCTTTTTGGAGTCTGTGGTCAGGATGACCGTCGGGGTAAACAGGTTGTTCCACTGCGCGATGAACTGGAAGATCGCCTGTGTCGCTACCGCCGGCCTTAAGATCGGCAGGACAACGCTGTTGAAGGTACGCAATTCACCAGAGCCGTCAATACGGGCTGCTTCGATCATCTCGATGGAGAGGATACTCTCCATATACTGCTTCATGAAGAAGACCACTGTCGGCGCCGCGATCGTCGGAATAATCAGCGGGATATACGTATCAATCAGGCCCAGCTGTAACATGAACCGATAAAAACCGATAATGGAAATCTGGCTCGGCACCATCATGACTGCCATGATAAACGCCCACGCATACTTTTTCAGCTTAAAGTCATACACATGCACGCCGTAAGCGGTCATGGATGAAAAGTACACGGAAAGAACTGTACCCGGCACCGTGATCGTCAGAGAGTTCAGACAGGCTCTCTGCAGTGTAATCTGCATACCGTTCTGCTTCTCCAGCAGGTTCCTCCAGTTCTCCAGGAAGTGTGTGGACGGAATCAGGGACAGACCGGACTGAATCGCCTCGGACGTTCTGGTCGCGTTCATACACAGGATCAGGAACGGCAGCAGGGAGATGCAGCAGAAAATAATGCAAACGATCGTCCGGAAAATTCTCTGGTTCCTCAAATGGCGCAAATAACTGTCTTTACTCTGCATTATTTCGCACCTGCCTTTCTTCTCTGTTTCTCAAGCTTTTTCAGCTTCTTCTCTTCCTTATCACCCATGAGGAAGAACAGAATCAGGCTGATAGCAAGCGTAATCACAAACAGGAATACGGATACCGCCGCAGCCTTTCCTACGTCGCTGTTATACAGTCGCATGATATACATGGCCATGGTCGTCGTCATATCATTCGGAAGGCCCTTCAGACCAGTCTCAGTTACGTTGAACAGAGCCGGGATATCATACATCTGCAGACCGCCGATTGCGGAGGTTACCAGTGTATATAGCATAATCGGCCTTAACAGTGGCAGCGTAATGTCGGTAAACTTTTTCCAGCCTCCCGCACCGTCGATATCGGCCGCCTCATAGAGACCAGGGTCAATGCCCAGCACACCGGAAATCAGCAGGATGGAAGTATTGCCATACCACATCCACCACAGGATCAGAGAGATCAATCCGCGGCTGCCCGCTACGCTTGACATAAAATCGAAATTCTCAGACAGCAGCCCAATACTCTTCAGAGCAAGGGTGATCGGTCCATACTGGGAAAACAGGTTCTTAAACAGAACAGATACCGACGCTGCCGTAATAACGCTCGGCAGATATATGATAACCTTGATGGCGCCGGTTCCCTTGATCTTTACTTTCGTATCGGTCAGCCAGACTGCCATCAGAAGGGAAACCAGGATCTGCGGAACAAAGTTGCAGCCCCACATCACAAGGGTATTTTTCAAATATTGAAGCACATACGCACGCTCTCCGGCTGCCAATCCAAAAATATTCAGGAAATTCTGAATGCCGGCAAAGCTGATTACCTCACGCCCATTACGCTTATAATACGACAGGGTGCTGTAATAAAATGTGCTGATTAACGGATACAGCTGAAAAATAATATAGGTAATGAAAAATGGCGCGATAAACAGATAGCCATATTTTCCATATGTAACTTTCTTCTTTTTGTTCTTTTTCATAATACCTCCGTCCTAAGGTATGACCTATAGTAAAGAATGTACTGCTCCTTCTTTTTAAGAAGAAGCAGCACTCCATACTCTATCAATTACATTTTTCCGAAAACTACGAAGAACCGTTTCCGAATCCGATACGGATTACTCTACACTCAGGTAGGAATAGGTATCATGGATAGAAGCCTTCAGATCTGCAAGTGCAGTATCCAGATCCTTCTCACCAGTAGCATAAGCCTGGCACTCGGTGTCGAGCAGGGACAGGATAGTCTGATCCTCAGCCGTTACGGTAGAAGCATCAATCGCATCTGCCTTGTCATAGAAGAACTCGATGAAGTTCTGATCTGCGCTGTACATATAGCCGTTGCCGTCTGCAGAAGCGCCGCTCTCGATGATCTGCGCAATTGCTTCGGTGTTGTTTACATAGTCAGAGTTCTGCGCGTTGATCGCAACCATACCCTCTGTATTGCAAGCAAGATACTGCATAATCAGAGCTGCCAGATCTGTATCAGAGCAGCCAGCGGTAGCTGCCAGGCCTGTGCCGCCCCAGAAGCACTGCTCCTGTGCCGGAACAAGGATGGTCTGACCCTGCCATGTAGAGGAAAGGCTCCAGTATACGAACCACGGGCATCCGAAGTATGCAAGTGCTGCGTTGCTCTCTGTGCCGTCGCCGTCCATGTTTGCATACCAGTCAGCGCTCCACTGAGAGGTGTTGTAGGTCAGCTCTTCATCATACAGAGTCTTTGCAGTCTCAAGGTATGTAGTAATGTTCTCATCCAGTGTGATCACATCGTTCTCATCATAGAAGCCAACCTCACGGGAGTTCATGAGGGATCTCTTGATCTCATCATAGCCGGAGAACAGCTTGCAGGTGCCGCCGGAAGCCTCGTTTACTTCACGGGCTGTCTCAAGGATGGTGTCAAGATCTGCGAACTTCGCTGCGATCTCGTCCGGATCCGTTGTTCCAAGATAGGTAGCTGCCAGATCTGCACGTACTGCGTAGCAGCCCGGTGTTGCCTGCCAGAACAGAGCCTTTACATTTCCGTCATAGTCAGAGCCAAGGTCTACGTTGTACTGATACATATTTGCCATATCTTCATCTGTGATGCCGATATCAGTAACATTCAGCAGCCAGTCGCTGTTGGTATACTTCTGTACATAGTCAACCTCAAGACCCATCAGATCCGGATACAGCTCGTTGCTCGGATCCTCAAGAACTGCGTCAAGCTTCGTCTGATAGTAGTCAGAGCCACCTGTGTTTACGAATACGATTCTTGAATACTCATCCGGATATGCCTCTGCGAATACAGTGTCAAGAATGGTCTTGATATCATCGTTCCAGCCCCATACGACGAACGCGCCGTCTGCGGAAGCGTCACCAGTGATGGTGTTTTCCGGCTCGGTCTCTTCTTCAGCCAGTGCCGGAACTACGAACATGCTTGCTGCGATTGAGCTAGCTGCAACCGCTGCAGATCCACGCAGAAAATCTCTTCTGGATATTGTTCTCATTGTGATAGTCCTCCTTTAAAAGTGGTATTTTTGTTGAGCCAGCCACTTGCAATCGCTGCGCGATGGGCTGGCCTTCGTCGTGTGCAAAAAGCGCACACGACATATTATGCTACGCGGGTCATTCCGCGATAACAATCTAAATTTTCCGAACGGTCTGTCCCTCTAACAAGCTTCCCTCAACCGTGTGGATAGTAGGAGCTGTCAGCATCGGGCGTTCAATCTCCGCAATCAGGCTTTCCGCCGCAAGGCGTCCAAGTGCTTCCATATCCTGTCGGACGGTCGTCAGTCTCGGCTCGCTGTACTGCAATGCGCGGATTCCGTCATAACCGGCAACCGAAATATCCTCCGGCATCCGCAGGCCTCTGGCACGGATTGCGTTAATCCCGCCAAATGCAGCCACATCATCCGGATAAAGAATACAGGTCGGCGGCTCTTTCAGAGAAAGCAGTTCCTCTGTCTTTTCATAGGCAAGCTGTCGATCCCGATACAGACCTGGCTGAATGTATGCGTCCGAAACCGTCACACCATACTCTTCCATGCATCGATAGTAGGAAGCCAGCCTCTGCCTTGTCACTCGCCCCTCATCGCCGTGGATGTAGGCAATCTTTCTGTGACCCTGTTCTAGAATATATTTCATCAGCTGCGTCATGCCGCTCGTATTGTCTGAAACGACCGCCGTGCGGTTGTCAGCAATGTAGTCAACGGTAACTACCTTCACGCTGCTCTGCAGCAGCTCCAGGATCTTCGGATTTGAATAATCAAAACAGGCAATCGCCACTCCATCGAATCCCCGGTACTGCGCACGCTCTACATAGGACATGCCCGATGAGGTCGTATTCAGGAATGTGATATCAAACCCCCTGGACTCCGCAGTGATTTTCAAGCTCTCCAATACACCGGAGAAGAAATCATGAGTAAGGCCGCTGTGTGCCGCGTCTTCAAAAAACACGCCAATGTTGTAGCTGCGATTCGTCTTGAGATAGCGGGCAGACATATTTGGGAGATATCCCATCCGGTCTGCGGTCTCTCTGACCTGCCGTTTTGTCTTCTCACCGATGTCACGATGATCACTCAATGCCTTACTGACAGTCGCTACAGATACTCCGCAGGCTGCCGCAATCTCCTTCATGGAAACCATGCTTTTCTCCTTTGCTTGTCGAATCTGTCTTTACTTAAACGATTCCTTGAGTACATTAAACAGCATTTCGTTCATTTTGTCAATAACTAATTTGAAGTTTTTCACGTTTTGGTTATTTTGCACTTTTTTGTCATCCGGTTTTTGTGAATTTTTCCTTTTATTATTTTCATTTTTTCGAAACTCGAAAAGAGAATTAAGGAAACCAGTAACCAGAAGCGGGACTTTTTCTAAAACGTTTTCTTTCTATATAAGTAACAGTTCAGAAAAACAGTCCGCAGACTGCCTGACGTTCTGAATCGTTACCTATCCGAAACAGAGTTCGATTTCCTGCAAAAGGGAAGGAAAAGGATGCCGTTCCCTGGCATCCTTTTCCTTTACACTCTGCTATTTATTTCACTCGTTTTACGATATCACGATAATTTGCTCCAAAAAGAGAACGATACACCTGCTCGCACTCCTCAAAGCACAGCTCTGGCTGCGTGGAGAGCAGTTCCATACAAACCCCGCCCTGCTCGATGTCAATCCCCGTAACATACATACCATTACAGAGAAAGAATGACTCGCACTGTTTCAAAAGACGTGTCTCTTCCGGATCTGTCTCCACACCTGCTTCTGCACCGTCACACGGTTTCCGAAGTTCCAGGAAAAACGGCCGGTCATCATATAACGCCCGAATCAATTCCAGTGCCGCGCTTCCAAGCCCCTGTCCGCGGTATTTCTCGCTAATCGCAAAATAATCAAGCAAAATCAGCTTTTCTCCGTATGCTAATATTGCAAAGCCAATTGGCTTTCGCTCTTCTCTGATGAGAAGGATTTCCATCTCCCCCATGGCAGCTCTGCGCTCAATCAGGGAAAACTCCTGCCGCTCCCTGAGCGGAAAAGTCTTCTGATACAACTCCAGGATAAATTTCTTATCCAGACTGCTCGCCGTACAAATATCCATACCCGCTACCCGTTAGTTTGTTTTGCTCAGATATTCTTCTATATTATTCACAGCCGCCTGCTCATCCGTGCCATCTGCGGTCACCAGAACCTTATCCCCAGTGTCAAGCCCCAGCGTCATCATACCCATGATGCTCTTCGCGTTGACATTTCTTCCATTGCTTTCGAGATGAATTTCACTCTCATACTGGCTCGCCATCTGCACCAGCATGGCGATCGGTCTGGCTTCCAGCCCGCTCGGAAGCTGAATTGTGATTTCCTTTTTTGTCATAATATTTCCTCCTTAATCTTGTCCTCTTTTCGCAGAAAATCGAGGACGATGGCAATGTTCCGATTCCCGGAAGATATCGAAAACCTGCCAAGCCAAAGCGTAACAATTCATACGCGTGGCTCTCCTGTTTTATTTCTTACCTGCTCTGCCAGTTGGCTGAGTTTCCTCAGTCTGTGGTTCACGCCAGACTTACCGATGGGAGGTGCCAGCATCTCCCCCAGCTCCGCTAAAGAAGCGTCTGGATTCGCCAGCCGCAATCTGGCGATCTGCGCGAGGTGCGGTGGAAGCTGTTCAAAACCCACGGTATCACGCAGGCAGCGAATATCTTCCATCTGTCGTACAGACGCATTTACGGTTTTGTTAATATTGGCAGCCTCACAGTTTACCTTGCGGTTCACCGAATTTCTCATCTCCCGGACAATCCGGATATTTTCCAGATTCATCAGTGAGACATGGGCTCCCATAATATTCAGCATGTCTACGATCTGGGCTCCTTCCTTAATATATACAATGTAATGGCTTTTACGCTGTACAATTTTGGCATCCGGCCCAAAGGAACGAATCAGCATCTGAAGCTGACCTGCATGTTCGCGGTGCGAACAGACAATCTCGAAATGATATGATTTCTCTGGATTGCTGATCGAACCGGAGCAGAGAAAAGCTCCCCGAATATAAGCTCTGCGGCAGCAGGGCTGCTGCACCAGAATCGGATCCGCGCATACAGTCTCTGTCAGGTTTCCTTCTGCATTCACCATTTTCAGAGCACAAAGCACTTTAAATGCCGCCTCTGTATTTTTCACCAGAACCGTATAGATTCGTTCGCTCTTTTTTTCGTTTCTATGTATATGCGCTGAGACATCAACACTTATATTAAATGTTTTTTGTAATAATGTAAAGCTTTTTCTTGCTACTAAAAGGTTTTCGGTACGAATTTTTATTACGCAGCCGCCTTTTCCGGCAAAAATTTCCCCCGCCATGCCAACAATCGCAGCCAGTTCTGCCAGATTGCAATGGCGCGCAGGTGCTATCTGAGAAGAAAGCTCCTGCCGCACATCCTGAGAAAATGACATCGCATCTCACCTCTCACTATTCAGAACGGCAGAACACAGGTCTACGCTTTTCGATGCTGTTCTGAACTGTTACACAAAATTTATAGTAAACGACGTAAGTCGTTTTACTTTGCGCCAGACGCGAGGCTGCGTAAGCAGCCATTCCTCGCGCGTCTGTGTGCATCATTTATAGTGAATGACAAAAGAATTTGTCGTTCACTATAAAAATACTCCGAGCATCCGGATCTCCGGTTCCAGCGTCACGCCAGAATTTTCGTATACACGGGCGCTCACATCCGCGATCAGCTTCCGCACATCCGCAGCAGTTGCGCCGCCTCGATTGACCACAAATCCGCAGTGCTTTTCTGACACCTGTGCTCCTCCGACTGTATACCCTCTCAATCCGGCGCCCATAATCAGTTTTCCCGCAAAAAAGCCCTCCGGCCGCTTGAATGTGCTGCCTGCACTTGGAAGATCCAGCGGCTGCTTTTCTATGCGCTGCCGTTTTAGTTCCTCCATCCGGCCGCGTATTGTCTCTTTATCTCCATCAGCAAGAGCAAGCTTTGCCCCCAACACAATCCACTCATTTGCAAGCACCGCGCTGCGACGATACCCCAACTCCAGCTCCGAAACCGGTACCTCAAGGATCTCCCCTGTCCGGTTCAGGACGGTCGCAGAAACCAGCACATCCTTCATCTCACCGCCGTACGCGCCGGCGTTCATCACAACCGCTCCGCCCAGCGTTCCGGGAATTCCGGCGGCAAACTCTAATCCGGTCAGTCCCGCTTCCAGGGCTCTTTTTGCAATCACAGAGAGCATTGCGCCAGATTGTGCCCAGATGAGGCCGCCCTGATCCGTATTCTGAGAAACAACTTTTATTTCACTAAGGTTTTTATACAACTGCAGCACCAGTCCACGATATCCCTCGTCTGATACCAACAGATTGCTCCCATTTCCAATCACATAAAATGGATACTCCATTTCCCGGCAGAGCTTTACAAGCCTTTGCACCCCTTCCTCTGTCGTCGGCGCGGCAAAATAATCCGCCGGTCCACCGATGTGAAAAGTGGTATGCTTTTTCATACTCTCCTGCTCAAGAATGCAGTCTTCCCCGGCTGCTTCCCGCAGCAATGCTTTCCTATCTGACATGAAATCCTCCAAACCTTGCTAAACCATCAGTCAAGCACTCCGCTCACCCGAATGCATTCCACGGCCTCGCGCAGCTGCCTGGGCGGAAGCACAAGTGCAAACCGCACATACCCTTCTCCCAGGGAACCAAAGCTGCTTCCCGGTGTACAGATCACTCCCGATTTTTCCATCAGAGTCAGACAGAACTCGACGGAATTCGTGTATCCCTTTGGCAGCGGCGCCCAGACAAACATAGTTCCCTCACTGTCCGGCACGTTCCAGCCAATCGAACGAAGACCGCCGCACAGTGCCTGGTTGCGTTCCTCATACAGTTCTCTCTGGCGCAGGACACTGTCAAAGGGTCCGTTCAATGCGGCAATTGCGCCGTACTGCACCGGCAGGAAGGTTCCGTAATCGTACTGGGTGCGAATCGCCCGGAATCTCCGGATCACGTCTGCATTGCCAACCGCAAATGAGACGCGCGCACCGGTATAATTAAAAGTTTTCGAGAGTGAATAAAATTCAATCCCGACTTCTTTCGCCCCCTCATAGGAAAGGAACGAGCCGCACGTTCTGCCCCCGTAAACAATATCCGAATACGCGCTGTCGTGCAGTATTATAATATGATATTTTTTCGCGAAAGCGATCAGTTCCCGGTAGAAAGAATCCGGCGCCACACGGCAGATCGGTTTTGCCGGATAACTCACAACCATCAGCTTGGCGCGCTGCGCCACCTCCTCCGGAATGTCAGAAAATCTTGGAAGGAATCCATTTTCCTCATACAGCGGGTATTCCCACAGCTCGGCGTCACACAGCTGCGGCCCAATACCAAAAATCGGATAGCCAGGATTTGGCACCAGCACCAGGTCACCAGGATTACAAAGCGTCCAGGCCAGGTGTGTCATCCCTTCCTGTGAACCGTAAAGCTCCATGATCTCATTTTTTTCAAGCGTAACCCCAAATCGCCGCTCATAGAATCCCTGCAGCGCCTCAATCAGCTCCGGCAGCTCGACCAGAGAATATTTATAATTTTCCGGCTTTTTCGCAGCTTCGCAGACCGCGTCGATGATGTGCTGCGGCGGCGCGAAATCCGGCGTCCCCACAGAAAGATTCCAAACCTTTCGTCCCTGCCGCAGCAGTTCATTTTTTTTTCATTCAGAGCCGCAAAAATACCTTCTTCCATATGTTCCGCTTTGTCTGAAAATGCAAAATCCATTTCTTTTTTCCTCCTGTTAAAACCATGGTCGTCTATTTATTATCAAGCCGCTTTCCGATGCTCCGGCTTTCCTTTTCTACGCTTTTTGTCCGCTGCATTCCATGCGCAGGTGCCCAGAAACAGCACCGCAGAAACCAGCGTAATACCGGTACCGAGCCACAGCCCGGACGGCGTATACTTCATTTCAATCGAATGCTCCCCTTCTGTCAGATGTACGCCAGTCAGCGCCCCTCCCACGCAGGAGAATTCTGTTTCCTTTCCATCCACCAGAATCGTCCATCCCTCATCGTAAGGAATCGTCAGAAGCAGTGTACCCTCTTCCTTCACGTCAATGTCTCCAGATACATGGTTTCCTTCCACGGACAGATTTTCCAGCTGGCTTTCCGCAAGTGCATCGACGACCTCCTGATAGGCCTCGTTGGAACAGGTATAGATCTCCGCGCGCACCGTCGTCTGGGTGTCCTTGAGCGTCACGGTAAAGTCCGCCAGATCGCTCTCTTCTGAGCTGTTGATCACATAAAGATGGTCGGTATAAGTAGAGTAGGTCTTCGAATATTCCGGCGTGTTCAGCTCAATTTTCTCCACGCGTGTATCAATGCACATGTAGACCTGTTTATTCTCCGGAATCTTGATCGCGTAATTCTCACCGTCTTCCATATCAATATAACGGTCGAGCACATAGATCGCGTCATGGCCGGTCGCCAGCTCCACAAAGCTGTTCTGGATATCCAGTGGCTCGCCGGAAGTGGTGTCCCACTCCAGAATCGCATCATCCACCATGAAGCCAAGGGATAGCGCGTTGGTGTTTTCATACAGGGTCAGTTCTCCATCCGAATCCACCTTTTCGAACTGGTAGAAGGTATCCGAAATTCCTGACGGCGTCGCAACATATTTGATGCCAAAAACGTCATTCATCAGCTTGGTTACACCGAGGTACCCATTTTTATTTGTCCGCGCTTCAATTCCAAGCGCATCACAGAAATCAACGACGGAGCTCTGCATGGTCGAATTGAACATTACCATAGAGTTGCCGCCCACAAACATTGTCACGTTCCGCATTCTCTGACGGTCGACCTCGCTGCGATAAAAGCTGTCTTCATCCTCATCCAGATTGGAAATCAATGTCTGATAGGAGGTCTGATCCGCCAGGTAAATGCTCCTGGTAACGCTGCCATTTTCGGAAATACCGTAAACCGCGTTGGCCGCGCACTCCACAAACAGAACACAGGCCAGCGCCGCACTGAACATCGAAGGCTTCAGCCGATTCGCGTATCTTCCTATTAATAAGAAGCCAAAATAGAAAATCAGCAGCCCGATTGAAATCAGAAACAGATAGCCCTCCAGCTCCTGCTCCGGATCCAGATAGCGCACAATCAAAAATGCCACGGGTGCCGCCACTGAAAACAGAAGCTCCGGGAGCCAGAATTTTTTCAGATGCCCCAGCGCGTCATATGCCATTACCAGCAAAATTGCGATATAGAGAAAGGCAAAGCGGTTCGGCAAACCGTTCTGCTGGTGGAACCCATGCCAGATATAGTTCGGAATATTGCAGGCAAAGGAAAACAGCAGAAAGGCGCAAAGCCCGTAATGCGCCAGCCGCTCCCGCAGTCGAATCTCGTGATCAAACAGATACAGAATCGCCAGCAGGACAGTCGCCACGCCGCAGTATACATTCAGGCCGACCTGCGTGCTGGAGATCGTCACCGGCTCCATAAATGCCATGTGATTTTCCAGAAGCTCAGCGAGGCTCTCGTAAAACTTCACAACCGTAGGAAATGAATTCCCTTCCATAGATTCTGAGGCAGTCAGCCCCAGAAACGCAGGGATCAGAACCAGCGCTGCCATACCGCCCGCAAGCAGCGAATACCAGGCAAAGGTCAGACAGCTTTTTCCCAGGTCGCGTGCAAAACTGCGGGGCACCGCCGTCTCCTGTCGGCCGTACTCTCCTGTCTGTGCAATCTGGCGCACCAGAAAATACAGGCAGGCAAACAGACAGAGCATAAATCCAATATAATAATTGCACCAGAGCCCGTAAAACAGTGCCAGACAGTAAAACTTTCCTTTTCCGCCCTTCACAATCTGCTCAATGCCATACATAATCAACGGCAGCATGGCGATACTGTCCAGCCACATCAGATTGAAATAATAGCCGATCACAAAATTGCTCAGACCAAACATCACGCCAAAGACCGCCGGTAAATACTTTCTCTCCTCGTCTCTTTTGTGCAGATACCAGGAAAAGCAGCCGCCGCAGAGCGCGATCTTGAGAAGAATCATCAGATCCATGAAGTCGCATACATTCTGCGTCGGAATAAAGGCCATCAGGAAATTCAACGGGCTTGCCAGGTAGTATGCGTAGGTAGACCAGAAGTTATAGCCAAATCCGCCGGAAAATGAGTACAGGAATGACTCGCTGTTTACCAGCTTCTCATGAAAATCCGTGTAAAACGGCAGGTACTGATGCAGTGAATCAATGATCAGCAGTGTTTTATCGCCAAACGGCCAGACGCCCATCAGGGCAAACCCGACCAGTGCCACAGCTCCAGTCAGGAAAAAACCGGCCAGAAAATAATTGCGCGAGATGCCCGCGGCAGATCGCTGTTTTTTTCTTCCGGCTTTTATTCCCTCAGGAAAACGCTGCTTTCTCCTCTTGCCAGCTGATGTTTTCTCTGAGAGACTGCTTCTGGTCTCAGAGTCATTCTTTGTATCAAGCGCATCTTCCGATCTTTCCTGCGCAGAAGAGACGCTCGCCGCTGAAGACGCTTCTTCCTTAAAAACAACAAACTTGCTGATCAGGAAGTTCAGTACCAGAATCACCACCTGTATCAGCAGCTTGGAAACCATATTCGGCAGCCCCCAGATGCAGACCAGGCACAGCACGCCGAGCACTTCAATCAGCATCGTCCCCAGCCGCATGCCAATGAAGCTGCCCGCCTCCCTGCAGAACTCTGCCAGAGAATGTGTCTTATGTTCAAAGACAAACAGCTTATTCACCACATAGGCGAACACAATCGCGAGCAGAACCGCAATCGTATTGGCCACTGTGATATTCATTCCTGCCAGACACAACAGATAGTAGGAAACCAGATTGACCGCCGTCGTACAGCCGCCAAAAAAGATATACCTCACTGCCTGATTTTGAATTAATTTCTTCATAATACCTCGCATCCTTGCAAACAACGTAACTGTTCCGTACCGTTACAGCTATGTTTTCTCAGTCCCTACAGGTGGATTTCTTCCCGCAGGCCAAACGAATAAATCACCCGGTCACAGACTTTTTTTCCGGTCAGCCGCTCCAGCGCCTTCTGATAATAATCAATCTGTGTCCGATAACGCTTTACCAAAACCGAACCATCCGAAACCCGGTCCGTCTTATAATCGACAACCGTAATCTGTCCGTCCTCGACAAACCAGGCGTCAATGATCCCCTGCACCAATATCATTTCCTCTGACAGAGGCGTTTTCTTCTCCATCTCTGTTCCGGCGGACGAAGAAAGCTGCTCATAAATCTCGTCCGCTGGCACACCCAGCACAAATGGCCGCTCCCGAAAAAGCTGTCCCTCCTGTGCTGCCCTCTCCATCCGCTCTCCGAGCCGGGAACGTAAAAAAGCAGAAATGTCGCCCACTCGAATCATCGCGGCATCTTCCTCGGACATTTTACCACAACTTATCAATTCTTCCAACTGAAAACGCAGCTCTTCTTTCTTAGAAAAGTTTAAATTTTCCATAAATGTATGGTAAGCCGTGCCGCGATCGGCGCCGCTTGCCTGTATATTTCCATATCCGCCCGTATTTATCCGGATAAAGGGCGAGCTTTCTCCCCGATCGGCCGCGCCAGGCAGACACTGCTCGGGCTGCGAATCCTGACTATTCTCCATCGCAAACCGGGGAATCAAGGGCACGACCTCCTCTTCTGCATACAGTTCCTGTGCGTCATTTTCTTCCATCCGCTGCGACATCTTTTTCAATTCAGAAACCGTGACCTTGCCGGGAATGGCCTGATTCGCCTCATAGGGATATTCGGCCTCGAACATCCCCTCCAGGTACTCTCTTGCCTGCTCATCCTGACAAACGTCCGGATCCACATGCAAAAGATCACTCAGAGAAAGAAGTCCTTCCGTGTCCTCCCTTGTCTCCTCAACAACATTTTCGGACACTGGGACAACCATTACATGAAACTTTCCCGCATAGTCTTCTTCCGGGCGTTTCATGGAACCTTCCTTTTCTGCCGCGCAGTCACTTTCGTCTGCATACTCTCCTGTATCTGCGAATGCCATCACACCCGTGGAATCAAACAGCGCCGGAACCACCCAGTCCAGATACGTGGATGCACCGGAAAGCCAGGAATATCCCAGGGATCCGTTCTTCGCCAGCGCCGCCGCGTTTTTCCAGGCCGGCAGCCGCTTTTCCAGATTTTTCACACTTCCGGTCAGAATCAGCTTTTCCTTTGCCCTGGTCATCGCTACATACAGGACACGCAATTCTTCACCCAGGTTTTCCACGGACAGCTTCTGCTGTATCACTTTTTTCAAAAGCGTAGACTGGCGCATCCGGGGCAGCTCCCCTAAAGAAGAACCGTCCGCGCCCTCCGAATCTCCAGAGGAATCCGTCGGCGTGTGCGTCACACAATCGCAGGCAATTCCCCACTCCGGATGCATGACAACGTTGCCGCGCACATCGCTTTCATTGAATTGCTTGCCCATCCCGCAGACAAACACAATCGGAAATTCCAGCCCCTTGCTCTTATGAATACTCATGATCCGCACGGTATCATCCGCCTCAGAAGCGACATTTGCTTCGCCGTAATCTACCTCATACTTTTGCAGATTTTCAATGTACCGTACAAAATGGTACAGACCACGAAAGCTGGTCGCTTCATAGGCAATCGCCTTTTCCACCAGCATGTCCAGGTTTGCCCGCCGCTGTTCTCCGGCCGGAAGCGCGGCCGCGTACTCCCCATATCCGGTCACATCCAGCAGCTCCCACAAAAGCTGATGCACCGGCGTATGGGCACACTTTGCACGGAGTGCTCCATACGTTGCAAAAAATCCGGTCAGTTTCTGCGCAGTTCTGGTATCTGGAAAACGTTCCAGGTACCGCTGGCAGCAGTCATAAAAGGAAAGTCTGAAGTCTGGCTCTCCGGCAAGGCGAATCTCGGCCAATTCCTCATCATTCAGCCGTCCGATCGCGCTTCGAAGTACGGCCGCAAGCGGGATATCCTGCTGTGGATTATCCAGAATCTGCAGATAGGAAAGAACCACGCGCACCTCTGCCGTCGAAAAATAGCCTTTCTGTGAGCCGGTAAAACAGGGGATTCCCATATCGAGAAGCACTTCGCCAAAGGTCTCCGCCCAGCCGCTGACTGACCGGAGCAAAATCACAATATCCCCATAGCGCACCGGGCGAAATTTCCTGCTCTCCTTGTCCAGCACCGACATCTCACCCACCATTTTCTGAATCCGGCGGCCAACCATTTTCGCCTCTTCCCTGCGCAAATTCTCGGCCGAAGTATCGTTTTCTCCTGCGCCCGGATCCAGCAACAGAAGTTCTGACGTCTCCGCCCTGGTTCCATCTGCCAGAGGAGGACTTTCCGGGAATTCCGCACCCGGATATAGCGCCGCCTCGTCATCATAAACAACCCCGCCGAGCGGCTCTGTCATAATCTTTCGGAAAATGGCATTGACCGAAGAGAGCACCTGCGGGCGGCTGCGAAAATTCCGGTGGAGGTCAATGCGGCAGCCGGACGATGGCTCCGCCCCTGTCTGTATCGCAGCAGTTCCGCCAGATGGCTTCTCTGCCTCCGTTCGCTTCCCACCCGATACAGGGAATGACTCATCCGTATCAGCGGATGTTTCCCGGTTCGACGTATACGGGCGGTAGCTGTGATATTTTTCCAGGAACAGTTCCGGGCGGGCCAGCCGGAAACGGTAAATACTCTGTTTGACGTCCCCAACCATGAAGCGATTCTGTGCGCCAATGCCTTTTCCCGATACACTCCCGAGGATCAGTTCCTGTACCAGATTGCTGTCCTGATACTCGTCAATCAATACCTCCTCAAAGGTCTCCGCATATTCCTGAGCCACCGCCGTAGAAGTAAGTACCCCCCTGCTTTCTCTGCTCACGAGCGCGTTCAGCGCCAAATGCTCCATATCTCCAAAGTCCAGAATGTTTCGTTCCGCTTTTTTTTCAGAGAGACGCTTCATGAAGGTCTCCGTCAGCTGCGTCAGGACACGCACGGAAATACCACTTTTTTCGTAAGCCTCCCGCAGTGCCTGCAAATTATCATAATAATACTGATCGCGAAGCGCATTTATCTGGTCTTTGCAGTCGGCGCGCATAGCCTGCACCTGCTGCTTTTTTTCTTCTGAAATTTTTTCATCTTTTTTGGTTCCAAGACGGGCATAGCTCCAGGGTTTCCGAAATTCCTCCAGATACCCTGCAAACGAACCGCCCCGCTCCAGGCTATCCACCAGTTCCAGATCCGAAAACAGGGCTTTTTCATAAGGATACGGCCCGTCCGGTTCCTGCGTGATGCGGATTGCTGTTTCCAGCTGCCTGCGGATATCTGCGAGCCGCACAGCCGTGTCCGTTTCGATAAAAGCGAACCAGGCCGGCTGTTGCTGCTCATTGTCCGACCAGTCTTTTTCGTATGCTTCGCGGCATTCCCGCAGCCAGTCATCCGGGAACGGCTGCCCTAGCGCGAAATGATAAATCTGCAAAACCATCTCCTCAATCTGGACATCGCTCTTTCCGGTTGCAAATTGCTCCAGAAACTCCGTAAATTCCCGACTGTCATAACGCTGACTGGCGGCTGCCTGATCCTGCGGGCGGTCAGATGTACAATCATAGGCCTCATCGACCACTGTTTTCACCACTTCCTGCTCCAACAGCGTCACTTCACCTTCATCCGCAATGCGAAAAGCCGGATCTATCCCGATTGTCTGAAAATGATTGCGCAATACATGCAGGCAAAAGCTGTGAATCGTCGTGATCTTTGCATTATGCACCAGCACGAGCTGCCTTTGTAAATGAACATTGTCCGGATCCTGCTCGGCCCGCTCTTCCAGGGCGTCGCGTATGCGCCCCCGCATTTCCGCCGCCGCCGCATTAGTAAAGGTAACGACCAGAAGGCGGTCAATGTCGACCGGATGAGCCTCATCCGTAATCATCTTTAAAATACGTTCTACCAGAACCGCGGTCTTACCAGAGCCCGCCGCCGCCGAAACCAGAATATTCTGCCCCCGCGCGTCAATCACCTGCTGCTGTTCCTTCGTCCACTTCACTGCCATGTGTCGTCACCTCCTTTCCCAGACTATCCCCGTTAGATAGGCGCTCAATTACCTGGTCGGCTGTCAACTGCGGCTGCCGTTTTTCACAGCGTCCGGGAATTTTGCGGTCGAAGCCGCAGACATCCGCATAAAGACAGTAATCACAGGCACTCCTGTTTTTATCCGCATACGGACGTGCCTCGATTACCCCATCCAGGATTTCCCTGCCCATCCTGCAAAGAAGTTCTTTCACATATCCGGATAGTGCCTCAAATTGTTCCGTCGTCACAACACTTGAAGCTGCTTTGAGCGTCCCATCCTTCTTGAAGCCTACGGGAATCACCAGGGAATCTCCGCTCATTGCCCCGTCAAAAAGGCGAATCACCGGACCATCGCTGTTTACCAGACCATTCGGCCGCATTTTTTTCAGCAGGGTCTCCCGCGCACGTTCCGGGTTCTCATCCTTTTCCAACACTGGATCCTGCATCCGGTGATAAAAGACGCCCGCCGGGACGACTTTCTTATCCGGATGCAGCTTTCGCTCCATCTCAAGCGCCGCGTTCAGATAAACGATCAGCTGCACCTGCAACCCATAGTAGAGCGACACCGGGTCGAACTGCGTCATGCCGGATTTATAATCGACCACTTTCACATAGACGGTATCCTCCGTCTCCGCCGTGTCAATGCGGTCAATCCGCCCCTGCAGGCGAATCTGTCCGTTTTCCCCAAGACGCACCTTCGTCGCGTCCAGATTGTCCGTATCCGCAAACGAAATCTCAAAACCAACCGGTCGGAATTTTCCTGCCCTTGTCTGCTCACGCATCACCCAAACCGTGCGCCGCAGAATCCGTTTCAGCCGACGGATCGTATATTCATCGCGTGCGTTCGCATGCAGAATACCATCTCCATACCGCTCTGCCGCCATATCCACACACCGATCCATGCGCCTGGCCTGTTCTTCATAAGGACACTCGCCTGGGTCAAAGCCTTCCGCAAGCATTTGCCGCGAGAAAAACGCAATTGATTCATGAAACAGCGTCCCCAGATCGGTCGCCTGCAGGCCATACTCCTCACGGCTTCGCAGCTGCAATCCATAAGAAGCAAAATGAGAAAACGCACAGCCTGCATACAATTCCAGCCGCGTAACACTCGCCGATATTCCTCCAAAATCGCCGTTTTGCAGCTGTGCGCCGCCCTGCCGGAGCATCCCATAGAGCTCCCGCGCCATCTGCGCCTCCAGATGCTCCGTATCCGGAACTTTCGCACGCAGGAAAGCCGCACCGACAAGGGTCCGAACCCGTTCCCGGTACGCATCATCTTTCAAATACAGCCGATACAGCTCCAGCCAGGCGCTCTGCTCCGTCTGCCCCAGGGGAGATGCCGCCGAATTCCGCACTTTCTGCAGTCCGTGCAGCAGATACAGCATCCCATTCTCTTTTGAAGTCACCTGGGAAAGCATCGTCCCTGCGTCCTGCTCCCGCTGCGTTTGCATTTTCGGGAACAATCGCCTGAGTACAGAAACCAGATAGGATGGCCGCATCGCCGTCCCATCCCCGCTGCTTAAGCACCAGGACAGGTAGAGCCGATCCTGCGGCTTGGTCAGATTCTGGTAGAGATAAAACCGTTGAATATAACTGTTCTCCCGCGCGGAAGGCGCCAGGCTGGCCCCGGCATTCAAAAGGATTTCCCGCTCCGTATCCGAGACAATCCCGCCCCCATTCGGACGGGACGGCACCCAGCCGTCATTCAGGCCGAGGAAAAACAGTATTTTGACATTTGAAAGCCGGGAACGGCGAATATCGCCCACCTGTACCTGGTCAATGCCCGGCGGAATGATTCCGATTTTTGCCTCTGAAAGACCGGCATCCAGGATATCCGCAAATTCTCCGCAGTCCATCTGTTCTTCCCCGAGCAGATCCACCATCTCATCCAGCAGTCCAATTAAAACCGGATATACCTGCCGATATTCTGAAGAAAGCTCCCCCGCCTGCTTTTCCAGATTCTTCATCTGCTGCTGTACATTACAGTCAACCAGCAGGCCATACAAAGCCTGCGCATATTCTTTCAGCAGAAGATTCTTCTCCCGCATCTTTTCCGCAAATGGACCAACACAATCCATAAAGCGCGTGCGCAGAGCATTAAATCCAGACATCCCGTCTTCGGGCATTTCGCCTTCTTCTTCTCCTCCGGTTTCTGTACCTGGACACATTACCGTACGCAGGCTGGCCGGACACCAGGTCCACTCCTCTTCCCAGTATCGATAACCGCGGATTCCCACCGCAATCACATAATTTTCCAGCCGATCTACTTCATCTGAAGAAAGCCCTGCCAGCCCGGTTCGCAGAAAGCGAAACACGCTCTCACGGGAAAAATCATCCCGCACCATCGCCAGCGCTCCGCGTACAAACTCCAGACAGGGATTCAGAAGGATTCCCCTCGTCTCATCCACAAAAGCCGGAATTCCGTAGGATGGGAAAATATTTTTCACATAATCTCCGTATGCATTCAAATCTCCCGCAATTACGGCGATTTCGCGGTAACGATACTTTCCTTCCCGCACCAGGTGCGAGATCGTCCGCGCTGCAAAATGCACCTCCTGCGCAGGGGAAGAAAGTTCATGAAGTGAAATCTCTTCCGACTCTCCCTCATACGGAAGCGTCCTTTTTCGAAATAAATTCTGTTCCAGATGGCGAAGCGCCCCGTCCCTGGAAAACCGTGGAAGCGTTCCCAGTACAATCGGCTTTTCATATCCGCGCTTTTCACCGTATCCCGTACCCATACTCTCTCCAGAGCGATGAGACTCTTCTCCGCTTCCCGTGCACGCCGCTTCCCCACAGCATTCCACCACGCTTTTGATCAGTCGGCGGCTCGGCGCAAACAACTCATGCTCCCGGATTGTGCCAAAAAAAGACTCCCGTGCGTCGATGGTCACAGTCAGGTAAACCATCGGGCAGACCGCAAGCAGCTTCTCCAGAACCGTAAGCTGTGAAGGCGTAAATCCGGCATAACCGTCAAATGCGAGCACACTGCGCCGCAGAAGCGCGGACTTCCCTGCCACTTTGGCAAGAGCCTCCAGCAGCTCCTCTGGTTTCATAAAACGGTCTCGCTGATACTCCAGAAAAGCCCCGTAAAGTACCCGGACGTCCTCCAGCTTTGCGTGAAGAAGGGGGCGGTTTTCCACCGCGTCGAGCATGCATTGCAGGTCGTAATCTGATACCTCGTACTGCATCAGCTCTGAAAGAATGGATTTCACTTCCGACACATACCCTGTCCGGTTCATCCGCGAGCCAAGCACCTTCAGGCGATCCTTTTGCTGCTCCGCCACTCTTCGCAGCATCAGATTCTTTCCCGTCTCTGTCAAAATCGTTCTCCGGTCTGCTCCTACTTCCTCAAAAACACGGTGTGCCAGACGCCGAAAGCTCAGAACATCAATATTCATAATGCCGCCATCCGGATGCAGCATCACCAGATCCCGCTGGGTCTGCATCGTGAACTGTTCCGGAACAATCACAAGAAAATCGCGCTCTGGATGGATTCTGGATTCCTCAATGATCTTTTGATAAAGATAATACGATTTTCCGCTGCCGGAATTTCCAAAAATAAACTGCAAAGACATTCGATTCCCCCTCTGGTTCTTTCCGATAAACCAGTAACACTGAAATTCCATTCAGGATAGCACAATCTGTGCCAGAATACAACCAGTCAATTCCCTTCATCTTTTTTTCGTAACAGTTCAGAACAGCATCGAAATGAAAAGACAGACTGTGCAGGTTTACCTGCTAAAGGCTGTATTTTCATTTCGGGATGGGCGGAACGCCCATCAAGCCTCAGACATATGACGCGTTAGCGGCATATAGCCTTCAAAGAAGGCGGTCTGTGGCCTGCTGTTCTGAATAGTTACTTTTTTTCTTATTGACACACTTTAGACATACTTTTCCGGTAAAGTAGTGCAAGGCCAACAGCCTGTATTTACAGCAAACGACGTAAGTCGTCTTACGATTCAGGAAAGGAAGGATCATTCATATGAAGAAACAACTCGTAGCAATCATGTTAGGACTGACGCTCTCTTTTACATCTGTGGGCGTTTTCGCTGAAGAGGCAGAGACAGAAACCGAAACGGAAACGGAAAATGCTGCCATTTCCGCCGGCATCGCACTCCTCGACGCAGCTGCAGGCACCGAGCTTGAAGTATATGGAAAAATCGTAATCATTAATGACGATGGTACGCTTGTCATAAATACCGGCGACCTGATCGAAGATGAGGAGGATACTGCCAGTGCAACACTGGAACTTTCAGATGTGTACATCCAGTTCACTGTCACGGATGGGGTTTCCTCCGGACAGCTCACAGATCTGCTGACCATTACAGCTGTCGAAGCAGACGCAGAAGAGGCCGCGGATAAAGACGCAGAAGAAGATGCGGAAACCACAGCCGACGAAGAAACGGAAGAAGACGCCGGGGATTCTGAGACAGAATCAGAATCAGAAACAGAAGAAACCATTGAGACCGAAGCCTTTGATGTATCCGATATCCAGGTCGGCGACATTATCTGTTTCACTATAAACAGTGCATATGAAATCGATACGCTCACACTGATCAGTACACAGGCGGATGATATCGATAGTGAAAATACCTCTGATGCGGGTGAAACAGCCACCGAAGCCGAAACGGAAGCATAAACCGTATGGTTGCTGACGCATGCCGATGCCACACGGCAGCAAGCACCGAAACAAAACGCAGACCGCGTTTCGCGGCAATGAAAAACTTGCGCCACATGGATGATCCACATGGCGCATATTTTCTTTAATTCTGCAGCCGCTTTAACTGCTCTTTCACCTGATCCATCATCTGTGTATATTTCACAAGCTTCGCCTTTTCCTCGTCAATCTTTGCCTGCGGCGCCCGGCTCGTAAACTTCTCATTTCCAAGCATTCCATTGACACGGGCCAGTTCCTTCGTCAGACGTTCTTCTTCCTTTTGCAGACGCGCCAGCTCCTTGTCGAGATCAACCAGATCCGCAAATGGCATATAAACGACTGCTTCCGGAATCACGGCTGATACCGCGTCGTCGCTGATGCCCGTCTTGTCCGCCTGCACATGCACCTCACTCGCATAACCGAGTGTTGCAAAGAAGACTTTACCATTTTCAAAGATTGCGCGTACCGCCTCACTCTCCGCCACTACATATACCTGTGCTTTTCTGCTTGGCGGCACATTCATACCGGTGCGGGCGTTGCGGATCGCTCGAACAGCTTCCTTGATCGTCTCGACCGCTTTCTCATCTTCTTCGAAGTTCCACGCTTCCTTCCATTCCGGCCAGGAGGAAATCATAATAGATTCCGCGATCTCCGGCATCTGATAGCCGGAAGGAGTCGTCTGGGATGGCCCCGCACCAGCGGATGCGTTCACGCCGCACGCATTTCCCTCCGCCGTGTTCTGCAGTGTACAGAAAATCTCTTCAGTAATGAACGGCATGAACGGATGCAGCAGCTTCAGCGCATTTGTCAGCACTGTTTTCAGCGTCCAGAGCGCCGCCGTCTTGGAAGTATCCGTCTCGCTGTAAAGGCGCGGCTTTACCATCTCAATATACCAGTCACAGAACTCTTCCCAGATAAAGTCATAAACCTTCTGCACCGCAATGCCAAGCTCGTAGCGGTCCATATTGTCGGTCACATCTTTCGCAAGGTCATTGACTTTGGAAAGAATCCACTTATCTGCGCTGGTCAGCTCGGAAAGCTCCATCTGCGCCGGGATCCCCGCCGCTCCGTCAGCTTCGGATGCCTTATCCAGATTCATCATAATAAAGCGCGACGCGTTCCACACCTTGTTCGCGAATTTGCGGGACGCCTCCACCCGCTCCATATAGAAGCGCATATCGTTGCCCGGCGCGTTGCCCGTGATCAGCGTCAGTCGCAGTGCGTCCGCACCGTACTGGTCAATGATTTCCAGCGGATCGATGCCGTTTCCGAGGGATTTGCTCATCTTACGTCCCTGGGAATCGCGCACCAGTCCATGGATCAGTACATGATGGAACGGTACCTTCCCGGTCTGCTCAATACCGGAGAATACCATGCGGATAACCCAGAAGAAAATGATATCATAGCCGGTCACCAGCACATCTGTCGGGTAGAAATAATCCATCTCCGGTGTTTTCTCCGGCCAGCCAAGCGTTGAAAACGGCCAGAGCGCGGAGGAAAACCAGGTGTCCAGAGTATCCGGGTCCTGCGTCAGATGTGTACCGCCGCACTTCGGGCAGATTTTCGGCATCTCGCGCGCTACCACCATTTCCCCGCAGTCATCGCAATAGTAAGCCGGAATCCGGTGCCCCCACCAGAGCTGGCGTGAAATACACCAATCCTTGATGTTCTCCAGCCAGTGCAGGTAAGTCTTATCAAAGCGATCCGGGACAAAAGTTAAGGCTCCACACTTGAGCGCCTCAATTGCCGGTTCCGCCATCTCTTTCATGCGCACAAACCACTGCGGCTTGATCATCGGCTCCACCGTTGTCTTGCAGCGGTCATGAGTGCCTACGCTGTGTGAATGCGGCACTACCTTTACCAGCAGGCCGAGTGCATCCAAATCCGCCACCATCGCCTTACGCGCCTCGTAGCGATCCATGCCCGCGTACTTGCCTCCCAACTCGTTGATCGTCGCATCGTCATTGAGGATGTTGATCTCCGGCAGATTGTGGCGTTTGCCCACCTCAAAGTCATTCGGGTCATGTGCCGGCGTAATCTTCACGCAGCCGGTTCCGAATTCCTTGTCTACATATTCATCCGCAATCACCGGAATCTGCCGGCCGGTCAGCGGAAGCTCCAACATCTTACCTACCAGATGTGTGTAGCGCTCATCCTCCGGGTTCACCGCCACCGCGGTATCCCCGAGCAGTGTCTCCGGACGGGTCGTCGCGATCTCCACGAACTGTCCCGGCTCGCCTACTACCGGGTAATTGATGTGCCAGAAAAATCCATCCTGATCCTCATGAATCACTTCTGCGTCAGAAATTGAGGTCTGGCAGACCGGGCACCAGTTGATGATACGGGAACCCTTGTAAATATAGCCCTTGTTGTACAGGCGGATAAACACTTCCTCCACCGCCTTCGAGCAGCCCTCATCCATCGTAAAGCGCTCCCGCTCCCAGTCTGCGGAGGCGCCGAGCTTCTTCAGCTGATTCGTGATCTTTCCGCCGTACTCCTCCTTCCACGCCCACGCGTATTTCAGGAATTCCTCGCGGCCAATCTCATCCTTATCGATGCCCTTCTTTTTCAGCATCTCCGTTACCTTGACCTCCGTCGCAATCGCGGCGTGGTCCGTGCCCGGCTGCCAGAGCGCCTCATAGCCCTGCATCCGCTTAAAACGGATCAGGATATCCTGCATCGTCTCATCCAGCGCATGCCCCATATGCAGCTGTCCCGTCACATTGGGCGGCGGAATCACAATCGTAAACGGTTTCTTCTCCGGATTCACCTCGGCGTGGAAATATCCCTTATCCAGCCAGTTCTGATAGATCCGGTCCTCCAGACCCTTCGGGTCATAGGTCTTTGCCAGTTCTTTGCTCATAGTCTCCTCCTTATTTCTGCGGTTGGGTAGTAAAATCGCATAAAAAGAAACGCCCTTCGCATACACAATGTATACAAAGGGCGAATGTCTCGCGGTACCACCTTTTCTTGCGGATAAAAGCACACACTCTCATCCGTATCTCTATCTCCTGTAACGGGAAGTCCCGGAATGTCCTACACACGGATTTGACACATCCGCTTCAGCCATTCAGTTCAAAAGCCACGTTCCGCATCCGTCCATCCCAAAGGATCTTCCAGCCAGTGAACCCTTCTCTCTGTCGGCGCCGTGATGCGTACTCCTCTTTCTCCTCACTATTCCGGCTGTGATTATAAATAATGATTCTTCACAGCTATTTACTTCTCTGCTATCTTATCGAACAGATTCCGGTTTGTCAAGATACTTTTTCCATCTTATTTACGCTGCATTCTCACTGAATTTAACGATCAGCAGTTCCACCGCGAGCCGGTCATTCAGCCGGCCGGTTTTAACCGCCTCCTCCGCTTCCACACAATCCTCGACTGCCTGCCGCAGCGCCTCCTTTGAAAAATGCGCCGCCTGCGAGAGCGTCTTCTTCGCGATAAAAGGCGCCAGCCCGGCTTTTGAGGCCACTGTATTGTTATCCATGCCCTGTTCTCTTAAGTCCTTTAACTGAAGCATCTGATTAAACTGCCGCGCGATCAGGAACAGAATGCGCATCGGTGGTTCCTTCAGCGACAGCAAGTCGTAATACAGATCCAGTGCCTGCCGCTGCTGTTTCTCCGCCACCGCGCGAATCATCTCAAAAATCTGGTTTTCCGTCGTTTCTGTACAGACCGCCTCGACATCCGCCGGCGTAATCGCGTCTGCGTCCAGGGTATAAGAAAGCAGTTTTTCCAGCTCGTGCGCGATATTTTCCATATCATCGCCGGTCTTCTGCAGAAAGAGGGACATCGCATCCTGCGTGATCCTTTTCCCGTCCCTCTTTACCATGCCCAGCACCCAGGCCGTCAGCGTTCGCTCGTCCTGCCGCTTCATCTCCACGACGCGCCCGCAGTCCTTCACTTTTTTATAGAGTTTGCCTCGCTTGTCCACTTCACTCTCTACAAAAATCAGGATCGTCTCCTGCGGCATCTGCGGCAGGTACTCCGCCAGCTCCGGCGTTGCGTTTTTGAAAAACCCGCTGTCCTCAATCAGAATCAGCCGATGATCCGCAAAAAAAGGCATCGTCTCCGCCTGGTCGATCACCTGTTTCACATCAATCCCCTTGCCCGTATAAACGCTGAGATTCATCGTATCGTCCTCTGGCAGAATCGCGGCCAGAAGCTTATTCTTATATTGAACCTTCAGATAGGCTTCCTCTCCGTACAGAAGGTAGGCCGGACGAAACTGACCGCTTTTGATGTCTTCGTTTATCGTTTTCATATCGTATGGTCTTTCTCTCTTTTCTTTTTTGTCATCAGACCGCCGATGCGGCCGGTCTCCTTTGCAGTCAGGGATTTCCATCCCAATGTCTTCACCTTTTCCAGCAGACCCAGCTCTTCCGCAATCTCATACTTTAATTTGTCATCCGGGCTGAGTTCCTCCCAAATAAGCTTCTTTTCAGACATAGTCACACTCCTTTCCACTGTTTCCTTTGGAGTATGACCTGATTTGGGAAAAATATTCAGGGGATAAAAAACAACTAAATCTGCTGCTACCTGATAAATCCCCAGCAAAAGCATTTTATTCGAATTTTTTCAAAATCAATTCCATTTGCAGATGTCCGCCCAAAACAAATTGGTTTTTCTCTGTATCTACAACAGAGATTATTTTTTCTTCCGTTTCTTCTTCTGAAAGAAACAGATTATACAGTTTCATTTCAAATATCCGGTTTGCAACCACAACTGCGCCATCCTTTTCTTTCAGGAAACCAAACATTTCCCCAATACGGATACGTTCATTATCCGCTTCATAAGAATATCTTTTCCCCTGAAACAGGATGCTGTAGATCATTTCTCTTAATTTTGGAAAATCAGCCAGTTTTTTTATCATATCGTCAAAGAGCGTATTAGGCTTTTTCAGCATCTCTCGAACTGCGTCCTGAAACGCTCCCGCAGACCAGGCAGCTTCTCGCTCTTCTTTTGAACTATTTTCACTCAATGAGGCTGTCATAATCTGACAAAGTCTGGACACAAGAAATGGATAGCCAGAAGTATAATCGTATAATAATTGACTGATCTTTTCCGTATCCATTCCGGTTTCCCAGTCCTTTTCATACTGCACCAACATTGACGCGATATCGCTGGCAGAAAAACTCATGTCAACTGTAAAATCGACCGCAATGTTCCATGGACTATTGTATTTCGATTCCACATTCGGATGCATTTTCTGTTTTAAATTTTTTATATCGTATACCCCTGCCAGGATGACTGACCAAAAAGTGGTGTCCCATCCGGACGCCTGATCCAGATACTTTGCGCGAAGAAGACCACGGAAAGAAAGAAAAATCTGATTATCAGAACTTCTGTCTACCTCATCAATCATCAAAACCACTTTCTTTTTACACGCTTTGCAAAGGTTTGTTATCTTTACTCCCAGACTGCGCATCGGAAACCGCTCAGAAACAGGCGCCTCCCATGCACGAATGATCCTTTCCTCTATACTCTGTCTGCGCAGACAGTCCGCTATATCCATCGTCAGGCCTTCCGCGAGAAGTGCATGGGAAACAAAATATTCGTCTGCGGCTTCAAAGCTCAATCGAAGTACGATAAACGACTCTTTCAGTCTTTCCTCAAGCAGATATAACATCGTCGTCTTGCCATACTGTCTCGCACGGTTCATTGTAAAATATTTTCCCGGCGATACGTAGTCCTCAACGATGCGTTCCACACGGTCACTGACATCCACCATATAGTTTCTTTCAGGCACACAGACCCCCGTGACATTAAAAGTTTTCTGCATAGGCTCCTCCAATCTCCGGTACTGTCTAAAGCATTATAGAATATCCGCTCTCCGATCAATCCGCCGCACAATGCGGGCATTATGCAATCATTAAAATCTGCTTTCAGTCAGGTACATCATATCACGAGATAAAATTTCCGTCAATTTCTCCCAATTTAAAAAAGCCGCAAACAAATCCATGTTCTGCGGCTTTTTTATGCACAGGGCTGGGCAAAGAGTCTTGCGGCTAATGCCGCACCCGGATCGCATCCTTCATGCTCTTCACATACTCCGCGACCTTCGGCACACAGTCCGCGCCGTACTCCTTGCAGAGCTTCACAATCGCGGAGCCGACGATGACGCCATCAGCTTCCTTAGCCATCTTTGCGGCCTGCTCCGGCGTGGAGATACCAAAACCGATGGCACACGGGATGTCGGAGGCTGCACGCACCAGCCGCACCATCTCACCGATATCGGTCGTTATCTCGGAGCGGACACCCGTCACACCCAGGGAGGAAACGCAATAGATGAAGCCCTCTGCCGCGGAGGCAATCTGCGCGACACGCTCATGGGAAGTCGGCGCGATCAGAGAGACCAGCGCCAGTCCATTTTCACGGCAGGTAGCGGCGAACTCTTCTTTTTCTTCAAAAGGCACGTCGGGGAGGATGATGCCGTCCATGCCGACCTCCGCTGACGTCTTTACGAATCGCTCAATGCCATAAGAAAATACAACGTTCGCGTAGGTCATGAATACCATTGGAATCTGCGTATTTTCGCGAATCTTTTTTACCATATCAAAGATCTTGTCCGTGGTCACACCGCCAGAGAGGGCGCGGTTGTTCGCCTCCTGGATGACCGGACCTTCCGCGGTTGGGTCTGAAAATGGAATGCCAAGCTCAATCAGGTCTGCTCCCGCTTTTTCCATCGCGTAGACCAGCTGCTCTGTCACCGCCAGCGATGGGTCGCCGCAGGTGATAAACGGGATGAATGCTTTTCCATGCGCAAACGCGCTCTGTATCTTATTCATAAATATCCTCCCCTCTGTAACGCGCGATGGCCGCGCAGTCCTTGTCGCCGCGCCCGGAAATCGTGATGACAATGATCTGATCCGGATCCATGGTCGGAGCAAGCTTTCTCGCATAAGCAACCGCATGGGCGCTCTCAATTGCCGGAATGATACCTTCCAGCCGGGACAGATATTCAAATGCCTCTACCGCCTCGTCATCGGTGATTGCCACATATTCCGCACGTCCCTTGTCATACAGATAGGCGTGCTCCGGCCCAATGCCCGGGTAATCCAGCCCGGCGGAAATCGAATAAACCGGCGCAATCTGGCCGTATTCATCCTGGCAAAAGTAGGACTTCATCCCGTGGAAAATGCCAAGCTTTCCGGTCGCGATGGTTGCCGCGGTCTCGGCCGTATTGACGTCGCGCCCCGCCGCCTCGCAGCCGATCAGACGCACGCTCTCGTCCGGGATGAAATGATAAAAGGTACCGATCGCGTTGGAGCCGCCGCCGACGCAGGCCAGCACCGCGTCCGGAAGCTTCCCCTCTTTTTCCTGCAGCTGCTCTTTGATTTCTTTGGAAATCACGCTCTGGAAATCGCGCACAATCGTCGGGAACGGATGCGGGCCCATCACAGAGCCAAGGCAATAATGCGTATCGTCAATCCGTCTGGTCCACTCGCGCATCGCCTCGGAGACAGCGTCTTTCAATGTGCTTGTCCCCGTCGTCACCGGGTGTACCTGCGCGCCGAGCAGCTTCATGCGGTAAACATTCAGCGCCTGGCGCTTCGTGTCCTCTTCACCCATATAGACCTCACACTCCATATCCATCAGTGCCGCCGCCGTCGCCGTCGCCACGCCGTGCTGCCCCGCTCCGGTCTCCGCGATCAGACGAGTCTTTCCCATCTTCTTCGCCAAAAGCGCCTGGCCAAGCACGTTATTGATCTTGTGCGCACCGGTGTGATTCAGGTCTTCACGCTTGAGATAAATTTTCGCGCCGCCCAGATCTTTTGTCATACGCTCCGCGAAATACAGGCGCGACGGCCTGCCCGCATAATTGTTAAACAGCTCCGTTAATTCCCGGTTAAATTCCGGATCGTCCTTGTAATGATTGTAAGCCTCTTCCAGCTCAATCACGGCATTCATCAGCGTCTCCGGGATATACTGACCGCCGTGTATTCCAAATCTGCCACTCATGTTTTATCATCTCCTGTTCTTGTTCCACGCTCGCACCCGCGACACCGCGGCGAGCATTTTTTCACGATCTTTCTTTCCATCCGTCTCCACACTGCTGCTCATGTCCACCCCCCACGGATGCAGCTGATCCAACGCTTCCGTGATATTATCCGGTCCAATGCCTCCGGCCAGCAGATACGGCCGCTGAATCCGGTTTGCCAGTGTCCACTCAAATGTCTTGCCAGTGCCGCCGCCCCCATTGTCCAGAAGAACGAGGTCGGCAGAGCTTTTATTTACCATATCCGCCCAGCTCGAAAATACGTTCCCAGCCGAACGGTTTGCCGGTTCGAAATCCGCTTTTTCCGGACTTACCTCCTGCTTCTGGTGGGACAATTCTTCCGTGGATGGCACGCGAAATGCCTTAATAATAGAAAACGTCCCATACGTCCGCAGCTTCCGGATATATTCCTCATCCTCGCTCCCGTGCAGCTGAGCAACCTGTATCGTACCATCCAGCAGAAGCTCCGCCACGTTCTCTACCGGCTCGTTGCGGAACACGCCGACCGGAATAATCTCCGGGGAAAGGTTTTTACGCAGCGCACGCACCTGATCCGGCGTCGTGTTGCGGATGCTCTTCGGTACGTTTATAATAAATCCGCAATAGTCCGGCTTTGCCTTGTTGACAGAATCGATATCCACCGGCCGCGACAGGCCGCAGAGTTTTATTTTTACGGGATTTCCACTCATAACCGCCATTTCTTTCCTCCGGTTCGCCTGATTTTCCCGCAGACGCAGGATGCCATTTCTCTTACGTCAGAATTACATCCTGCCTGCACAAACCTTTTATCGTTCCCCACGCAGTTCCCGCAACATCGCTTTTTTATCCGCCGCGCGCATCAATGTCTCACCGATGAGTACCGCATTCGTGCCGTTCTCCACCAGCTTTCTGATGTCGTCCGCATTGCGGATTCCGCTCTCTGAGACAAAAATCGTTTCCGGCGGCACCAGCTTGCGGTAGCGTGCGCTCGTGCCCAGGTCTACCTGGAAAGTCTTCAGATCGCGGTTGTTTACACCGAGGATTTTCGCACCCGCTTTCATTGCCCGCAGAACTTCCTCCTCCGTGTGCGCTTCCACCAGCGCCGACAGGCCCAGCTCCGCCGCCAGCTGCCCATAGGCCAGCAGCTGCGCATCATCCAGGATCGAGCAGATCAGCAGTACCGCGCCCGCGCCGAACGCCCGCGCCTGATAAATCATATACTCATCCACAGTAAAATCCTTTCGGAGAACCGGAATATGCACACTCCCCGCGATTTCACGCAGATAGCTGTCCTGCCCCTGAAAATAATACGGCTCTGTCAGGCAGGAAATCGCCGCCGCGCCCGCCGCCTCATATTCCTCTGCGATTTGCAGATAGGGAAAATCCGGTGCGATCAGACCCTTGGAAGGAGAAGCCTTTTTCACCTCACAGATGAAAGCGATTCCGCGCGAATCCATCCGGTTATCTTCTATTTTCACACCAGTCTGCCCGATGTCTTCGACATGCGCCCTCTTCTGTAAAAGGGTTTCCTCTGCGGCTGCGGGGCGCAGGGCTTTTTCAAATGCATACGCCGCCTGCGCAGGGCCGCCGTCCGCAAATGCGGTTCCCCTCCGGTGTGCTTCCTCTGCCTGTGCGCGGAGTTCTCCGAGCGGCATTTTCTCTTTTTCTTCAGCGATACGGACTTTCGTGCGCCCGGCAATTTCATCCAGAATATTCATCTTTTATTGTCTCCCTGTTTTTCAAGGTTGATTGACCCGTCGCGCCTCATTGATTGCTCAGCTCAATAAACTGCTCCAGCACCTTATTCGCGGAACCGTCGTCAATCAGCTGCTCTGCCATGCGCACGCCTTCCTCGATGGTCGCCGCCTTGCCCGCGATGTAAAGCGCGCCGCCCGCATTTAGGCAGACTGCCTGACGCTTCGGGCCGCGGTCTGTGCCGTTGAGAATTGCACGTGTGATCGCAGCATTTTCTTCCGGTGTACCGCCCACCAGTTCTTCCTTTGCGCAGCGTTCATAGCCGAACTGCTCCGGTGTAAGGACATAGGATTTATACTGGCCGTTTCGAATTTCACATACCGTAGTCGGTGAGCTCATGGAAATCTCATCCAGCTTATCCTGGCCGTAAACCACCATACCGCTCGTCACACCGAGGTTGTTCAGCACGCGTGCCAGCGGCTCCACGATCGACTCATCATACACGCCCATCAGCTCCATGTTCGCGCCCGCCGGGTTGGAAAGCGGCCCAAGGATGTTGAAGATCGTACGGATGCCAAGCTCCTTGCGAACCGGTCCCACAAAACGCATGGCGGTGTGATAAGTCTGCGCAAACAGGAAACAGATGTTGATCTCTTTAATCAGCTCCAGGCATTTTTCTGGAGAAAGAGAAATCTTGACGCCGAGCGCTTCCAGCACATCCGCCGCGCCGCATTTAGAGGAAGCCGCACGGTTGCCATGCTTCGCCACGGGAACACCTCCCGCTGCAATCACGACGGAAGCCGTCGTCGAGATATTAAAGGAATTGGCCTTGTCTCCGCCTGTCCCGACGATCTCCAGCACATCCATCTCATGCAGCAAATGAACGCCCTTCGCGCGCATGCCGACCGCAGACGCTGTGATCTCATCGATTGTCTCGCCTTTCATCGCGAGAGCAGTCAGATAAGAAGAAATCTGCACGTCACTCGCCTCACCGCTCATGATTTCCAGCATGACAGCTTCCGCCTCGTCATATGTCAGATCCTGTTTGTTTGTCAGTTTGATAATTGCTTCCTTGATCATAGTTGATACCGCCTTTCTCTGTTTTATAGCTTTGTTTTCTCTCTATATGATACAGCAGAGCCTTAGCAGATAAATGAATAAATCTGCACGGGCTTGATTTTCATTTTGCTGCTGTTTGGAACTGGTTTACAAAGTTTCTTATAATTTGTATTCCATCCGGGGTCATGACGGATTCCGGGTGGAACTGCACGCCGTACACGGGGTACTCCCGATGTTCGACCGCCATGACTTCCCCGTCCGGCGTCCGTGCGGTCACGCGAAGGGTCTCCGGCAGGGTGTCCTCTTTCACGGAAAGGGAATGATAACGCGCCGCAGTCATACCGGAAGACAGTCCCTGGAACAGAACACTGTCCGGTTCGATGAGCAGCTGTGACTTTTTGCCATGCATCAGTTCCTTTGCGTAGGTCACGGTCGCGCCAAAGGCCTGGCAGATCGCCTGGTGTCCAAGGCATACGCCAAACATGGGAATGGAGCTGCCCAGCTTCTGAATCATCTCCACACAGATACCGGCATCCTCCGGACGTCCGGGACCAGGTGAGATGAAAATCGCCTCCGGAGCCATCGCCCGGATTTCATCAACCGTGCAGACGTCATTACGGATGACTTTGATGTCCGGCCTTACCGCGCCGATCAGCTGATATAAATTATAGGAAAAGCTGTCGTAATTATCCACCAAAAGGTACATTATTCCACACCTCCCTCTGCCTGTTCCACCGCATTGATCACTGCCTGTGCCTTGTTGCAGCATTCCTCAAATTCCTTGTCCGGTACGCTGTCCGCGACGATCCCGGCGCCGGAGCGAATCGTGATGCGGCCGTTTTTCTTAAATGCCAGGCGGATGGCAATACAAGTGTCAAGGTTTCCGGTGAAATCCAGATACCCGATTGCGCCGCCGTAAACGCCGCGCTTGCGCCCTTCCAGCTCATCAATGATCTGGCAGGCCCGCAGCTTTGGCGCTCCGGAAAGCGTCCCGGCCGGCAGAATCGAATCTACCGCATCCACTGCGTCGCAGTCCTTTCGGATCTGCCCGGCTACCGTCGACCCGATGTGCATGACATGTGAATATCGCTCAATGGAAAGATATTTTTCCACCTGCACCGTACCGATTTCGCTGATCTTACCGATATCATTACGCCCCAGGTCGACCAGCATATTATGCTCAGAGAGCTCCTTTTCATCTGTCAGCAGCTCCTGCTCCAGACGCTGATCCTCCTCCTCGGTCGCGCCGCGCGGTCTCGTCCCTGCCAGCGGAAAGGTATGAAGCGTACCATCCTCCAGCTTCACCAGCGTCTCCGGCGACGCACCAACCAGTTCAATGTCATCGCTGGAAAAATAAAACATATACGGTGACGGGTTCGAGGTGCGCAGCAGCCGGTAAGCGTCAAACAGGCTTCCTTCCGCTTCCGCCTGCATCGGGTTCGAAAGCACAACCTGGAAAATATCTCCTTCTCGAATATAGTGCTTGGCTTTCTCTACCATTCCCTTATATTTTTCCCTCGAAAAGCAGGGCGTAATCTCTTCTTTCAGGTGCAGCGGCGCAAAATACGCTTTCACGCCGCTCTTTAGCAGCTGTTCGATTCCTTTCAGTTTTTCCCCGGCCTCCCGATAGGAATCCTCTAGCCTTGCCGTATCCACGCCGCAGATCAGAATCATCTTCTGCCGGTAATTATCAAACGCAATCACCCGATCAAACAGCATCAGATCCGCATCCTGAAAATTCTCCTCATCTTCCCCTGTAAACTTCAATGTCGGTTCGCTGTAGCAGATATAATCGTAGGCAAAATATCCGACCAGCCCGCCCGTAAACGACGGCATTCCCGGCAGCTTCGGGCTTTTGTTTGCCGCGAGGATCTCGCGGATCACTGTCTGTGGGCTCTCACTGCGAACCACTTCTTTCACCTGGCCTCCGCCAACATCTTCCCCACAGCGCAGTCTCACCTGACCCTTCGCACAGGTAAGCTCCAGCGTCGGCGAATAGCCCAGGAACGTGTACCTTCCCCACTGATTATGCGCTTCCGCACTCTCAAGCATATAGCAGTGTCGGCTCGCCGCCCGCAGCGTCCGCATGACCTCAATCGGCGTAAAACGATCAGAAAGCATCTCTGTGCATACCGGAATTCTCCGGTACTCGCCCGATGACGCAATCTTTTTTGCTTCCTCTAAAGATGGATACATATTTTTCCTCCTTCTGTCTGGAAAACTCAGAAATGAAAAATCCCTGACAGATTTCTCCAATCTGTCAGGGACGAATATACTTCCGCGGTGCCACCCTGATTCACGGGAATCCCCGTGCACTTACGAGATACCAACATATCTCCGGCAACTGACGTATGCCTTCACGTCGCAGAATACTCAGCAAAACCTGCCTTTGACTGCGCCCTCCACGATCCATTTGACAATCTGCATCTCCATCCGGTTCTCAGCTGTGCGCAGCCCTGTCTTCCTCGTCAGACGAAAACTCTTCCGTTTCTGTTCCTCTTCGTCTGCCGTTCGAATCGTTCGCCGCGCCCGGACTCTCTGTGGGCACATCTACTGTCTTTATCTCCGCTTCAACGGTTTGTTCATTTTTACTGCTTTCAGTCTACTACAGGGAATGTGGTTTGTCAATAATTTTTTATTTTTTCGGTTTCAAAGAATAACTGATACTACAATAATCGAAACACCTGCTCCACTGCCCGCCGCATATTGTTCTTCGCATTTTCTGGCTCCATTGCCTCTGAAAGTGTGGTCACGCCCCGCACAATAGGAAAAAATGCATCAATCCCTTCCGTATTGCAGACGGCTGCGTCCTCCGCAACACTTCCGGCAAACGCAATCACACGGCAGCCATGTTTTTTAGCCAGACAGGCGACTCCGACAGGAGCTTTCCCCATAGCCGTCTGTCCATCCAGCCGCCCTTCTCCGGTCAGAACAATATCTGCGTCCGCAAGCTCCTCTTCGAGCCGTACCGCATCAAGCACGATAGAAATCCCGGGTTTCAACTTGGCATGAGGCAAATAACTTAAAAATGCGAAGCCAAGCCCTCCGGCAGCGCCAGCTCCGGGATAAGCAGCACCATTTTCTCTGCCTGCCATACTAAATTCAGGGGTTCCTGACTGGTTATCGCCTAACGCCATACCATGCTTTTTTCTTAAGAACTTTTCCGTTTCTTCGGCGTAATGGCGGAGTTTTGCGTCCAGCAGCGCACGTTCTTCCTTTTTTACTCCCTTCTGCGGACCATATACATAAACCGCGCCGTTTTCCCCACAGAGCGGGTTTGTGACATCGCAGGCCACACGAAAGGAACAATCTTCCAATTCGGGCATTACATGGCTGTCATCAATCCGCGCAATCTCTCCGAGGCTGGCAATCCGCGGCGGAAGAAGCTGGCCAGTCTTGTCATAAAACTCATATCCCAGCGCCTGCAGCATTCCAATGCCGCCTTCTGTCGTCGCACTCCCGCCGATTCCAATGATAAATTCACGGCATCCCCGGCCAATGGCGTCGCGGATCATTTCCCCGACTCCAACCGTCGACGCCTGCCATGGATTCAGATCTTCGTGTTTTACCAACGTGATCCCAGCAGCCTTTGCCATTTCCATCACAGCGGTGCGCCCATCTCCCAGAATCCCATAACGCGCCGTCACACACTCCGTCATCGGTCCGGACACTTCGACTTCTGCATAAGAGCCGCCAAGACCTTCTACAAGGGCTTCCGTCGTTCCTTCTCCTCCGTCCGCGAGTGGACGCACGACTACTCTGGCGTCACGGGCAAGCAGCACGCCTTCCCGCGCGGCCTCACCTGCTTCCATCGAACTCATGCTTCCCTTAAACGAATCCACCGCGATTACTACCTTCATACCCATCTCCTCATAAATATCGCAAACAACATAATTTGTCGTCTGTGTTTTATTGTATCCCACCAATTCACAGCCCGCTTTCAGCTTGCCAAGTCCATATTACAAATCCACAATCCGATAGGTATGGTGCACTCCCGGCAGAAATTTCTCCAGTACATCCGCGGTCCGCAGCCGCAGACTGGAAGTATTGACACAGGGATGGCAGCCAAAATACGCCGGTTTTGTCACATCTCGGTCGATCAGAAGCCGGACATGATTTTCCTTGTCATTCATCAGCCCCATAATGCTCACCGCACCCGGATGAATATCCAGGTATTCGACCATAAAAGATTCATCCGCAAAGGACAGACGCGGTGAGCCGATCTGATGGCAAAGCTTCTTCGTCACAAACTTCTTTTTTCCGGGCATCAAAAGCAGATAAAAATCTGTCTTCTGCCGATTGCATAAAAACAGATTTTTACAGATCTCAATCCCAAACAGTTCATCTACACCCTTGCAGTCGTCAATCGTCATAGCTGCCTCATGATCCGCGCGGTCATAGGAAATTCCAAGCGCGTCCAAAAGGTCATAGGTTGCAATTTCTCTATGTGCGCGCCCGCTTTCATCCGCAGGTCTTCCGTGATAAATCTCCATAATCATTCTCCTCATTAGCCAGATACTGTAAATAACTTCCTGCTCGCCGCGCGAGCTGCGTCCAGCGATAGCCGGAACCATTCATTAAGCAGCTGTTCTGCGCAAAAAAAGACCCGCTCCCCACGGAGCAGGCCTCACATACAAATGGAGATAAGCGGGCTCGAACCGCCGGCCTCTTGAATGCCATTCAAGCGCTCTCCCAGCTGAGCTATATCCCCGTTCTGATGTCCAGCGTTATCGCCATCGAGAACGCTTTTACAAGTGCTATCACTGACCACTACACGTAAAAGCTCTCTAATGTCTAAATGGCTCTGCGCACAAGTGCGCTCGCCATTTCGCCATTGAG
>JAJPWX010000088.1 GCA_021205755.1 Lachnospiraceae bacterium | reverse complement strand
GGAGCGACGGTATCATTCCGCGGACGGGTGGTATCTCGCGCGCGGAATATTCACCGACGGGAGTTTCAGGGGCAGGGATTTCTTCATGTGCTGCTGGAAGAACCGTTTCGCATCGCCCGGGAGCGGAAGTTCCCCTGCGTTCTGGACACGGACACAGAGCTGAAAGTGAAGAAGTACATTTCCTGCGGCATGAAGAAAATGGCGGAAACGTCAATAAAGGGCGGCGGAACGATGTACACAATGGAAAGCCGCGCATGAGAATCGCCTTGTAGGAGATGGCGCGGTACCGTCTTCGATTTCCGTTGGAAATCGGGACATTGCCTTCGTCCGACATAAAAAGCAATGTCGGACATGAAATGGAGAGAGATTACAGAGATGAATAAAAAGATATGGGACATCTACGCCCCGATTTATGAAAAGGCCATGCGGGGCGATCGCAGGGCAGTCTCCATCACAACAATTCCCTTGTTTTTCGTGCGAGGTACAGTGGAAGATTCGTAATATTTCCATCTTTCCGGTATCCGCGTTTTGAAAAGCGCAGCGCATACTCGGGCTGATGGTCTGCAACGTATCTTTTAAAGGATGGTGCGGATTTATCAGCACCGCTTTTTGCTTCAACAGGGATAATTTCCGCACCATATTGAAGGACAAAATCAATTTCACTGTTTTTGTCAGAAAAATATCGAGGTTCTACTTCAAATTGTCCGCGAAGCTGCTGCAGGATATAATTTTCCGTCAGCGGCCCTTTGAACTGGTAATCTTTTTTCAGAAGAATTGCACTGTTGTCAATGCCAGCCATGTGTTTCAGAAGACCGGTGTCGAATACAAAGAGCTTAAATTGATCCAACTTGTCAAACGCAGCCAGCGGATGCTCTGTTTTGGAGACATTATAGATTCGGTTGAGCATACCAGCCGATACAAGCCATTCAATAGCTTCTTCGAAATCACGGGCTCTTCCACCTTCCCGAACGGCTCCGTACATGAACTTTTCATTGGATTTGGCAAGCTGAGTAACGATGCTGCGGAAAACCATAAGAATACGCCCGCTGTTGACTTTGCCATTATGTTTGGAAAAGTCATTTTCATAAATTTCAATAAGTTCCTGTTGTATCTGATTAATTTTTGCAGGATCTTTGTATTTTATCCAGGAGGCTACACATTCAGGCATACCACCAATAATGAGGTAATTGTGGTATGCTTCAAGCAAACGGTTGTGGAAGATTTCTTCGATAGTCTGATTCTTCTGAATACTACAGTAGTAAGAATATAGAACCGGATCAGTTGCTTCCAGAAATTCATCAAAAGTTAGAGGACAGATTTCCAGCAGATTTACCATGCCTACCGGGTAGGATTTGGGCTGCGCGAGGAGAGTTCCAAGCAAACTGCCTGCTGCAATAACGTGATATTCGTCTGCTTTTTCCTTAAAATATTTGAGCGTATTCAACGCCTCTGAGCATTCCTGTATTTCGTCAAAAATAATTAAGGTTCTGCCAGGAAGAATCTTCTGACCGACAATCATGGAGAGCAGTTCAATGATTCGCTGTGGATTTTTATTTGTTTCAAAAATAGATTTCAGTTCTTCTTCTTCGTCAAAGTTAAAATAAACATAGCTTTCGTAACAGGTCTGCCCGAACTCTTTCATGAGCCACGTTTTACCGACCTGACGAGCCCCCTTAAGTACCATTGGTTTGCGGTCTTCGCTGGATTTCCAGCTGATCAGGTCCTGAATCGCATTTCGTTTCAAACAAATCACCGTCCTCTCTGAACAAAGGAAACATAGTTCTCTTTTAACAGCATAACACATTTTTCAATACTTTCAAGAGCAAATATGCACGTTTTTCTGGAAAAATCAGGTATGACATCAAAATTGATGCCGGATTGATAGGAGTTTTCGGTGGTCTCTGTTTTGGTGTGCAAATGTTCAGGTTTTGTATTGATTTCTTCTCTGGTATCTGTTAAAATGTGAGTTAGCTAATGCTAACGACTGGTAGAGAGAGAAAACGATATGAGCGTTTCCGTCTATATTCTTGAATGCGTTGTGATGTGCGCCGTGTTCGGTGTGTTTGTTTTCGGGATGCTGCCGGTGTTTGCCGTGGGAGGAGTCATCATTTCCCTGATGATGACGTGGATTTGGTAAATACACAGAAGAGAGAGTACAGGTTTGTGCGTAATCTGTCAAACAGGATCGTAGTGCTTGTTGGGGAAGGAGGAAAGTATGGCATTTGCAGAAGAAATACAAAGGTTTGGCAAAACGCACCCCTTTGCAGAAGAAAAAATAGATGGGATTAGCACCCGCTATCTTTTGTGCGGGAAAGCGGATGCCAGGTATACGTTGGTATATCTTGTAGGGGGCACGGGAATTTCAGATGTCTGGTTCAACCATATTATTCAAATGGAAGAGGATTATCGGATTCTTACCTTTGATTATCCTATGGAAATCAACGATCTGGAACAGCTTGCCGACCATATCGTGAAGCTTATGAAAAAGCTGGATATTAAGAGCCCTGTGTTAATCGGTGCTTCATTGGGCGGGTTTATGGCTCAGCTTATTGCAAGGCGGTATTCGGATATGGTGTCCGCTGTGGCTTTATATTCTACGTGTAGCCTGTCACAGGCGAGCATTGCGGACTTGAAAAAGCAGTATAAATCATACGGTGTGATGATGGGGCTTATGAAAGTTGTTCCTTATTCATGGATAAAGAAAATGCTGTTTGCGGCGTCAAAAAAGCAGGTCGGCATGGAAAATGAGAATCCCATTAGCAGAGCGTATATGGAGGATTTCTTCGCATGGATTTATGGGCAATATACGAAGGAGTTTGACCTGCATATGACAGGCTTGATCATAAATGTGGCAGACATAAAGCCATTTGAGCTTTCGGATTATAAAAGATTTGATGATAAAACGCTTCTGGTTCTTCCGAAGGCAGACAAGGCTTTTTCGGAGGCTGCGCAGGCGGATTTGCTTCTTTCTATGCCGAAAGCAAAGGCTGTTAAAGTAGAAGGCGGCCATACCGCCACACTCTATAAGGTTGATGAATATGTGCGGGAAACAAAAGAGTTTCTTGAGACGGATCTGCGACGCCTGCTGGATCATTCATTTTTATTTTAAAATGGTGTTGAAATATCACTTTGTTTATGCTATCCTAATTTCTATTAGCTATACATAACTACAACAAATCCGTAAGGACATTTTGATGCAATGAATGAGTGACAGGAGGAGACAGCCATGAGTGCATGGAGTAAAGCTGGTTTGTTTGTCGGTGGTGTTTTATTTGGAACGGCCGGAGTAAAGATACTCGGAAGTAAGGACGCCAAAAAGGCGTATACGCATACCGTTGCCGCGGCATTGCGTGCGAAAGAGAGTGTGATGACGACTGCAACGACGATCCGGGAAAATGCGGATGATATTCTGGCGGATGCGAAGGAAATCAATGAAAAACGCGCTGCTGCGGAGAATGCGGAGGATATCCCGGATGCTTCCGATGCTGCGGGTATGTATGAAGGCCAGGAAGCGGAGGCTGCGGCGGTATAAATTATGAGATGCAGAATCTTACACGAATCAAAAGGCAGGCTGCGGGTTCATGCAATACAAAGAAGCATGACCCTGCGGCAGGCAGACATACTGGAATATTATCTGCGCGCGACAGAGGGCGTGACCGATGTGAAAGTTTATGACCGTACCGGGGATGCGGTCATCTTTTTTGCGTGTGACCGGGCAGTCATTATCACGGCCCTTAGCCGTTTCTGTTATGAAAGAGAGGAAGAACTGGTGCCGGAAAATACCGGCCGTGAACTGAACCGACAGTTTGAGGACAGGCTTACGTTTATGGTTCTGCGCAGAGCTGCCGCTAAGCTTTTTCTGCCGGCTTCCTTGCGGGCAGTAGCCGCAGCAGTAAAGTCCGTGAAGTACATCTTTCGGGGTGCCCGCGCAATTTTTAGCGGAAGGCTGCAGGTCGAGACGCTGGATGCGACAGCGATTGCCGTGTCGCTGGCAAGGGGGGATTTTGCCACTGCGTCTTCGGTCATGTTTCTGCTGAAGCTTGGAGAGATACTGGAAGACTGGACGCATAAAAAATCAGTCGATGACCTGGCGCGGACGATGTCTCTGCGGACGGACAGAGTCTGGATGCGGGTGGAAGCACCGCGCCTACTGGAAAATCTTATCCCTTGCGAACCGATTTCAAACGACTGCCATTTGGGCGGTCAGTCTTTAGACAGCGGGCTTTCAAGCCGTGAGTCTGCAAATGGTGAGCCATCAGAAATACAGGAGATTTTGGTTCCCGTATCCGATGTCAGGGTGGGCGACTGTATCGTTGTGCGTATGGGCGGCATCATCCCGCTTGATGGGAAGGTGACCGGCGGCGAATGTCTGGTCAATCAGGCTTCCATCACCGGGGAATCCATGCCTGTCCGAAAGCGGGAAGGCAGTCTTGCATATGCGGGTACGGTGGTTGAGGAAGGCGAATGCGTGATCCGTGTGGAGAAGGCCATGGGCAGTGCGCAATATGACAAGATTGTGCGCATGATTGAGGAATCCGAAAAGCTGAAATCCGCGACGGAAGCAAAAGCGGCTCATCTGGCGGATCGCCTGGTGCCCTACAGTCTCGGCGGAACGGCATTGACATATTTGCTGACCCGAAACGTGACAAAAGCGGTCTCAGTGCTGATGGTTGATTTTTCCTGTGCGCTTAAGCTTTCCATGCCTCTGGCAGTGCTTTCCGCCATGAGGGAGAGCGGCACACATCAGATTACTGTTAAGGGTGGAAAATTCCTGGAAGCGGTATCTATGGCAGATACCATTGTATTTGATAAGACCGGTACACTGACGCACGCCGAGCCTACGGTGGCACAGGTGGTTCCATTCCATGGGCAGCAGGCGGATGAGATGCTGCGGCTGGCAGCCTGCCTGGAAGAACACTATCCGCATTCCATGGCGAACGCGGTGGTGAAAGCGGCCATGGAAAAGGGGTTGAATCACGAGGAACACCATACAAAGGTGCAATATGTGGTTGCCCACGGTATTTCCAGCATGGTAGACGGACAGAAAGCGGTAATCGGCAGCTATCATTTTGTTTTTGAGGATGAGGGTTGTATCGTTCCAGAGGAAGAACAGGAGAAATTCCACGCGCTTCCGGCAGAGTATTCCCATCTTTATCTGGCGATTTCAGGCATACTTTCGGCAGTTATCTGTATCGAAGACCCGATTCGGCTTGAAGCGCCGGAGGTAATCTGTGAACTGAAAAAGCTGGGGATCGGAAAGACAGTCATGATGACCGGCGACAGCGAACGCACCGCACAGGCGGTAGCGCGGCAGATTGGCGTGGATGAATATTATGCGGAAGTGCTGCCGGAGGATAAAGCAAAATTCATTCAGGAAGAGCACCAAAACGGCCGCCATGTGATTATGGTCGGGGACGGTATCAATGATTCTCCGGCGTTGTCGGAAGCGGACGTGGGTATCGCAATCGCAGATGGCGCCGCCATCGCACGGGAGGTCGCCGACATTACGATCTCTGCGGACGATCTCTGGGCGCTGGTGACCTTGAAACGCATCAGCGACGCACTTATGAAACGGATCGACACCAATTACCGGCAGATCATCAGCTTCAACGCGATGCTGATCCTGCTGGGGGTGATTGGGATTCTTCCGCCTGCCACGTCGGCGTTGCTGCATAATACATCCACAATTCTGATCAGCATGAAGAGCATGACAGATTTGTTAGCACCATGACTTTAGCCTGCAAAATTGGGCAGTGAGAATGTTTCAACTGGTACAGCGATAAATAATGCTTTGTGTTTCATGAAAAGTAAAGAGAAATTTCTGTAAAGCATTCAGAAAGGTGATTTCTGAGTGCTTTTATCTTTGCCCAAAATGAGGGAAGACGAGAAAAGCAGATGTGATGGGAGAAAAATTTTCCGATAAAGAATAAAAAACACTTGGCGAGCAATTGATTCAACGGTATAATGGAATTAGGTCTTCACAAGGAGGTGCTTAAAAATGACATATACGGATGTGAAAATATCAGTACCCAGAGAAATGAAAACATATGTAACTTATTACAACAAAGATATGGAATTGGAAAGAAACGCACTCATTTTATATCCTTATATAAAGAACCTGACGATCTCACACGGAAAAGCTGCGGAGATTCTTGGAATCCATAAAACGGATCTGATTGAACTTTATGAAAAAATCGGCCTTCCATATCTTGATCTGGATATGGAAGAAGTAGAAGAGGAAGTTTCAAACTATCAAAAATTAAAGGGCGCGGGAAAATGATTGTAATTTCTGATACTACGCCAATTATTTCTTTGCTGAAAATAAACCATTTAGATTTATTGCAGGAATTATTTGGTGAAATATGGATTCCGGATGCAGTTTATAAAGAACTTATTTCAAATGAAAGATTCAACCAAGAATCCAGACAGATTATTGACGCGGAATATGTAAAAAAAGTTGCGGTTGGAGATTCAAAATCCGTCAGTTTACTGCGGCGTGCTACAGGGTTAGACGCAGGTGAAAGCGAGGCGATTATCTTATCGGATGAAAACAGGGCGGATATTTTACTGATGGATGAAGCGAAAGGAAGGCTTGTTGCTAAACAGATGGGCCTTACGATTATGGGAACGGTTGGCATTTTGATGACGGCATTTGAAGAACATTTGCTGACTGCCCTGGAAATCGAACAGTGTATTAAGACTTTACAGGAAAATGGAAGGCATATCAGTGAAAAGCTTTATCAGCAGCTGAGAGAGAAAATTTGGAAATAGTGGTAAGGTCAGACTAGATTTTGCTGAATGATAAAAGATTGAGTGAAGAGGAAGAGCCAGGGTTCTCATCGATCCCGGCATTATATTGAACCACAGTATACTGAAGCAGAATGTCGGGATGATGAATACGGATGTTTTTTAGAAACTTAAATACGGCCGTTTTGAGATTTTATAAAAAAAGCTGGGCAGGATCAGCGGAATTTTGTGAGGACAGGCATACGCTTATGGTTATGCGAGGAAAAGCAAGTGAAACTTTCATCAGTATGGCTTTATGAACAGATTTTAAAGAAATACAGAATAATCGGACATGCGGGTTTGTCCGGCAGGGACAGTTATCTGCGGCCTTATCTTTGTCTGGACGCAAATGGCAATAAGTGGCCGGGGCACGTGTGTGTGATGCCGGTTACGTCAGAGCGTGAAGCAAAAGATATCGCAAACGCAGCTTTAACGGATAAAACATTTCTGGTATTTTGTCTGAGGGGAACTGTGAAGGATAATAGCGAAGCAGAGAATCATTCTGCTGACAATTTCATGTGGACCGCGGAAGAGAACAGACCGGGTGGCGCATATGTATGCATAGCAGCAAATGACGCAGCAGCTGTCCTGAATGATATTCAGGCCGTGTTTGACCTTTGCGATGAATGGGAAGACTCTATCATCAGTCTGCTGGCAGGAGATGCCGGAATGGAAAAGGTTCTGGAAGTAAGCGCCGGATTCCTCGGGAATCCGTTGATGGTTATGGGCACGGATTTTTCTCTGATCGCAGACGCTGATATGGAAAAGCTGCCTGAGCGTGCGAGGCTGTTTGCGGAGGATGGGGTCAATGTAGAGTATATGAATGCCCTGCTGCAGGATGCGGCATACCAGAAGATCGCACAGGCGGAGCACACTGAATTATATCCGGGTTATATCAGCGGTTATCGTACCGTGAACCGAAATTTGTTTGTAAATGGCCGGCCAACCCATCGTCTGGTGCTGACAGAATGCGATAATCCGGTCACGCCGGGCTGTATCTGTATTCTGGAAACGCTGGCCGGGCATCTCGAATATCAGCTTTCCCGTGAAATGCCTGCTTCTATGAAAGGAACCCTGGAAACCATCTTCCAGAGCATCCTGACGGATCGAACCGCAGATTATGTGCAGATCGGCCGCCAGCTTAACGCGGCAGGGTGGAGCAGTGGAGACGAGTATCTTTGTCTTATTTTGCAGATCACTTATTTGAATCAAAAACAGCTTTCGACAGGAGCGATCTGTCATTATATTCAAAAGCTGTTCAGGGATTCCGTCAGCTTCCTGTATCGGGATGAGGTGGTCAGCTTTTTTGATCTGACCCGTCTTGGCATGGATGAGGAAGAAGTGGCCGCAAAGCTGGTTTATTTTATCCGCGACAGCTATCTGAAAGCCGGGTACAGCAGAACCATGCGGGGACATATGAACCTGCGCCGCCAGTATGTACAGGCGCGTACGGCTCTGGATGTTGGCAGTCGCAAAAAGCCATATCTGTGGATTCATTATTTTGATCAGGTAGCGCTGCCTTATATCATCGAGCAGGCGACTAAGAGACTTCCGGCAAACATGATCTGTCATAAGGGACTTTTGCGCCTGAAAGAGCAGGACGAGAAAAACCACACCGAATATATGCTGACCCTGAAAACCTACCTCGACCAACATCTGAACGCAACGCAGACGGCAAAGGAGCTTTTTATCCACAGAAGCACCTTTCTGTACCGTCTGGATAAGATAAAAGAAATTCTGCATTCAGACCTGGAGGATGCGGAAGAAGTTTTTTATCTGGAGCTTTCCTTTCGGCTGCTGGAACAGGATGAAGAGAAGGATTGAAATATTCTTTGCCATTCTCTCAGGTGGCAGCCGCAAGAAACTCTTTCAGCGCATTTTCCCTTGCTGAAAAATCCAGCTGCTCCCAATACGGTGTACAGGGATTATCCGGATATCGTTTGAAAAAAATTCCGGCTGCCGGGTTCTGCTGAAGCGAGGATAAAAAGAGAACGAGGGCAGCGTTTTTCCCCGCCTGATCCGGGATTTTTTCAAGGTGGTTTGATGATTGTTCCTTCACAGAATTTCCGGTAAATACTAGTCTGATAAGCTCTGGATCCATGGTTTGGATTGCACATTCCAGCATTTTTAAAATATCATTCGCAGCTTCCTCACAGACAGCTGCCTTGCATATGAGTTCCTCTTCACTGGCCTGGCGCAGGCTGATTTCCAATGCAGCATTGCCCGATGTTGTGTGTTCTGTTGTTGATTGTTCAAAAGAAGATACAACTATGAGATTTCCTTCCGTTTCACGCAGATGATATCCCATTTTCTGCACATCCAGAAGTGCCTGCCGCATTTCCTCCAGCTCAGAGTCAGGTGAGAGCCCATGATCCCGCCGTACTTTCAGAATACCGTGTTCTTTTTCAAGAAAAGCATGGATGAGGGTCGTTGTTGTCTGAAACTGATGGTTCTGTTTCTGAAAACGTACCAGCCGATCGACTGCATCTGAAAAACGCGTCATCTGCTGACAGCATTTTTGCCATTCGTTCAGCTTTCCGTTGATACAGGAGAGTATCAGGTGAACCAGATAGAGCTGTTCCTCGAAAGAATTTTCGCGGAGCAGATTCTGGCAGGCTGCCATAGCCGCTTTCTCTCCGGCGAGCATCTGCGCTACAGGCAGATGCTTTTCTCTGGAATGATATAAATGATAGAAGAGCGCAAATTCTTCCGCAAGTTCTGTATCCTGCAGATACTGGATAATTAATTCTGCGTCGACCGGATAGTCCAGGCTTTCATATTCTTTCAGCATACAGGAAAGATCCTCCCAGCCGCGGGCAGTGGCAAAAGCACGGCTGGCGTAAGTCTGCTTCAAAAGATAGAACTGATCCGGGTGTGTATCCAGATAAGCAAGGATCGCGCCGTGAATTGCTTCCCCGAGCGCATAGGAGCGCCAGGCACTGTAATCTGCCTCTACCGAAATGTATTTCAGACGATCCAGCGTCGCGATATCGAATTCATGAACCGATTTATTGTATTCCGGCGGATTCCCAGCGGCGGCCAGAATCCATCCATCGGGCAGGCGATGGCTTCCAAAGGTTTTGTTCTGTAAAAACTGTAAAATTGCGGGAGCAAGCGTTTCTGAGACGCAGTTGATTTCATCAAGAAACAGAAGCCCATTATGGACGCCGGTCTCCTCCATACAGCGGTATACGCTGGCAATGATTTCACTCATCGTATATTCTGTTACTGCGTATTCCTCCCCGCCAAAGCTGCGGTGCTCGATATAAGGAAGACCAAGCGCACTCTGCCGGGTGTGGTGTGTCATTGTATAGGAGACAAAGCCGACCTGGCATATCCGGGCCGCCTGCTCCATAACCGCGGTTTTTCCGATACCGGGAGGTCCGATCAAAAGCAGCGGCCGCTGCCGCAGGGATGGAATTACATACGTCCCGTCTTCTTTTTGTGCAGTATAGGCGCGTATTGTCCGAATGATTTCTTCGCGTGCTTTTTGTATATTCAAAGCGTGTTCCTCCCAGTAGTTTTTCAATTAAGTATGATTTGCTGTGCCCATGCAGGCACCTTTCCCTTTACCGATTCCTGATTCACAAAAACGAACGCCGTTTCATATGCCGGTACTTTCTGAGGATAAATACCGTCCCCATCGGTAAAATATAAAAGCGCCCGCAGTGTGCGGATTTCCTTTTTATCTATCAGATCATCCAACAGCTCAAAAACAGGGCGAAAGTCCGTATTCCCGTTGCCCTGGACTTTAAGAGTTCCGAGTGATGATTCCCATTCCTCAACACTTGTAAAAAGCCTATACTCCTGAATCATTGAATCACACTGGATCAGGTGGAGCCTCATCCGGGAGAAGAAGTTTTCTCTTTGCCTCAAAATACTCCACGTTTCCTCCAGAAAACGCGTAACAAGTTCCCCGGAACAGGAGCCGGAGGTGTCGATCGCAATCGCCAGCTCATCCAGCCGGTTCACTTCACTGTATTCTAATGGATCAATCAGGCACAGTCTGGAAGACATATTTTGCCCATACATATAAGGAATATAGTCAAAGGAATCCAGATCCGCAACCACTTCTTCGCACGGTACACAATACCTGCGCAGAAGCCGTCGGTAATCCGTTCCATCCCGGCGGGAGAGTGTGACATCGGAAGAATCTGTCCCTGCCTCCTTACCGCGGCCTGCACCTGCCCCGGCGCCAAAGGAATATATTCCCGTTTTGGAACTGTTCGCCTCATATTTCCGTAAAAATGCCTCCTGGCAAAGCTGATGAAATCTTTCCTGCAGCGCATCTGAATTCTCTGTGAAGCATAAAGCAAGGGCTTCAGCGCAATAGAAAAACCCGTCATTATCTTCCCAAAGAGCATGGTCAGAATCATGTGCCAGTACAACCTTACAAGACGCTTCTTTAAAATGAGAAAGATCATATGCCCCCGCGTGCTCCGGATCGGATGCGATGGCCTTTTCCTGCAAGAATCCGAGAATCATCGGCGCTGCCTGCTCTGCTTTTTCCTCAAAGGGTATCATCCTTATCCTCCGTGACTGTGACTGCTTTCTTTTGCTAAATCAAAGTATAACGGTTTTTACTCATTGATGCAAGTATGGAATCAGTCAGCGCTCCGTCCGTTATAAAAATGTTCTGTAAAGACAAACAGAACAAAACGAATGAAAATCTATTGAGACCAGTGAATTATTATGATATGATTCTGTAGGATCGTTCAAAGCTGACAGATATTAGCGAAGTACAGAATATCGTGGATTAAGAATCTGAATTGAAACAACAATATACTGATATAGAAAAGGATGATGCAGAATGAAGCTTGCAGTTGTTTTCCCCGGCATTGGCTATCATGTGGACAAGCCGCTTTTGTATTACAGCAGGAAGATCGCAGAAAATAATGGCTATCAGACAATAACGGTTCCGTATGGCAATTTTCCCGCCGGGGTGAAGGGCTCTGCGAAAAAAATGGAAGATTCTTTCTACCGTGCATTGGCACAAACGGAAGAAATCTTAAAAGATACAGATTTTACATTATACGATAAAATTCTGTTTATCTCAAAAAGCGTTGGGACAGCAGTAGCTGCTGCTTACGGACAGAATCATGGTCTCGTAACACAGAACATTTACTATACACCGGTTGGTCAGTCCTTCCCGCTTATGGATCAGCCAGGTATTGTATTTCACGGAACAAAGGACGGCTGGGTGGAGACAGCGCTAGTAAGAGAAGAGTGTAAAAAGAAAGAATTTCCGCTTTACGTGATTGAGAATGCCAACCACTCACTGGAAACAGGTGATGTAGGAAAAGACCTTGTCAACCTCAAGTTCATTATGGATAAAACGGAAGAATATATCGGAAGCATTTAGGACTACACGGGATTCATTTCCAGCTCCTGTAAATCTCTTTTGCTCTGTCCTTCTGCTCCTGGCTTTCCGTTCTGCCGCCGTATCGAATGCTGCGGTACAGGTGAGTCAATTCTTCGGATTCCTCATTTTTTCCCAGGCTGGAAGCAGCAAATTCACTCACGTCTTTGCTGGTCAGAGGATGCTCTGTATCCAGCCCTTTCTCAGCGCATAAATACAGGATCTTTTTATAATAATACCGGATGTTTCGCTCCTGCCATAAAAAGCTGCGCTGCCTGGGCTGTTTGGTGTTTTTATCATCGTTGCTCCTTGTTATGCTTCCATGGGCTGCGTTCCTCCACCCGAATGCATTACCGGAAAGCTTGCGGTAGAAAAAATAAAGGATCGCTAAAGCTGCCAGCCCGATCAGTATATATCCGATCACTTTAGCGACCAGCGGCGTTTGTGATGTGTCCATTTCTTCCAAATGCAGGGAATCCCCCAGATCCATAAGCACGGTTTCCTGGGCTTCTTCCTGCTTGGCACCGGAAAAAAGCATTAGGAAAAAAGAAACGATGGCAGACAGAATTCTGGCTAAAATCCAGAAGATTGCTTCCAGAACCGGAATTACCAGGCAATTATAGACCGTGCGTAAAAGCCAGAGTACGCTATTTAAGACTGTTTTTGAAGTAAGAATTGCCGCAGAACAAAACGCCGCGAGAAGCGAAATGCTGCTGGAACCCCAAAAACTACGTTTTCCTCCCGAGGTATCTGCAATCCGCCCCGCCCGCAGAAGAAAAATACCAAAAATAAGAAATAAAAGCACAGGACGGCCGCATAATGCCTGCCATTTGGCGGGACCGACGAAAATAAGCTCAAGCAGGCTGATACACAAAAGGAATCTGGCTTCGAAGAGAACCATGCTTGGAATATCGGATATAAAGTCACGTTTTTTCCAGGAAAGGACCACATAGATCACCCACACTGCCGGCACTGCCAGAAAAATCACCTGAACCGGGGTGGAAACAGCCACGATTGCCGGGGCAATAAAGGCGGCATACCAGACAATATCCGTCAGTATTTTTAAAATTGCCAGAATCATATTCGTCAATCCCCCCTCATGCAGTTTCTTTCCAAACTTCCATGTGCGTCACCTGTATATAAAAAACAGGTTATGAATACAATGCATCTGCGCAGAGCAACAGGACTTTCTTTCGTAGTTTTCTTTCAAAACGTGCGGCTGCCGCGCGGGCGGTTTCCTCGTCTGCCGGAGTAACAAGGATGATGCTTTTTCTATTCTGGGCATTTCGTATTTCCCGCTCCCAAAAATCCGCTTCTGATTCCCTGATATCGTAAGTCATGCGCCCCAGTCCTTCCAGGACAGTTTCCAGATGGGCTGCACCCAGGCCTTCACAGATATGATTCCAGTCCCCCATCGGTCCGGCGATACATCCGTTTGTCTGGAAGTCATAGGAAATCTTCTTCTTCTCCAGAATTTCACATACGCTGCGGACAATGGAAAAGCATTGCTCCAGAAGCAGTTCCTGATTTTCCCGTCTTGGACAGTCTGTATTTAAAAGAACTGTGCAGGAGAATTCGGCGGTATTCTCATATTGCTTCACCAGTAAGCGATTGTATCTGGCGCTTTGGCTCCAGCTGATTGCCCGGAAAGGCTCCCTTCCGGTATAGTCCCGGAAACCAGCCGTCTGGATTGGGTCTTCCATCAGGCTGTTTCTTACAGAGTTTTCACCAAGATACCCGCCTAAAAGCTCCCCAGGCTCTGACAAATCGCATCGCTGCGGCTTTACTACGATTTCCCGCAGCTCCGGATAGGTATCTGTAACGGAACGAAGTCCAAGGAAATCTCCCGCATCCACAGATGCGCCGCGGAAAAAATAGCGGCCGCGCTTTGGTATGAATACCTCCCGGTTTAAGACAACCTTCTGGTGTCGCCCGAGATAAAGAGTCGAAACCAGCCAGGAGCACCATTTATCACCGACTTTTCCACTCCCGTCTGTGAATATAAGCCCTTCCGGTACAAGCTCGCGCAGTCGGAGATAGGGAACCATCATTCGTTTCCCATTCCGGATGGTGATCGACCAGGAAAAAGCCTCTCCGGGTTCCACCACAACCCTGTCCAGAGAAGTGCAGAACGTGACCTGATCCAATACGTGCTTCAGAGAATATTTTTCAACAAAATAAAGTACAACGGCAAATACCGTGATCAGCAGAATCATTTATTCAGGTCTTCCAGCGGCACCGGCACTTCCCCGATCAGGCGATCCAGGTACTTTTTGGTGTCCTCATAGCTTTCGGAGCCTTTGGATAGAATCCTGTGGCTCAGCACGTAAGGAGCCACGGAGATCACATCCTCCGGAATGACAAAATCTCTGCCTGTACACGCAGCTGTTACCTGGGAGGCGTGGTAAAGCGCAAGCGCGCCCCTCGTCGATACGCCCGTGACAAAACGGCTTTCGTTTCTGGTCTTTTCTACAATATCCATCATATATGCCAAAACATCCTGCTCAACATGTACGTTCGGATATTCGACTTTCATCTCGCGGATATCCTCCGGCGAGACAACAGCTGTTAATTCGTCAAGCTTCCTGGCAGAGGGTTCCCCGGAAATGACAGACATTTCCTGCTCACGGCTCATATATCCGAGATTGATTTTCATGAAAAAGCGATCCAGCTGTGCCTCCGGAAGCGGGAAAGTGCCATAGGACTCCACTGGGTTCTGCGTTGCCATGACAAAAAATGGTTCTGCCATCGGATAAGTCGTTCCATCCACGGTAATCTGGCTTTCTTCCATTGCCTCAAGGAGGCTCGACTGGGTCCGCGGAGTAGCCCGGTTAATCTCATCCGCCAGTACGATATTTGTAAAAAGCGGTCCCTGACGGAATTCGAAATCGCCCTTCTTCTGGTTATAAAAATTAATCCCTGTCAAATCCGACGGCAGCAAATCCGGTGTAAACTGGATCCGCTTAAATCCGCTGCCGATTGTTTTTGCAAAGGCACGTAAAAGCATCGTCTTGCCCGTTCCGGGCACATCTTCCAGAAGCACATGGCCAGAGCAGAGAAACGCTGTGAAAATCAGGCGTATCTTGTCCTCCTTGCCAACAATTACCTTCGAGCAGTTCTGTACCACCCGTTCTGAATTTTTCAAAAAAATTGTACAGTCCATCTTTTTCCTCTTTTGCGTCATCCAAATTCTGTACTTCAGGACACGCGCAGGCCATTTACAACATGCGCAGCGTGTATCTAAATTAAAAGGTATTTTAACATTTTGCTATGAAAAAAACAAGGTGCACAATCCCCTGTTTCTGTACCGATTTCATTTCACCGGAGGAATCCGGCGATAATTACACTGAAAATATACTTCTGGACACCAACAAAGGGCTGTGATATAATGCTTCAAGCTTTATCACAGTCTTTTTGTCACTGGAGAAAGGAACAGAGAAAACGGTATGATATTTGGAAAGCACGTAAATCGTTACTACCTGAAAAACGCGCCGATTCTGCTGCTCGGCATAGCGGCTCTTGTGCTGGTGGATTATTTCCAGCTGCTGGTGCCGGAGCTTTACCGCATCGTGGTGAATGGCGTAAATACCGGCCAGGCGGTTGTCGATGGGATTACGGTGGATTTTACCATGGATGTACTTCTCGATGAGGTCTGTCTGCCGATGATTTTTATTATCCTTGCAATGGTAATCGGACGCTTCCTGTGGCGCGTCTGTTTTTTTGGCTCGGCAATTCGCGTGGAGACAGATCTGCGCTGCCGGATGTTTGAACACAGCAAGGATCTTTCACAGCAATATTATCAGGAAAATAAGGTCGGTTCACTGATGAGCCTGTATACGAATGACCTCGACACGATACAGGAATGCTTTGGCGACGGCGTGCTAATGTTCTGCGACGCTCTGGTGCTGGGCGGAATGGCTTTTTATAAAATGCTTCAGATGAACCTGCTGCTCACCGCATTCGCATTGATACCGCTGGTGTTTCTCTGCGTGATTGGCCTGACGCTTGGAAAAATTATGGAGAAACGCTGGGAACTGCGTCAGGAGGCTTTTTCGGATCTGTCTGATTTTGCGCAGGAGAATTTCTCCGGCATTGCTGTGATAAAAGCGTTTGTCAAAGAATACCAGGAGCTGCGGGCGTTTTGCAAACTGAACCTGCAAAACGAGGACACGAATGTGTCTTATACACGGATTTCCACCCTGCTGGATATTACCGTTACCCTATTCATTGAATCCGTGATCTGCGTCATCCTCGGCTACGGCGGCTATCTTGTATACAATAGGCAGTTCGACGCCGGAATGCTGATTGAATACATCGGCTATTTTACTTCTATCGTGTGGCCATTTATGGCAATCGCGATGCTGATCGAAAAGTCCTCGCGCGGAAAAGCCTCTGTGAACCGCGTCAGTGAGCTTCTTGACGCACCGATCGATGTCAAAGACCGGGAAGGCGTGGAAAATCTTGAGAAAGTGCAGGGGAAAATTGAGTTCCGCCATCTTTCGTTCCGCTATCCGGGCGGAGATTTTGATGTGCTAAAAGATATCTCCTTTACCATCGAGGCGGGAGAGAGTGTCGGTATCGTCGGGCGCACCGGTGCGGGAAAGACCACACTGGTAGATCTGATTTTGCGTACATATAATGTAAAAGACGGCACCTTATTTATAGATGGACATGATGTAAATTCCATTTCCATCCATTCGCTGCGGGACGGCTGTGCGTATGTGCCGCAGGATAACTTCTTATTCTCCGATACAATCGCGAATAATATTTCATTTGCTGTTGACAAAAGGGTATGGACAGAATCTGACCAGGCTGATCGTGAAATGTGGAAAAAGGCTAACACAGAAAGATGCGATACAGGCAGTCTGGCTGCAAGAATCCGCTCTGCGGCGGTTGCGGCGGATGTCGCTGAAGATATTTCCGGGTTTACGGACGGTTATGAGACCATCCTTGGGGAGCGCGGCGTGACGGTTTCCGGCGGACAGAAGCAGCGTATTTCCATTGCCCGCGCCCTGATGAAGGACGCTTCGATCCTGATTCTGGATGACTCGGTGTCTGCGGTCGATACAGGGACAGAACGCGTGATTCTTGACCATTTAAAGGAACGGACTGGAAAGACGACCATTTTGATCGCGCACCGTATTTCGACCGTGGAGACAATGGATAAAATTATCTTTCTGGAGGATGGCTGTTTGGGTGCGGTAGGTTCTCATGAGGAATTATATAAAACCTGTGAAGCGTACCGGAAGATGGTAGACTTGCAAAGACTGGAAGAAGAAATGTCCGGCAAGACATCTGAGAATCCATCCAGGCCAGAGAGGAGGAGCAGCCATGCGTGAATATTTTCCCCTTTTGCTGGTGGGTGCGATCATCGGTACAATCAGCGCGGTGCTCATCCTGGCTTACGTGCTGGTAAAAGATAAAAAAGAATCCATGGGATTTGAGCGACATATGAAGGACAGCGTGATATTAAAGCGCCTGCTCCTGTACGCGAAACCGTACTGGAAACAGTTTTTGCTGGTATTGTTCCTGATGCTGTTTTCCATCGCCTATGATATTCTCTCTCCGCTGATTGTAGGAAGAATCGAGAACCTGGTAGCGGGCGATTTTACCTTACAGCCGCTGTTCCGTTATGTGGCTGTTTACGCAGTGATTCTCGTGGTTTCCATGGTGTGCTCGTATTTTCAGGCGATTATTTTACAGAAGGTCGGACAGCGGATTATCTCCCGCATGAGAGAGGAACTGTTTACGCACATTGAGGCATTCTCGCATGCACAGCTGACCGAGATTCCGGTCGGCAAGCTGGTGACCCGTGTGACAAATGACACCAACGCAATTTCACTGATGTTCACCAGCCTTCTGGCACGGCTTTTGAAAAACTGTTTCGTAATTGTAGGCGTGCTTGCCGCCATGCTGGTGCTGAACTATGAACTGACCCTGATGGTACTCTGTTTCGTACCATTTATCGTGTTGTTCACTGTCATCTTTCAGAAATTTTCGCGGCGTGCGTACCGCAAAGTGAAGGACTGTACTACTGATATCAATACCTGGCTTTCCGAAAACCTTTCCGGCATTAAGGTCACGCAGATTTTCAACCGGGAAGAGACAAAAAATAAAGAATTTTCCGCAAAAAGCAAGGCTCTCGGGCGAGCCAGAGGAGAGCAGGTATTTGTATTCGGAATTTTCCGCCCTTTGATTTATATGCTTTATATCAGCTCGGTACTCTGCCTCCTGTATCTGGGCGGAAAAGGATATCTTGAGGATACCACGTTTCTCGGCCAGACATTGACCAGCGGAACGATCGTTTCCTTTTATATGTACATTTCCAAGTTTTTCGATCCGATCCAGAATCTGGCGGAACAGTTCAACTGGCTGCAGTCGGCGTTTGCGTCCGCGGAGAAGGTGTTTTCACTTCTGGATCTGCCGCTGGAAATGACCGATGCCGAGGATGCGATTGAGGTTCCCAGGCTTCGCGGGGAGATTGAATTCAAAGACGTATGGTTCGCCTACATTCCCGGCGAATGGGTACTAAAGGGTGTTTCTTTCCACGTCAATGCGGGAGAAACAGCAGCTTTTGTCGGCGCGACCGGTTCCGGTAAGACAACGATTCTGGCCTTGCTCACACGAAACTATGAATTCCAGAAGGGAGAAATTCTCATTGATGGGATCGACATCCGGAAAATAAAAACGGATTGCTTGCGCCGCCAGATTGGACAGATGCTGCAGGATGTGTTTCTTTTTTCAGGCACCATTCGCAGCAATATCATCCTTGAGGATACCTCGTCCGCTTTATCAGGCGTGAAAAACAAAACGAGCGTTTCTGCGGATAAGGAGCGTGTGGAAACTGCGGAGAGTTTCGATGGCAGGAAAATAACGGATGAGGAGATCATGGATGTCTGCCGATATGTAAACGCAGACGGTTTTATCAACCGCCTGGAGCATGGGCTGGATGAAGAGGTCCGCGAGCGGGGCAGTAATTTCTCCGCCGGACAGCGCCAGCTTTTGCCCTTTGCCCGCACCATCCTTCATCATCCGTCAGTCATGATTCTGGATGAGGCGACCGCGAACATTGATACCGAGACAGAAATTCTGATACAGGATTCCTTAGAGCGTATGCGCTCCATCGGAACCATGCTCATCGTGGCGCACCGTCTTTCAACCGTCCGTCATGCCGACCAGATTTTTGTGCTTTCTCACGGAGAGATTCTTGAGAGAGGAACACATCAGGAGCTGATCGACGCGCAGGGGCGTTACTATGAGTTATATATGCTCCAGTCGCATATGGAGAAGCTAGACGGCAGATGACCGGATTCATTTGCTATTGGATAAAAAAGTGTGCGTCGCACACGTTCACGAACTGATTAGCTAAAAATGCAACGGATGGGAAGAAATCGTGTTCCCCATCCGCGTAAAATAGGGAGGTTCTATTATAATGGAAGAGAAAACACAAATACATCAGAAATTCCTGACCGGAGAGAGGGCTCTTTTTCAGGGGCATGATCTGAAAATTACTGATACCATTTTTGACGATGGGGAATCTCCGTTGAAGGAAAGCCGGAATATCGAGCTGGACGGCTGTATGTTCAAGTGGAAATATCCGCTCTGGTATGCAAAAAACATCTCGGTAAAAAACAGCACCTGGTTTGAGATGGGACGTGCCGGTGTGTGGTATACGGATCATATCGCAGTGGAGGATTGCGCAATTGAAGCACCAAAAAACTTCCGCCGCTGTAAGGATCTTACGCTTCGCAATGTCTCTTTTCCGAACGCTGCGGAGACAATCTGGAGCTGTAAGGATGTGCGGATGGAACAGGTGATGGCAAAGGGGGATTATTTTGCCATGAACTGTGAAAATATGACTATCGACAGATTCACGCTGTATGGAAATTATTCCTTTGACGGCGCAAAAAATGTAGAAATCCGTAATTCGCGCCTACTCTCGAAGGACTCGTTCTGGAACAGTGAAAACATCACCGTTTATGATACCTTCATTTCCGGAGAATATCTGGGCTGGAACGCAAAGAACCTGACGCTGATCAACTGTACGGTCGAGAGTCTGCAGGGGATGTGCTACATTGACAACCTTGTGATGAAAAACTGTAAACTGATCAATACCACGCTGGCTTTTGAATATTCAACCGTGGACGCCGAAATCGACAGTCCTATCGACAGTGTGCTCAACCCGTCCGGCGGCATAATCCGCGCAGAGTCCATCGGGGAACTGATTATGGAGCGGGATAAGATTGATCCCGAAAAAACAACGATTATCTGCAAACAATAAAACGTACAGCTGTGCTGAACAGTTACCAAAAAAGATGGAGAAAATGGCATGATTTATGATTTTGATACTCCGATTAACCGGAAAAATACTTACTCTGAAAAATGGAATGTAAAAGAGAACGAGCTGCCCATGTGGGTGGCGGATATGGATTTTGCGGCGGCGCCGGAGATCCGTGCTGCGATAGAAGCGCGGGCGGCGCACGGTGTATTTGGATATACATGTATTCCGGATGCATGGTGCCAGGCTTACGGGGACTGGTGGGAGAGCCGCCATTCTTTCCGGATGCAAAAAGACTGGCTGGTCTTTTGCACCGGTATTGTCCCGGCCATCTCCAGCATGGTACGAAAGCTGACCACACCCGCAGAAAAGGTCGTTTTGCAGACACCGACCTACAATATTTTCTTCAATTCCATCCTTAATAACGGACGACAGGTGCTGGAAAATCCTCTGAAATATGACGGAAAAACATACCGCATGGATTTTGCTGACCTGGAAGAAAAGCTTGCCGATCCCCAGACAAGCCTGATGATTTTGTGTAACCCGCAAAACCCCACTGGCAACATCTGGGACAGAGAAACGCTCGCAAAAATCGGTGAGCTTTGCCGGAAATATCATGTGATTGTCATTTCTGATGAGATTCACTGTGATATCACGGCGCCAGGGTGTGGTTACATTCCCTTTGCTTCCGTATCGGAAGCCTGCCGGGAGAACAGTGTGACCTGTATTGCGCCGACAAAAACCTTTAATCTGGCTGGTCTGCAAACCGCGGCTGTGGCGGTTCCGAATGAGACACTGCGGCACAAGGTCTGGAGGGGACTGAACACGGATGAAGTGGGAGAGCCGAACGCGTTTGCGGTAGACGCCGCCATCGCTGCTTTCACAAAAGGCGGTCCGTGGCTGGATGAGCTGCGCGTGTATGTTGATCAGAATAAAAAAACAGTCGAGGAATACGTTGAGAAGCATATTCCTCAGCTGACAGTTATACCGTCGCAGGCAACGTATCTGGTATGGATGGACGGCCGTGCGATACCAGGCGTCCCAGGGGAAGATCCGGATCTGGCGCATCGAATCCGGGAAAAATCCGGATTGTATCTTTGTTCCGGCAGTCAGTATGGCAAAGACGGGGAAGGCTTTCTGCGCATGAATGTAGCCTGCCCAAGCTCTATGGTGCGCGAGGGACTGACGCGGTTGGAGGAGAGCCTCAAAAACTGAAAAAATACCCACGGACAAAAGGATCCGTGGGCTTTTCACACGTAAGGCAATATTGTCTTGAGCTGTGTTACAGACTCAGTCGAGATAATCTCCAACCGGGCTATTGTTGTACTGTTTGATCACCTTGAGCATAATAGATCCATCCGGCTGTTCATTTTCCTCGATGATCTTATACTTTGTCTGGTTCCGATCAAGGCCTCTTTTATACTGCGCTACTTCTTCCTGCACCATCTTTACCGCGTAACTGTGCTCCAGATCTTCTTTCAGCATAAAATGTAATGTCTGGCAAATGCAGGCTGCCTTTACTCTTTTCATCACTATCCACCTCCTTGTCTGACTGAAACGCCAAAATGCCTGTTGCGGCACGAGCCTGAACAGAGATATACAGGTACTATATCTATGTGCATTCATGGACCTACAGTACCTGATATGGTAGTATTATACCATTTTTAGCAAAAAATTGTCAAAGTGTAAAATTTAAAAATTTTAGCTAAACAAACGGCCGGAAATGAATTTTATTTCGTTGACAGGAACAACCTTAAAAGTATAATATGGTAGAGATATCTGTTTATACCATAAAGAATTTGACCGAGAGGATGATAAAAATGTCTTTTGAAAAAGTACAGCGATACTTTGACGCTGTAGGTTTGGGAGAACGTGTCATAGTACCTGAAAAATCCAGCGCCACTGTTGAAGAAGCTGCAAACGCAATCGGCTGTGAGCCGAAGCAGATCGCAAAAACCATGTCCTTATTTCTGGAGGAAAAACCAATACTGATCGTAACAGCCGGGGATGCCAGAATTGACAACAGGAAGTACAAAAATACCTTTCACCAGAAAGCAAAAATGATATCGGCAGAGCAGGTAGAAGCTGCAGTTGGTCATGCTCCGGGCGGCGTCTGCCCCTTTGCGGTCAACCCGGACGTGACCGTTTTCCTTGATGTTTCACTTAAGCGATTTTCATTTGTCTATCCAGCAGCTGGAAGCGGACACAGTGCGGTAAAGCTTTCCATTGGAGAGCTGGAAGAGCATTCCGGCTATACGGAATGGGTAGATGTCTGCAAGGGATGGGAGACCTGTGGACAAGCCACTTCCTAAAAGAAAGATGGATGTAACTATTCAGGACAGTACCTCGCACTCGCTGCGAGGTACGTATGAGAACGTATATTTTACAGGAAAAAGTCCCATCGCGTAGCGATTTTAAATGGACTTTTTCCCCGTAACTGTGAAGGTACTGAACAGTTACGGATGGATTTTATGACACGAATTATGGGATATAAAGCAGTTAATTGAGACCAGGAGGTTAAAAAGCATGAGGAAGGTTCTAATCGTAATTGATATGCAGAATGATTTTGTTTCCGGAGCATTAGGCACAGCAGAGGCGCAGTTGATTGTAAGCGGAATCCGAAAAGAAATGGATACGTACCATTCGAATGGAGATACTGTCATTTTTACCCAGGATACACACCAGGAGGATTACCTTGAAACACAGGAAGGAGTTCGTCTGCCGGTAAGGCATTGTATTCAGGGAACGCCAGGATGGAAAGTGGTTAAGGAACTGGAAGAGGAGGAATGCTTGCATATCTGTAAGCCATCTTTTGGGTATACCGGCTGGAAAAAAGTTTTCGATGACTTATATAAAGCTGCCCCGTTCGGAAAAGCGGAAGATGAAATCGAACTGACCGGAGTCTGCACAGATATCTGTGTTGTTTCCAACGCATTGATATTGAAAGCCCTATTTCCGGAGTCCCGGATTGTGGTTCGGCGTTCTCTTTGCGCGGCTACCACTCCGGCCATGCAGGAAGCAACACTTTCCGTTATGAAAAGCTGCCAGGTTGATGTGTTAGACTAAGCTTGCTGTATTTTGGGAGATAAGGTATTTTCTCTGGCAATATGTCCTGAAAACCCACGTTTCGCGTGAATAATTTATGAGATATGTAATCTTGACGAATCACAGAGAGAGGATTATAATAATCTCAGATTGATAAAAAATTAACGTTAATTTTTTATCAACAATGTAGTAAGAATATAATCGATATGAAACCGAAACTGATTTTCGAATATCTCAAAGGAGGATTTCCAATGGCGAACACAGACGTAACCATTCCAGACATCATTGACACGGCGGAAGCCCTGGAAGCGAAGATGGCTGCCATGAAAGAGGCACAGAAGATTTTCGCGACTTATACCCAGGCGCAGGTCGATCATATTTTTAAGGCCGCCGCTACCGCCGCAGACAAAGCCCGCATCCCACTTGCAAAAATGGCAGTGGAAGAGACCGGTATGGGTGTAGTCGAAGACAAAGTAATCAAAAATCATTACGCTTCTGAATATATCTATAATGCTTATAAAAACACGAAAACCTGTGGTGTGATTGAAGAGGATAAAACCTACGGCATCAAAAAGATTGCGGAGCCGATCGGCCTGATTGCGGCGGTTATCCCGACCACGAACCCGACCTCGACAGCGATTTTTAAAACTCTGATTTCCCTGAAGACAAGAAACGCGATCATCATCAGTCCGCATCCGCGCGCGAAGAAAAGTACGATTGAAGCGGCGAAGGTGGTTCTGGATGCTGCGGTAAAGGCAGGCGCTCCGGAAGGCATCATCGGGTGGATCGATATCCCCAGCCTGGAGCTGACCAATATGGTTATGCGGGATGCAGATATTATTCTGGCGACCGGCGGTCCTGGAATGGTGAAGGCTGCCTATTCTTCCGGAAAACCGGCGCTCGGCGTAGGCGCAGGAAACACGCCGGTTATCATCGATGATACTGCAGATATCCGTCTGGCAGTGAACTCAATTATTCATTCCAAAACCTTTGATAACGGTATGATCTGCGCGTCTGAACAGTCGGTTACCGTTCTTGCAGGTGTTTATCAGCAGGTAAAGGATGAGTTTCAGTATCGGGGCTGCTATTTTCTGAAAGAGGATGAATTGGAAAAGGTGCGCAAGACAATTATTATCAACGGCGCCCTGAACGCAAAGATTGTAGGACAGTCCGCGTATACCATTGCACAGATGGCTGGCGTTGAGGTTCCGACCTGGACAAAGGTTCTCATCGGCGAGGTCGAATCGGTAGATATCAGCGAAGAGTTCGCACATGAAAAGCTTTCCCCGGTTCTGGCCATGTATAAGGCAGAGACCTTTGATGAAGCGATTGCGAAGGCAGAACGTCTGGTTGCGGATGGCGGATTTGGGCATACTTCTTCTCTCTATATTAACGTAAATGAGACGGAAAAAATGGCGAAGCATGCGGCAGCTATGAAGACCTGCCGGATTCTGATCAACACCCCTTCCTCTCAGGGCGGAATCGGTGATCTGTATAACTTTAAGCTGACCCCATCCCTGACGCTGGGCTGCGGCTCCTGGGGCGGCAATTCGGTATCCGAAAACGTTGGCGTGAAGCACCTGATCAACATCAAAACCGTGGCCGAAAGGAGAGAGAATATGCTGTGGATGAGGACGCCGGAAAAGGTTTACTTTAAGAGAGGCTGCATGCCGGTAGCGCTGGATGAACTCGGCACTGTGATGGGCAAAAAGCGGGCGTTTATTGTAACGGATTCCTTCCTTTATAAAAATGGCAATACCCGGCCGATTGAGAAGAAGCTGGATGAAATGGGGATTGTTCACACCTGCTTTTCTGATGTAGAACCGGATCCGTCCCTGGCTTCCGCAAAAGCGGGCGCAGCGGCGATGACTGCCTTCGAGCCGGATGTGATTATCGCACTGGGCGGCGGCTCTGCGATGGACGCGGGAAAAATCATGTGGGTGCTTTACGAAAATCCGGACGCCAATTTTGAAGACATGTCCATGGACTTTATGGATATCCGCAAGAGAATCTATAACTTCCCGAAAATGGGAAAGAAAGCATACTTCGTAGCCATCCCGACCTCTTCCGGTACCGGTTCTGAGGTGACGCCATTCGCGATCATCACGGATAAAGAGACTGGCATCAAATGGCCGCTCGCGGATTATGAGCTTTTGCCTGATATGGCGATCGTTGATACCGATAATATGATCAGTGCGCCGAAAGGGCTAACCTGCGCTTCTGGCATTGATGTCATGACGCACGCGATCGAGGCATATGTATCTGTCATGGCTTCCGACTTCACCGACAGTCTGGCGCTGCAGGCGATCAAGCTTGTCTTTGAATATCTGCCGCGTGCATACAAGGACGGCAACGACATTGAAGCGAGAGATCATATGGCGAACGCTTCCTGCCTGGCCGGCATGGCATTTGCCAACGCTTTTCTCGGCGTAAATCATTCTCTGGCGCACAAGCTGGGCGCATTCCATCACATTCCGCACGGAATCGCCAATGCGCTGGTGCTCACTGAGGTAATCCGCTACAATAGCGCCGAGGTTCCGACCAAGATGGGAACCTTCCCGCAGTACCAGTATCCGCATGCCCTTGCCCGTTACGCTGAAATCGGCCGTTTTGTCGGCCTGACCGGGGAAAACGACCAGGAGGTACTGGATAAACTGATTGAAAAGCTGGAAGACCTGATGCGTACCATTGAGATCAAACCGACCATCCGCGACTATGGTGTAGATGAGCAGTATTTCCTGGATACGCTGGACGAAATGACTGAGCAGGCATTCAATGATCAGTGCACCGGCGCGAACCCAAGGTATCCGCTGATGTCCGAGCTGAAAGAGATTTATCTGAAAGCATATTATGGGAAGTAATGTAACGGGAGAATAAGGAGACGAACCATGAATTTAAAGGATAAAAAATTATTAGTCACACGTCCGTACAAGGTTGTTTATCAGGACGGAGACCGTATTATTAAAGTATTTACGAAAGAACACGGCAAAGCCAATGTATTTAATGAAGCGCTCTGCACCGCACGGGTAGAGGAGAGTGGTCTGGATATACCGCCCGTTCTTGAGGTGACTGAGATTGATGGGGAATGGGCGCTTGCCATTCAGTATGTGTCCGGTGAGACACTGGAGCAGAAGATGGAAAATGATCCGCTTAATATAGAAACTTATATGGAGCAGTTTGTGGAAGCGCAGCTGTCCATGCACGCAAAAAAGGCGCCGCGCCTGACCCTGCAGAAAGATAAATTTGCCCGAAAGATTGCCAGTCTGAAGGATAAGATTGACGCAACCACACGCTATGAGCTGAATACCCGGCTGCAGTCCATGCCGAACCATACCAAACTGTGCCATGGAGATTTCAACCCGAGCAATGTCATCGTCCGGGAAGACGGAAGTATAACAATTGTAGACTGGGCGCATGCAACACAAGGAAACGCCAGCGGAGATGCGGCCATCACCTATCTTGAATTTGCGCTCAAAAACCAGAAAAAGGCAGATTTGTATCTGGATCTGTTCTGCAAAAAAAGTGACACAGCAAAGCAGTATGTACAGAAATGGCTTCCAATCGCAGCCGCTGCGCAGATGACGAAAGGTATTCCGGAAGAAGAAGCGTTTCTCCGCAGATGGACAGAGATCATAGACTTTCAATAAAATTTGAATCTGGTGGTGTACTTTGCCAGATTTTTGTGATAGAATAACTCAGTGATTCCACCCGGTGGCGTTGCTGAGTTTTTCTTTTGCTCCGTCCGGAAAAGGTTTTCGCTGGCGCCGCGCTTCGGGATCACTGGGGAAGATTCATATCAGAAGTATGACAAATACAGAAAAGAAAGAACGAAAAAGTACTGTGTCAGCCGGGCGTACGATGAAGAGTATGCCTTTTGAAGAGCGCCCTTATGAAAAATGTCTGGAAAAGGGGGCGGAGAGTCTCTCGGACGCGGAATTGTTGTCTGTTATTCTTCGGACAGGCTCTTGCGGAGAGTCGGCACTGGAACTGGCAAGAAGAATCCTTACGCTGAATGGGGAGAAAAGCGGTCTTCTTGGTATTTACCATATGTCGATTGCTGACCTTACAAAGGTGCGTGGCCTTGGTACGGTTAAGGCGGCGCAGTTAAAATGCATAGCGGAATTGTCGAGACGCATCTCCCGCAGCCGTTTTTCAGAAGGAATATCTTTTCAGGATCCGGTAGCTGTGGCGGAGTATTACATGGAAGATCTCCGTCATCTGGAGCAGGAGGTAGTGATTCTCGTGATGCTGAACAGCAAGGGCCGTCTGATACGGGATGTACGACTGTCGCTGGGAACAGTGCGGGCTTCTATGATTTCGCCGCGTGAGATTTTTATAGAGGCGGTGAGAAATCAGGCTGTTGGCATTATCCTGCTGCACAATCATCCAAGCGGCATTCCGGATCCGAGCGAAGAAGACATTCGTCTTACGGAACGTGTCCGCCTATGCGGCGCTATGCTGGGAATTGAGCTTTTGGACCATATTATCATCGGAGACTGCCAAGCCGTCAGTATGAGGGAGCAAGGCATCTGGCAGGATAGTTAATGAGGGGAAAGGCATGTTGTTTCAACAGGCATGTGGGATTGATCTGGGGACAGATACAATTAAGATCAGAGATAAACATGGGAAAAAGTTCCTGTACAACAGGAACGTAATTGCTTTGCGCGAAAATGGCAGTGTCCTCGCTTACGGGGACGCCGCCTACAGCGTATATGAAAAACAACCGGAGAATGTTCAGGTCGTCTGGCCAATGGTTAACGGTGTGATCGCGAATCTCTCGGAGATGGATCTTCTGCTTGACTATCTGATCAAGCGGTTTGGCGGTGCTTCGTCTCTTTTGATAGCGGTTCCCACCCAGATTACACAGGTGGAAAAACGCGCTTTTTTCCAGGTGATGAAGGAGCAGATCGGAGCTGGACGCATCCGGCTGGTGGAAAAAGGGCTGGCAGACGCCGTCAGCGCGTCTTTGCCAGTGCTTTCCAGCCGTGGTCATATGGTTGTGAATATTGGTGCCGATACGACGGAAATTTCGGTCATCTCATCCGGTAAAATTATCCTCGGACAGACGATTAAGACCGGAGGACGAAAGATGGACGCAGATATTGCGACCATGGTGCGACGCAAATTCAATCTCGGTATTGGTCAGAAGACAGCGGAGTCTCTCAAAAACAATCTGGCATTTATGATTAACGGTCCTCGGCTGGAGCAGAAAGTGTTTGGAATTCACACACTTTCCGGTCTTCCAAAAGCGGAAGTGATTCCGTCTCTGGCAGTCAGCGTCGCAATCATTGACACGGTTGATTCCATCGTAGAAAGTATCAATTCGATTTACAACCGGGTACCGCCTCAGCTGATGAAAGATATTGCCCGCGAGGGAATCTACTTGAGCGGCGGTGTTTCCATGATTTTAAATCTGCCGGAGTACATCCGTAAGGAGGTCGGCATTCCGCTTCACCATATTCAGGATCCGAAGTACAGCACGATTCGCGGACTGGTAGAGATTATGAACAACAAAGAAATGAAACCCATCACCTACACCCTGAACGATCTTGCCGCCATGCGATGAGAGGATTTAACGACTGTAATGAAAAAGAACGCAAATGAAAACCTGAAAAATAAATATCTGCTGATTGGGCTGTCTGTTTTCTGTGTGCTGCTGATCGGACTGTCTTTTGCAAACAGTGACGTTGTCGCGCCGATCAAACAGGTCACCGGTTATCTGGTCACACCGGTACAAAAAGGCATCAACAGCTTCGGCACCTGGCTCTCTGGGCTCACGGACAATTTTGAAGATGCCGAGAACCTGCGCGAGGAAAACGCGTCTTTGAAAGAGCAGGTAGCGACTCTCACGGAAGAGAACAGTCTGCTGGTACAGGAGCATGAAGAACTGGAGCGTCTGCGGGATCTGTACGATCTGGATGAGCAGTACTCTTCCTATGAAAAGGTCGGCGCAAATATTATCGCAAAGGAATCTGGCAACTGGTTCGATATTTTTACGATTGACAAGGGCTCCAATGACGGAATAGAAGTGGACATGAACGTCATTGCCGACGGAGGTCTGGTTGGAATTGTCACAGAAGTGGGAGCCAACTGGGCAACGGTTCGCTCCATCATTGATGATGAAAGCAACGTCAGCGCAATGGTCTCTACAACATCTGATCAGTGTATCATTGCCGGCAATCTGACACTCATTGATGAAGGTTCTCTGGAACTGTTTCAGCTGACGGATACGGACAATGCCGTCCATGTTGGAGATAAGGTAGTGACGTCATACATCAGCGAGAAGTATTTGCCAGGTATTCTGATCGGTTATATCAGTGAACTGAATAATGATTCAAATAATCTGACTAAGTCCGGTTATGTCACACCTGTAGTAGATTTCCGGCATCTGCAGGAGGTTCTTGTTATTTTGGAGCTCAAAGATTACACGCCATCTGCTTCCTCTGAAAGCGAGGCGTCTGCAGAAGAGGAAGCGCAGACAGAATCGGCGGAAACCGAGTCAGAATCTGATACCGAACCAGGTTCAGTGACGGAGTAAACAATAGGAGTTTTTTATGAAACGGAAACTTGTCATAGCCTTGCTGATTGTAATCTGTGTCCTGGTGCAGGCATCCATCTGCCCAATGATTGCGATCGCTGAGATTAAGCCAAATCTGCTGATTATACTGACCGTCTCGTTCGGCCTGATGTGTGGACGGAGAGAAGGAATGCTGATCGGTTTCTTCTGTGGATTGCTCACGGATCTTTTTTTTGAAACCACCATCGGATTTAACGCGCTCATTTATCTGTGGGTAGGCTATTTCAGCGGATACTTTTACCGGATTTTTTATGACGATGACATCAAGACCCCTCTTTTACTGATTTCTGTCTGTGATCTGGCATATGGAGTTGTGCAGTATGCATTCCGCTTTCTTATGCGGGGGCGTCTTCAGTTTTTCTTTTACCTTGGCAGGATTATTATGCCGGAAGTTATTTACACTCTGATATTGACGATTATCTGTTATCAGATATTCTACCGAATCAACCGTAAACTTGACCTGGCAGGCGACTGAAAGCAAAAAGGAGGAATCAATCGTTTTGTTTCAACAGTTTAAAAAAAAGTTTCCCAAATCGTCTGTGAACTCGCGCGTGATCATTCTTGTTATCATTGCGGTTCTGCTGGCGGCAACGGTAATTCAACGCCTTTTTTACCTGCAGATTGTGATGGGGGAGTCCTATCAGGAAAACTTTTCCCTTTCCATTCTGAAAACAAAAACAATCAATGCGGCACGCGGGAATATCTATGACCGCAACGGTGTTGCGATCGCTTACAATGAAATCTCATACTGTGTCACTTTTGAAGACAACCTGACCTACGACTCCACCAAGGAGAAAAATCTTTCGATTAACAGTACCCTCTATCATATCATTAAATTAATTGAAGAGGAGGGGGACTCCGTGGATTCCGTTGTAGAGGACTTTAAAATCTCAATTGCAGATGACGGCAGCTGGTATTACAATTCCAGTGGGTATACGCTGAACCGCTTTAAAGCGGATATATTCGGCGAGTCTAACATCAGTGATCTGGAAGCGAATCAGCTGAATATTGAAGCAGCTGATCTGATGGAAATTCTCTGTGGTGGTTATAACTCAGAGTATGCCATCACTGGCTATGGACTTCTGGATGACTCCATCACCGCCCAAGAGCGGGAAGAGTATGACCTTCCAGAGACGTATACGCAGCAGGAAATTCTGCAGATCGTTGCGATGCGTGCGAATATCGCTGCTTACAGCTATCAGCGCTACCAGGCTGTGACGATTGCGGAAGGCATCAGTGACCAGACCGTAGCCCGCATTCTGGAAAACATTTCCGATTATCCTGGTATTGATATTTCGGAAGAATATATCCGTGTCTATGACTATGCCGAATGCATGGCTGGATTGATCGGCTATACCGGACAGGTTTCCTCTGAAGAGCTGGAAGAATTACAGGAAGTCAACAGCGATTATTCTGCAACAGACATCGTCGGAAAATCCGGGCTGGAAAGTGTGTATGAAACTACACTCCAGGGAACAAAGGGCTATGAGACGCTCTATGTCAACTACGTCGGACAGACGCAGGAGGTCGTTGAGGAAGTCGATGCACAGGCTGGCAATGATCTTTACCTTACGATTGATGTAGAACTTCAGGAAGCTGCATATCAGATGCTGGAGCAGGAGATTGCCGGTATCCTATATTCCAAGGTAATCCCGGTCGAGGAGTATAATACAGAGAACCTGACATCTGCAGATGAGGTCTACATCGCATATTATGACTTATATTATGCACTGTTTGAGAACAACATTCTGAGTGTCAGCCATTTGAAATCATCGGATGCTTCTGAAAATGAACAGACGGTCTACCAGGCATTTCTCATAAAAGCTTCTGAGATTTTTGAGGTTATCCGCCAGGAACTGCTTTCTGACGATCCGACTATTTATAAAGATCTGGACGAAGAATACCAGGTTTATGTCTCTTATATCGTTAATGATATGCTCATGGAAGACACCGGGATACTGAATGAAGATGCGATTGACAAGACAGATGCTACATATATCGCCTGGACAGAGGATTCGAGCATCAGTCTGAAGGAGTACCTGACCTACGCGATTTCTCAGAACTGGATCGACGTCTCCAAGCTGAATGTGGAGGATGAATATCTGGATTCGGATGAGATGTACTCTGCAATCGCGGATTATATCGCGGATTATTTATATGAAGATGATGATTTCTGCAGACAGGTCTACCGTTACATGCTGAAAGATCAGCGCATCACAGGTGAACAGATTTGTATGCTGCTCTTTGACCAGGGCGTCCTGGAAATGAATGAAAGTCAGTATGAGCGTCTTGAGAGCGGTTCCTTAAGCGGATATACGTTCCTGATGGACAAGATTTACAACCTGGAGATCACACCATCTCAGCTCGGCCTGACTCCATGCTCCGGTACGGTCGTGATCACAGATGTGAACTCCGGAGAGGTGCTGGCCTGTGTCAGCTATCCGGGATATGACAACAACCGGCTGGCCAATGATATGGACGATGACTATTATTACTCTCTGTTAAATAATAGTTCTTCGCCGTTTTACAGCCGTGCGACGCAGGAAGCAATTGCCCCCGGTTCAACGTTCAAAATCGTATCAGCGGCAGCCGGCGTTTCCGAGGGCGTTGTATCGATCAACGAAAGCATTTACTGTACAGGAACGTTTGACCTGGTTTCTCCGGAAATCAATTGCTGGAATACCAATGGGCATGGCGCGCTTACCCTTTCGGAAGCGATCACCAAATCCTGTAACTATTATTTCAACACCGTCGGCTATCGGCTCAGCGCAATGACTGGTACCTACAGCGATGAGGCCGGCATTGAGATTCTGAAAAAATACGCCGCCATGTTTGGCCTGACCGAAAAATCCGGTGTGGAAGTCTCGGAGACTTCTCCGCACTTTGCGACATCTGCTACTCCGCAGGCTGCGATGGGACAGTCCGATCATACCTACACCGCGACGCAGTTGGCGCGCTATGTCAGTACAATTGCGAACGGGGGGACGAGCTATTATCTGACTCTCGTAAAATATACCTCCGATTCCTCCGGAGCAGTTCTGGAAGAAAATGAACCAGAGGTTGGAAGCACGGTAGAATTGAGTGATGAGCTGTGGGATGCGATTCATTCCGGTATGCGCGGCATGGTACAGAACAGCAGTGCATTTTCTGGTTTTACGGGTGTCGCTGTCGCCGGAAAAACCGGTACCACCCAGATCACCACAAGCATTCCGAACCACGCGACCTTTATCGGATACGCGCCATATGATAACCCGGAGATCGGCATCGTCGTCCGCATTGCCAATGGATATACATCTGCCAACGCTGCCGCGCTTGCCAGAAATGTCATTTCGTATTATTATGGAATTGAAGACGAAGATACATTGATTACCGGAAAAGCTTATGATGTAGATACCGGTATTGAAGTCAATGACTGATCATCTGGATTCCAGCGGCGTATTGCCTGATCCGGAGCTGACAAAACCGGCCGCACGAAGAACAGAAGTGCAGAGGGTAAGACAAAGGGAGAGAGTGGTATGGAACAGCAGCACAGTGCAGTGATTTTAAAAAGCAATCCCTACGGGCTGATTATCAGCCTTTCCCCGGAACTGCCCTTTGATGAGCTGATCGTCGCCGTAGGGGAGAAATTCCGGGTATCTGCAGGATTTTTTAAGAACGCACGTCTGGCTCTGACTTTCCGTGGAAGGCAGCTGACCCGGGAGGAAGAGAACAGACTGGTGGATGCGATTGTAGAGAATTCAAAAATACAGGTTCTATGCATCGTGGATGAAGAGAAAGAATCAGCTGAATATTACAAAAAAGCTGTGATGAACGCCCAGAAGAAAAAAGAAGAAGGAGATGGGTTCTTTTACCGCGGCACGCTCCGTTCCGGACAGACTCTGGATAGTGAAACCAGCATTGTTGTTTTAGGGGATGTCAACCCAGGCGCACAGGTGACTTCCAAGGGGAATATCGTCATTCTGGGGTGCTGTATGGGAACCATTTATGCCGGAGCAGGCGGAGATGACAAATGCTTCGCGGCTGCGCTTACCATGAAGCCGGCGCTGGTTAAAATTGCCGGATTCGCGGCGCGCAGTGCCATTGTGAAAAAGAAAGACACCGGAGATTATCCGGTGGATCCCAAAATGGTATATGTAAAAGACGACCACCTTCAGATTAAATCCATTACAAATGAGACGCTGTGTGAGTATCTGGCCTGAACGAGATTGCTTCAGGTATTGTGCCGACAGTGCAAGGAATCAGCGTAAATCTGTGATTGGAGGAATTATTATGAGTGAAGTGATTGTGGTCACGTCAGGCAAAGGCGGGGTTGGCAAAACGACCTCGACGGCAAACATTGGAGCCGGACTGGCGCGCCTGAACAAAAAGGTTGTTCTGGTAGATACGGATATCGGACTGCGAAATCTGGATGTCGTGATGGGATTAGAAAACCGGATTATTTACAACCTGGTCGATGTGATTGAAGGAAACTGCCGTGTGAAACAGGCATTGATTCGCGATCGGCATTACTCCGGACTTTATCTGCTGCCTTCCGCGCAGACACGCGATAAGAGTGCGGTTACGCCGGAACAAATGGTCAAGCTTGCGGATACGCTCAGGCAGACATTTGATTATATTATCATGGATTGTCCGGCAGGAATCGAACAGGGATTCCGCAATGCCGTTGCTCCTGCGGACCGCGCGATTGTGGTCACCACACCGGAAGTATCCGCCATCCGGGACGCAGATCGGATCATCGGTCTTCTGGAATCTTCCGGATTACGGAAAATTGATCTGGTCATTAACCGCATACGAATGGATATGGTAAGGCGCGGTGAAATGATGTCGGTAGAAGATGTCCTGGATATTCTCTCGGTTAATCTGATTGGCGCAGTGCCGGATGAAGAGAGTGTTGTGATTGCTGCGAATCACGGAGAGCCTGTACTTGGCAACGACTCGCAGGCTGGAGAAGCTTATCTGAATATAGCCAGAAGGATTATGGGTGAAACAGTTCCTCTGCTGCATTTACAGGAGCATACCTCTTTGTTTCACAGGATAGCGGATCTGCTTGTGAGAAAGTAATTATTTGGAGGCGTCAATGAATCGATATCAGACAAAATCGTTTCTTACGTCGAGAGAAATTGCTAAGACACGGACGGAACTTACCATATGTGCGGATCGTCTGGATTGTAATCCGGATTTGCTTGCACAGATGCGTCGGGACGTGGAGGAAGTTCTGTCAAAATATATCAATACTGAGGAAGAAAACCTGGAGATACGCATGAGTTTTCTCTGCCGATGGAAACGGGGAATTTCGGATGTTAAGACAATACAAATTAAGTAACTATAATTTTCGCCTGATTCTGTGGGTTGCGATTCTGTCCGTGCTGGGCATCCTGGTAGTAGGCAGCGCGGATTCCGATTATATGACAAAGCAGATTCTGGGATTTGTCCTGGGAATTGTTCTCATGGTGGTGATTTCGCTCATAGATTACACATGGCTTTTAAACTTTAACTGGTTCATCTATCTGGGTGCGAATCTTTTGCTGCTATTGGTAATCGTCAGCAGCCTGGGGTCATCCGGCGGCGGCGCGACACGCTGGCTGACGATCGGCGGATTCCGTTTCCAGCCCTCAGATATTGCGAAAATTATGCTGATTCTGTTTTTTGCCCGCTTTTTCGAAGACCGGGAGGAGAAAATCAATACTTTTCGAACGATTGTTACTTCGGTTGTTCTGATTGCGATTCCTCTTTTTCTTATTGTGGAAGAGCCGGACCTTTCCACCACGATCGTTGTCGCGCTTTTGTTTTGCGGAATGATTTTTGCTGCCGGCTTAAGCTACAAGGTTATCCTTGGAATCCTTGTGGTTTGTATCCCGGTCGGCGTCATCCTGGTCAGTCTGGTCACACAGCCAGATCAGACCTTGATACAGGATTATCAGCTGACCCGTATTTACGCATGGCTTTATCCGGAGGAATACCCGTCCGATTCCATGCAGCAGCAGAACTCCATCAAAGCGATTGCTTCCGGGCAGCTTTACGGCAAGGGGCTGGACAACGACGACGTGGAATCCGTCAAAAACGGCGGATTTATTTCTCAGGATCAGACGGACTTTATTTTCGCGGTGGCGGGAGAGGAGCTCGGATTCATTGGGTGCTGTATCATTGTGCTTCTGGAATTTTTAATTGCCTTTGAATGTTTTATGATTGCCAGGAAAGCAAAAGATTTGTCTGGGACACTGATCGCATGCGGAGTCGGTATTCTAGTGACATTCCAGAGCTTTATCAATATCGCTGTGGCGACCGGACTTTTGCCCAATACCGGGCTGACGCTTCCGTTTGTCAGCTATGGCCTGACTTCTCTGGTCAGCTTCTGTATCGGAATTGGATTTGTACTTAACGTTGGCCTGCACCAGAAGAATTATTAATATCTGAAAGGTAACGACGGAAGTCGTTTACAATAATATAAAAGGGGGTACTCTCAATATGAATGTAGCATTTATCGCGCATGACGCAAAGAAAAAACTCATGCAGAATCTGTGTATCGCCTATCGCAGTATTCTTGTAAAAAACCAGCTCTACGCGACCGGTACGACTGGACGGTTGATTGAAGAAGCAACCGGGCTGAATGTCCATAAGCTTCTTGCCGGACATGTCGGTGGGGAAGAACAGCTGGGAGCCATGATTGAGCAGGGACAGATTGACCTGATGATTTTTTTCCGTGATCCGCTTGGAGCCAGGCCGAACGAACCAGACATCAATAAGGTTATCCGGCTCTGTGATGTCCACAATGTTCCGCTGGCGACCAATATCGCATCAGCTGAAATGCTGCTGAAATCACTCGAAAAAGGAGACCTTGAGTGGCGTGAAATGTACAGATGAAGAAACACGTATCCGTCTCGGATACACAGAACGGGAATGGGCAAGACTGCTGGAGCAGGAAAAACAGGAGAAAAAGAGAAACCGAAGACTGGCGCTCGTTCTTGCCGGCCTGCTTCTTCTGACAATTTGCATGGGATTCCTGGTTTATTACCTGGTATTTCGTTCCCATGATTCTGCGCTGTCCTATGCTTACGAAAACACAGATTCTGTATTCGGAATCGGAACCATTCTGGATGATCCGGATGTGGAAGAAGGATTTGCTTCAGAACTTTGTGTGACTACCGGCGACGTAAATACTTCTGCTCTTTCCCTTGACTCCTATTCGGCCGCGTTGTTTGATATCAACGGGCAGGAAGTACTTTACGCCAAAGATATTTTTACGGAACGTTCGCCTGCAAGTATCACAAAGCTTATGACTGCTCTTGTGACACTGAAATATGGCAATCTCGACGATCAGGTGACGGTTACCTCCACGATTTTAAATATTGAAGAAGGCTCATCCGTCTGCGACATAAAAGTGGGAGATGTCCTGTCCCTGAAGCAGCTGCTCTATGGCATGATGATTGCTTCCGGAAATGACGCGGCCATGATGATTGCAGAGCATGTGGCCGGAAGTGTGGATGCATTTGTCGAGCTCATGAATGAGGAAGCAGAAGCCCTCGGTGCGACCAGCACACACTTTACAAACCCACATGGTCTGACCGATTCAGAGCACTATACCAGCGTTTACGATATCTATCTGATTTTTAACGCAGCCATGCAATATGATACGTTTCTCGATATCATCAACCGTGAAAATTACTATGCCGAATACACAGACGCGGACGGTAATGCAGTTGCGGTAACCTGGGATTCGACAAACCAGTATTTTACCGGTTCTGCTACCGCACCGGACGGAATAATCATCTATGGCGGAAAGACCGGCACCACCAATGACGCCGGATACTGTCTGTCTCTTATGGCAAAGGATCTGTATGGCAATCCCTACATTGCAGTGATTCTTCACGCAGATTCCAAGGATTCACTTTACTCTGAGATGAATTCGCTGCTGTCTTTGATTGAGTGATACAGGCTGATTTTTCATCTTGATACTGTATAATTCATCGTTCGGAACAGTAAGCCGCAGACCGCCTGCACTATTGTTCTGAACTGGTGTGTTAAAAAGGTGTTGTAATTTTGGCCGGAATAGTCTATAATGCATCTATGAAATAACGACCGAGGTCGTTACTATAAATATCCGCTACTAAAGGAGGAGAAGCCCATGATACAGTTAATTTTAGGCAACAAGGGGAAAGGCAAGACAAAGATATTACTGGACAAGGCGAATACGGAGATTAAAACAGCACACGGAAGTATCGTGTATCTAGACAAAAGCGCAAAACACATGTACGAGCTAAATAACAAAGTAAGGCTCATAGACATTTCAGGCTTTGATTTAAAATCCAGCGAAGAATTTATTGGTTTTATTTACGGTATCCTGTCACAGGATCATGATCTGGAGCAGATGTATCTGGATAGTTTCCTTACCATTGCTAAAACAGAGGATGCTGCCGCTGCAAACGTGGTTCTTGATGAACTCTGCGGGATCGGTGAGAAGTTTGATGTTTCCTTTATTATCAGTATTTCCTTGCAGTCCGGAGATATCGATCCGAAATTTAAAGAGAACATTATAGCTGAATTATAATTACATAATCTCAACGAGACAGGGAGGAGATTTTCCTCCCTGCTTGATTTCATTCACGCAGAACGTTCTTTATTCCCGATCGCCCATCGACAGCACACGGCCATAGAGACTCAGCAGATACAATCCAGCCAGTCCTACAAGGGCATATATAATTCTGGAAATCCAGGTCAGATTGCCGAAAATCAGATTTACCAGATCCAGCTGGAAAAATCCGATCAGTCCCCAGTTCACCGCGCCGATGATGACCAATGTGAGCGCCGTATAATCCAAACCCTTACTCATAACAAGTATCTCCTTTCGTTTTTATCCTATGATAAACGAATATGACAGATTCGTTTGTCATAGCATAACCGTTCCTTTTATTTTTTATTCAAAATCGCTTGTATCCATATCCGGAACATGATAAAATACGTTTCATGTGCAGAGGTTATTGGGGCTGCGCGCTTGACCGTATTACATGTTTTGCTAATTTTACAGGAGGCCTGCTTGAATTTACGTGGGAATAGAAAAAAAATAACAAAATACCGGCGGCATTCTTTTTTTAATATTGGTACGCTGCTGTTTAGCCTTGTATTTATATATATGATCATCATGATGGTGATGTATCTGACTCAGACGCATATCACTTCCTATGAAGTTGTGAAAGGGTCATTGACTGGAAATTACCGATATGAAGCGCTTGCTCTTCGAGAGGAGACGATCATAACATCTACTCAGTCCGGCAGTGTGCGATACTTCGAGCGAGAAGGTGCGAAGACATCCGCAGGCAGTACGGTCTGTGCGATTGACGAGTCTGGCAGTACCGTTATCCAGTCTGTCAGTGATTTTTCTCTGTCTTCGGACGATGAGGACCGTTTGCGGGATCTTCTATCCAGCTTTACGATCAATTTTGCCGCTGACAATTTTCAGAAAACCTATGACCTGAAATCCAGTGTGGAGGGGTTGATTTCCGAAGTGCTGCAGGAGGATTCCGGTGAAATCCTCACATCGCGGAATGCCTGTTACGCGCCGGTTTCCGGCTTTGTTCTTTACAAAATTGATGGGTTTGAGGATACACAGGAATCTGACCTGACCGCATCGATGTTTTCACAGAGCAACTACTCCGTGACGAATCTGCGCAGTCAGAGCACAGTGAAAGCTGGAGATTCCCTCTTTAAGCTTGTGACAAGCGAAGAATGGGCGCTCTATTTCCCCTTAGATGACAGCCTTGCTACAGAACTTGCAGATTCCAGTACCATCAAGTTCCGTTTTTTGAAAGATAACGTCACATTTTCATCTTCATTTTCTATTGTCACAAATGGAGATGAATCTTTTGGCAAGATTACGCTGAATAATTCTCTTGTGCGTTATGTGACAGATCGCTATCTGGAGATCGAGCTGGTTATGAATAAAAAATCTGGACTGAAAGTGCCGATTTCTTCAATTTCTTCCCGTTCGTTTTATAAGATTCCGGAGGAATATGCGATTGTAAACAGCAGTACGGATGATGAGATTACGTTGAAGGTTGAGACCTTTGCCGAAGATGGTTCTTCAAATGTGAATTATGTGACGGCGACCGTATACAGCTACTCGGATGGATACTATCTGGTCGATCAGGAGATGCTGTCCGAAGGAGATTATCTGCTGACTACAGATTCGTCGACCAGAAAAAAACTCTCTGAAAGCGATGTAGAAACGCTTTACGGCGTCTACAATATCAACAAAGGATACGCTGTTTTTCGTGAGGTTACAATTATCGATCAGAATGAGGAGTACTGTATTGTAGAAAGCAATAATACCTATGGACTTGCCGCTTATGATTATATCGCTCTGGATGCCTCTCAGGTAACGGACGATCAGATTGTATATTAAGCTGTAACGATGCTGAACAGTTATCTGTTACGATGAAATACAGAGGAGTGTGAAAAATGCTAAGAGAAAACTTAAAGGATGTTGAAGATCGTGTCGCTCGCGCCTGTGCACGTTCCGGCAGAAACCGGGATGATGTGCTGCTGATCGCGGTCAGTAAGACAAAGCCCGTCGAGATGATTGACGAAATATATCAGGAAGGTGTGCGTGATTTCGGAGAAAATCATCCGCAGGAAATACGCGATAAGTTTCCTCAGCTTCCTGAAGACATCCGATGGCATATGATCGGACATCTTCAGACAAACAAGATCAAATATATCATTGATCGCGCGTGCATGATTCATTCGGTTGATTCGTTTCATCTGGCTGAGGCGATCAGCAAAGCGGCTGTGAAAAACAGCCTTATCATGCCGGTTCTCATAGAAGTCAACATGGCCGGAGAAGCTTCGAAATCCGGCGTTGCGCCGGAAGATACGGAAGCTCTGATCCGGCAGGCGGCGCAGCTTCCAGGCATTCACATAGAAGGCCTGATGACAATTGCTCCATACACGGAGAATCCGGAGGAAAATCGAATATATTTTCGCGAGATGAAGAAATTAAATATTGACATTGGAGCCAAAAACATTGATAATGTGAATATGTGCCATTTGAGTATGGGTATGACAGGTGATTATGAGGTGGCCATTGAAGAGGGTGCTACCATGATACGTGTTGGTACCGGCATTTTTGGTGAGCGATCTTATGCTCGATAAGCGTCAGTACGAAAGAACGGAAGTATACATTGCCAAACAGGAGTGGGAGATTAAAATATGAGTGTTATTGACAAGTTTCTGGATGCAATCAAAATGAATGATGATGTTCTGGAGGACGATTATCTCGACGATGAGTACGAAGAGAGTTTCGATGAGCCGGAAGAAGAACGTCCCAAAAAACGGATTCTTCGCAGAAATGAGGATGACGATTTTGAACGCCGCCGCACAACTGTGAAAGAAGAAGAGCCCGCTGCCGAAGAGCCGCGTGTTCAGCCGCAGAAGCAGACACGGGCACGAACCACCACCACACGCACAAATAGCAAGATTTCACCAATGCGTACGCCGAACACGAAGCGCTCCGGCGGAATGGAGGTTTGTGTCATTAAGCCGAAGAGCATAGAGGATTCCCGGGAAGTGACCGATACTTTGCTGGATGAATGTACGGTTATTTTAAATATGGAAGGCATTGATTTTGAACTGGCTCAGCGCATCATTGATTTCGCCTGTGGTTCTTGTTACGCGATCCACGGCAAGCTTCAGAAGGTGAGCAATTACATTTTTATCATCACGCCGCCGAATGTTGATATTTCCGGCGATTTCCAGGAGATGGTTGGGGGCGCCTATGATTTGCCATCCTTTGGAACTTCTTTTTAAATGCACGGACTGCAAACAGTTGTGCCTAATGCCCTTGATAACATACAGTAGCACTGGGTAAATCTGATACCTGATATTATATGGAAAAAGAAGAATTATTAACAAAGCGGATTCAAGAACTTGCCTCTTTGGCTGAACGACGGGGATGCATTACTTTTACAGACTTTTTGAATCTAAATGAACAGAATATTTTGCAAAAGACCATACAAAAGTTTTCCTGGATTCGTGGGGAAACTTTTGGCGGTTATGAGGGAGCAGAACGCTGTATTACAGCCTTTCTGCCGGAACAGTCTCTGTGGAACAGCAGCGAAAATGACGAAGCCTGTATGGTATCCCCTTCTGGCATTGTTTACCCGATACATTGTATCCATATTCGCCCTCGTGCAATGAAGTTTGCAGAGGAATTAAGTCACAGAGATGTCCTGGGAGCGCTGATGAATCTGGGAATTGAGCGCGCGAAGACAGGAGATATTGCTGTTTCGGAAAAAGAAGCATATCTTTTTTGCGTATCTTCCCTGTCAGAGCTGATCTGCCATGAACTGACGCAGATTCGCCGCACACAGGTTTCCTGCGAGCTCTGCAACATGGAGCAATTCAGCTACACGCCAGCTACGCAGGCGATTCGTGGCAGCATTGCTTCTGTGCGGCTGGATTCGATCATGGCACTTGGCTTTGGAGCGTCACGCAGCAGTTTGCTGTCATTGATTGAAGGCGGCTGCGTTTTTGTGAATGGAAAACTCATTACGACGAATGCGTATTCCCTGAAAGAAGGAGACATTGTTTCCGTCCGCGGAATGGGTCGTATTCGCTATATTGGTACCAGTGGACAGACGAGAAAAGGACGCATTTATGCGGAGGTACAGAAATATATATCCTAGCCGTTTTCAGACGGATTTTTGTAATTTCAGACATACAAAACATACAGGAAGGAGACGCTGCCGGAAAATGCATTGCGGTGAATCATCGTGTAAGATGGATATGCGGATGATCAGAATGACTGGCAGCAATGAATGATGAAAACAGGACAATACAGAACAGGAATGGAGATCACCGTCCGGACAGAGGGAAACACGCCCTATCAGATCTGTCTGCAGGATTCTTTTCGAAAACTGAGCGTTTACCTTCGGGCGATTGGCTGCGAAGGGCACCGCATTTGTGTGGTAACGGATTCCAATGTGGCGCCGCTTTACTTACAGGAGGTTATGCAGGCAGTCAAAGAGTGCACCGATACCGTTCTTTCCTTTGAATTGCCAGCAGGCGAAGCAAATAAGACCCTGGATCATGTTCGCGAATTATACGAGGTACTGATTCAGGCCGGATTTGACCGCCATGACTATCTACTGGCCCTGGGCGGAGGTGTGGTCGGAGATTTGACCGGATTCGCTGCAGCGACCTATCTGCGCGGGATTCGTTTCATTCAGGTGCCGACCACACTGCTGTCCCAGATAGATAGCAGCATTGGCGGAAAGACTGGCGTTGATTTTGACTGCTACAAAAATATGGTTGGAGCTTTTCATCAGCCGGCTCTGGTGTATATCAACATCAAAACACTCCACACACTTCCGGATGACCAATTTGCCAGCGGAATGGGGGAACTGCTAAAGCATGGCCTGATTCTCGATGCAGACTATTATGAATGGGTCATTGACCATATGAGTGATATTGAGGATCGCAAGTTTTCTGTTTTACTGATCATGGTAGCCAGAAGCTGTGAAATAAAGCAGTTCGTGGTAGAAAAGGATCCGAAAGAGACAACTGGTGAACGCGCACTGCTTAATTTCGGACATACGCTCGGACATGCGATTGAAAAGCTAAAAAATTTTGAACTTTTGCATGGGCAGTGTGTCGCACTCGGAACCGTAGCCGCCGCTTATATTTCCTGGCAGCGCGGAATGATCGATGAGGAAGAATTTTATGAAATCCGCGACATGAACGTGGGCTTCGACCTTCCAATTTCCTTTGAAGGCCCGACCGCTGAGGAAATCGTCGCTGCATCAAAGAAGGACAAAAAGATGGATTCCGGAAAGATCCGCTTTGTTCTGCTGGATAAAATCGGCCATGCGGTTGTCGTTCCGGATGTGAGTGACGATGAAATGGCGGAAGCACTGAATTTTATCCGGTATGAATATGAGGCAGAGGCTTAGCCTCAGGGTTTATAGCGATTCTTTTTTACGGTTGAAGAACGATTCGACACCGAACTTCTGTGTCGGAAAAAGGATTTAAAAATCGAGTATGAAAATCAAGAATAAAATATACGCGGCAGGCGCCATTCTGACGTTCGTTTTGCTTGCCGCAGATCAGATTAGCAAATATCTGGCGAAATGTTTTCTCGCCGGCACCTCCGGAATGACACTGATTCCGGGGGTATTTGAGTTTTACTATCTTGAAAACCGTGGTGCTGCCTTTGGTATCCTGGACAATCGCCAGCTGATTTTTATCCTCATTGCACTGCTGATCTCAGTATTTGCTGTCTATGTTTATATACGCCTTCCTTTTGAGAAAGACTATCATCCGTTGCGTTTCGTCTGTTCTCTCATCATCGCCGGAGCCCTTGGCAACATGCTTGACCGGCTTGTCCGCGGCTATGTAATTGATTTCCTGTATTTTTCACTGATTGATTTTCCAGTGTTTAACATTGCTGACTGCTATGTGTGCATTGGAGCCGGACTGGCAGTGATCTTACTATTTACACTTTATCGTTCGGAAGAATTTTTATTTTTAAAGCTTCGAAAGTAAAAAACATATTTTAAAATTGTTTTTCAAATCGAGGTGAATAAACAGTAGGTACGGAGAGAACAGAGGATTTAATCATGCAAATGGATTGTGAAAATGTATCCGAAATGATAGAAGATGAGGGTGAATCTCAGCTTTCTGGCGCGTTTACAGACGAATTCCGGGTTTTGGAGGCGGAAAGCGGACAACGGTTGGATTTACTGCTTTCGTCCCGCTATGAGGCTTATACGCGTTCCTATCTGCAGGGGCTGATCAAAAATGCTTCTGTGATCGTTAACGGAAAGCAGGCGAAATCCGGGCAAAAGATGACAGAAGGCGATCAGATTTGCATCCAATTTCCTCCGATCCGGGATTTGGATGTGAAGCCGGAAAACATTCCTCTTGACATCCTGTACGAGGACGACGACCTGATCATCGTAAACAAGCCCAAGGGAATGGTGGTTCATCCCGCTGCAGGCCATAGCAGCGGCACGCTGGTGAATGCCCTGCTGTATCACTGTAAGGACAGTCTTTCCGGCATCAATGGTGTGCTCCGGCCAGGAATTGTCCATCGAATTGACCGGGATACAACCGGCTCTCTGATTGTATGCAAAAATGATAAGGCACATCAGGCTGTGGCAGCACAGCTGAAGGAACATTCCATTACACGGAAGTACCGTGCGATTGTGCACGGCCGACTCACAGAGGATGGAACCGTACACGCCGCCATCGGCCGTCATCCGCAAAGAAGAAAAGAAATGGCAGTCAATGTTCCTGGCGGAAAGGACGCTGTCACACATTACCATGTACTTGAGACTTTTTCGCAGTTTACCTATCTGGAATGCCAGTTGGAGACCGGACGCACGCATCAGATTCGCGTGCACATGAAAAGCATTGGCCATCCGGTGCTCGGAGATGAAGTGTATGGACCTGCAAAATGCCCGTTTCCCGGCTTACAGGGACAGACATTGCATGCTATGACGATTGGTTTGATTCATCCTGCGACTGGACTATATATAGAAGCAGAGGCACCGCTGCCGGATTACTTTGAAGAGTTACTTCGGAAGCTGCGTCAGCAGTGAAAATGGTAAGCCGCATACGCGCAAACGATACGGAGGAAGATAAGAAGCAGATGAAATTTGTAATTCAAAGAGTCACAGAGGCTTCTGTGCAAGTCGAAGAGAAGACAGTGGGGAAAATTAAAAAGGGATACCTTGTCCTGATTGGCGTAGGACAAGGTGACACCCGCGCAGAAGCGGATAAATTGATTAAGAAAATGATTGGCCTGCAGATTTTCCCGGATGAGAATGGAAAAACAAATCTGGCATTGAAAGATGTAAACGGTGAATTACTTCTGGTTTCACAATTTACACTCTACGCAAACTGTGTAAAAGGAAATCGTCCTTCCTTTGTCGAAGCCGGAGATCCCAAAACAGCGGAAGAGCTGTATGAATACATCATATCGGAATGCAAAAAAACAGTTCCGGTTGTTGAGAAAGGTGTGTTTGGCGCAAAAATGGAAGTCCATCTCTGTAACGACGGACCGTTTACAATTATACTGGAAAGCTAAACTTCGAACATGGTATCCTTCTGGTTTACAAAACTATATTATGTAAACTTATATGGATGTCTTTACTTTCAGGCTTCCCGCAGCTTCACAGCACTGGCTGCTTTGCGGCGGCGGTCGTCATCCATTGCCGCGTAATGTTTTCTGGTTGTATTGACATCTTTATGGCCGAGAACATCTGCAACAAGGTAGATATCGCCAGTTTCCTTATACAGACTTGTACCATATGTACTGCGAAGCTTATGCGGCGTAATTTTCTTTGTCGTTGTGACCTCACGCGCATATTTTTTAACCATATTCTCAACCGCCTGAACACCAATCCGGCGGCGCTGAGTAGAATAGAAGAGCGCGTTCTCATGGCCTGCGATCGGCGTAATTGCCTTTCGCGCTTCCAGATAGTTTCTGAGCGCAGCTTCGACCTCGTCACCAAAGTAAACCATCATTTCCGAGCCGCCTTTGCGAACCACGCGAATGCCATTATTTTTAAAATCAATGTCATTTACATCCAGCCCAACACATTCTGATACACGGATTCCTGTACCTAAAAGCAGGGTAACAATCGCCAGATCCCGCACCTTTGTTTTTTCGTAATATACTTTTTTCTGACCAGTCAGGGAATCCCCGCAATGCTCAATGTAATCCAGAAGCTGAGCCGTTTCATCCGCATCCAGGCGGATAATTTCTTTTTCATGTAATTTAGGCATATCCACAAGAACTGTCGGGTTGGTATGAATCATTTCACGCTTATAATAATATGCATAAAAACTACGCAAAGCTGACATTTTCCGTTTTAGGCCGCGTTCGCCATTCGTGACGGTTTTATGATCCGGATCCTGATAAACCTTCAGATATTCCTGATATTCTTCAATATCCAGAGCTTGCAGCTGATCCAGCACATCAACCGTCAGCGTTGTGATATCTTTATCACGAAACAACGGATTTTCAGAGACAAGAAACTGAAAAAAAATCCGGATATCATATGCATAAGAAATCCTGGTCCGCGTCGAAGTCGTCGGCTCAATCGCGCGAAAATAATCCTTCGCAAAACCAGGCAATGTCTTCAGAACCTCACGCAAACGCAGAACATTGTCTACATTCACCTGTTCATGGTATGTCATTGATGCTTGGTCCATATAAAATCCTCCGTGTATCATTAAAATCGATCGAGTAAATATATCTCGATATCCACCATGTTTTTAAAATCGATC
>JAJPWX010000023.1 GCA_021205755.1 Lachnospiraceae bacterium | reverse complement strand
AGCCATCAATGCGGTCAACGCTAAGGCTGCAAGCTTAGTTCTTTTTAACTTCATACTAAATCGATTTTCTATTTTCCCCTTGATATTCCAGCTATTGTTGTTTGCTTTGTGACTAATATGTGTCTAATAAATGATCCGTAGATATCGCAAAACAACTCTTTTTGTGGTATACTTTGGGCTACGAATCATATAGAAAGGAAGCTGTCTTATGCCAAAGAGAAAACGTTTTCCCCGTCTCCCAAACAGATACGGAAGCATCCGCTTTCTGGGGGAGAATCGGAGAAATTGTTACGCGGTTCATCCTCCGGCGTTAGAAAAAGATGAGCGAGGACGGTATCTGCGCCCTCCGGCGTTATGCTATGTTGATGACTGGTATGTCGGGTTTGCTGTATTGAATGCATACCACGCTGGGACGTATAAACCGGGGGATGAACTGCAATTTAAATCCTACCGAGATGCTTCAGAAGCAGATCTTGATGCGTTCTGTAGTCGGATTCTGGCCGATTTTTCTGCGCAATTACATAAAGATGATGGGAAAAAAGCGGAAGATTCCTTAACTTTTTCAGAGGTATATGATCTCTTTTTTACCTGGAAGTACGGAGAAAAAGCAGCAAAAAAACTTTCAAAGCAATCGGCGCACAGTACGAGGACTGCTTTTCATAATTGCGCGTCACTGCATGACAGGCCTTTTCGGGAAATTACGCTCGCTGAGCTGCAAAAATGCCTGGATGACTGTACACTGAAAAAAGCCAGTCTCGAAAACATCATGACACTGTTAAAGCAAATGTACAAATTCGCCGAACCCAGAGATCTCTGCAATCGAAATTACGCGCAATATCTTACCCTGCCGGATGCGGAGGATGATGAACATGGCGTGCCGTTTTCCGATGAGGAGCTGGCGATTCTCTGGCAGCATAAGACAGACCCGAACGCAGAATTAGCTCTGATCATGTGCTATTCCGGATTTCGAATATCGGCCTACGCTAAGATGGAAGTGAACACAACAGAATGGTATTTCAGAGGCGGCGTAAAAACGGCGGCAAGTAAAAACCGGATTGTTCCCATCCACAGTGCTATCCAATCACTTGTAGTTACCAGACTGAAAAGAAATGGCGGACGTCTGGTGACGGTTTCCAATGATACCATTCGAAGTGGTTTCTATAAGATCTTAAAAGCAGCAGGAATCGCTCGTCACACACCGCACGATTGTCGGCATACTTTTTCCCGCCTCTGCGAAAAATTCAAAGTCAGTGAATCGGATCGAAAGCGAATGCTGGGGCATTCTTTTGGGAGCGATATCACAAATGGCGTTTACGGGCACAGAACAGTAGAAGAGCTGCGTTCAGAAATTGAAAAAATCAAGATCCCTGATTGTGACTAGTTTGTGACTATTAGCCTAAAAAAATTACGTTAACAAATCCGTAATAGTCCGTAAGAAAGTAATTACAATATTCGATCCTAACTCCGTATGAAATGCTGTAAATTTCCACATTTTTCATTCTTAAAGGTATCAGGCAGGAAGCTTTTTCTCCCTGCCTGATCCATCGCGCGTCTACTATTTTTCAAAGAACCAACGCTTTCCCGTGCATTCTCTTATAGCAGATGGTGTCACTCTTCCAACATTGTATTGATCCGTCTGAATTTGTGTTTATCCTGCTTTTCCAGATCCTCCCAGATGGTTCCCGCTATCTCCGCGAGTACGCAGTCACCAAACGCAATCTGCCCGCCGTAAATGCACAGTCCTTCCGCAATTGCTTCCTGCGCTTCTCGAAATTCCTCAAAATGTTCATCTCCTTCGCAAAAATCCTTTTGCACATCAATACCATAGCGGACACAGAACAGCTGCGCCAGCTCTTCTCGGTTGCCTGCCTGCTTTTTGCCAAAGAAAATCGGGCCAAGCACGTCAAAAAGGAGCTGCTTCTGGTATTCAATCAGCTCTCCTTCTTCACATGCAACCAAATAATCGCTGACAGGTGCTTTCCTTCGTTCCCGATTCGTTTCATATCCAGGAACATTTGACACGATACTCTGTCCGGTTGATTTCACTTCTCCCTGTTTCAGTTCTAATTTTTTCCACTCGACAGCCATATCTCCCACCTGTTCTTCCCCAGTGGTGAGCATGAACTTGTTTCCTGTCTTGTCCCTCCGCACTTCGAATCGGTTCAAAGCAGGAACTGGCAAATTCACATATAAGCCTTTTGAACATAAGCATTGAGAGAAATATGATTATAAATAATAATCACTTTCTCATTCTGAAAATTCTGAATTGCTTTAGAATCAAATCCACATAAACACATTCTTATAGTATCTTATCGCAATAAAATTGTCAATACTCTTTTTCTTTATCTCACGTTTGAAATAAGATTGCATTACTGGCCACACCCCGCACGAGATGTGGGATGCCACCCGGCGAGGATTGAAAGCGCAGTGGAAGCACTTAAAATGGGATCCCTGCGAAACAGGAATCCCACGCAATATGCATCTAAACCGCATAAAAAACATTTTCTCATTTTCACTCGTTCGGAAGCTTCCCAAACCGGATGCGAATATAAGCTTCGATCGCTGCCATCACACCCTCAAATCCCAGGCGCTGGCTGTTCAGACAAAGATCGTAGTTCCTCGCATCGTTCCACTTGTTGCCGGTATAGTAATTGTAAAAGTCACTGCGGGTTTTGTCTGTTTTTTCCACAAACTTTTCTGCTTCGTCCGGACGGCAGGAGCAACGCTCGATTGCCTGCCGAACACAATAGGCTTTCGGTGCATGGACAAAGACACTGACCAGCCCCTCATAATCTTTGAGGACATAGTCCGCAGCACGCCCAATGATGACGCAGGATTCCTGATCCGCCAGGTCGCGGATGATCTTGGCCTGATAATTAAACAAATTGTGGTCGCTGATAAATTCCTCACTTGACGGCGAGATCAGACGCCCCTTATACTCGCCCTTTGTTTTTTCGAAAAGCGGGGCGCGTTTCAGTTTCTCATCCTTCTCCTGAAACAGAGCTTCATTAATCCCACTCTCGTCGGAAGCCAGCCGAAGGACTTCCTTATCATAGCATTTGATTCCCAGATCCTTTGCAAGCATCTGGCCAACCGTTTTCCCGCCGCTGCCAAACTGACGCGCGATTGTTATGACGATGTTTTGAGCCATACTCTGCACCTCTCTTTCTCTCTCAAGCCAAATCAAATTTTCTGATTTTTCTGTAGTATTCTCGCTTATTTCTCTATTTACTCTCTATTTTTCTTTTAGTGTAACATCTTTTTCGGCATATAGCAAGTTAATTTTGTGTAATTTCACTAATGCATTAAAACCCATTTCTCCCGGAGGTTTTTTGCCCAATAAGAAAGTTCGGAGAGCTTTCCTGCCGTGCAAAAAGGCACCCCGAAAGGTGCCTGAAAAGATGTCTGCAATATAAAATTTCATGTCCCTCGCAGCAAGTGTGAAGTACTGTCTTAAATAGCTGCAAAATTGTTTTTTACTCGCCCAGATATGCCTTTTTGATTGATTCATCATCCATCAGGTCGGTCGCTCTGCCTTCCTGGACGATTTTGCCAGTCTCCAGTACATAGGCGCGGTCCGCAATTCCGAGCGCCTTCTTTGCATTCTGCTCAACCAGAAGCACGGTCGTACCGCTTGCGCTCACGCTCTGGATAATGTCAAAAATCTCATTGACGAGAATCGGAGACAGCCCCATCGATGGCTCGTCCATGACGATGATGCGCGGGTTTGACATAAGCGCACGCCCCATCGCAAGCATCTGCTGCTCGCCGCCGGAAAGTGTTCCGGCCACCTGGTTTTTGCGCTCCTCCAGACGCGGGAATCGTTTATATACCTTCCCAAGGCTTTCTTCGATTTCATTCTTATCAGAACGGGTGTAGGCGCCCATCTTTAGATTCTGGTAAACGGTCAGCTGGGAAAATACCCGGCGGCCTTCCGGTACGTGCGCCATCCCCATTTTTACGATCTTATGTGCCGGAGTTTTGGTGATATCCTGCCCCTCAAAAATAACATGGCCTTTTTTCGGCGTAATCAGGCCTGTAATCGTGTGCAGAATCGTAGTCTTTCCGGCGCCGTTTGCCCCAATCAGAGCAATGATCTCTCCCTCATTGACCTCGAAAGAAACCCCTTTGATTGCCTGAATCACGCCATAGAACACTTCCAGGTCTTTTACTTCAAGCATCGCCATTATGCTTTTCTCCTTCCTTCCGTGTAACCGACTTCGAACAAAACGTTTTACTCCGGCAAATCGGAATCCTGTCTTTATGCATCCGCAAACAAATTCTCACTCGCCCAGATACGCTGTGATCACCTGCGGATCCCGCAACACAGTCGCCGTCTTGCCCTGAGAGAGCACTTCGCCAAAGTTCAATACCGTCAGTTTCTCGCAGATTCCCGCAACAAGCTTCATATCGTGTTCAATCAGCAAAATGGTCACGCCGAAATGGTCGCGCACGAAATGAATGGTCTCCATCAGTTCCTTGGTCTCATTCGGGTTCATACCGGCCGCCGGTTCGTCCAGAAGCAGCAGCTTCGGATCCGTTGCCAGTGCACGCGCAATCTCCAGCTTCCGCTGCCGACCATAGGGAAGGTTCGACGCCTTGTAATCCGCTACGCCGTCCAAATCAAATACCTTCAGCAGTTCCAACGCTTTCTCATCCATCTCTTTTTCCACCCTGCGGTAGGTCGGCGTATGGAAAATGCTGGAAAACAGCGAATATTTATATTCATTCTGAAGAGCTGCTTTTACATTATCGATCACAGGCAAGTCTTTGAACAGACGGATATTCTGAAACGTACGGGCGATTCCGCATTTGCAGATCTCAATGGTACTTTTTCCGACAATACTCTCTCCGTCCAAAAGTACGCTGCCCTCACTTGGCTTGTAAACGCCGGTCAGCAGATTGAAGACGGTCGTCTTGCCAGCTCCGTTCGGACCAATCAACCCATAGAGCGCACCCTTTTCAATAGTCAGATCAAGCGCGTTGACCGCGCGCAGTCCGCCGAAAGAGATTCCGAGATTTTTCACCTCTAACATTGCTGCCATATCATTCGCCCTCCTTCGCGGATTTGTGGAAGAAACGGCCCAGGTAGCGCTCACGCAGTTCAAGCGACTTCGGCGCCCAGTTGAAAATCATCATCACAATCAGCACGATCGCGTAAATCAGCATACGATAATCGGACAAGAAACGCAGCATTTCCGGAAGCACTGTCAGAATCACAGCTGCAATAATGGAGCCGCGCATGTTCCCAATCCCGCCTAGTACCACGAACACCAGTGCAAGGATCGACGTGTTGAAATTAAACTTCGACGCCTGCAGTGTGGACAGGTTATGCGAGTAAAGCGCTCCCGCCGCCCCGGCAAGTGCCGCTGAGATGGTAAAAGCCATCAGCTTATATTTTGTAATGTTAATGCCGATCGACTCTGCCGCAATACGGTTATCCCGGATCGCCATAATCGCGCGCCCATCGCGGGAATTGATCAGGTTCAGCACAATAAACAGCGCCACCAGAATCAAAATCACCCCGGCCACAAAAGTCGAACATTTCGGAATGTTCGTGATTCCCTGCGGGCCGCCCAGGATGATCTGTCCATCCGCCTCCATATTCAGGGAAAACTGATCCTGCGTAGAAACGTGAAAACCATTGCTGTCGAGTCCGATATAAAAAATATTAATGACATTTTTAATAATTTCGCCAAATGCCAGCGTCACAATCGCCAGATAATCACCGCGCAAGCGCAGTACCGGAATACCAATCAGCAGACCAAAAACTGCGGCTACCGCCGCCCCGATCAGAACCGCCAGCAGAAAGCGCAGCGGCACAAACGTGATAACATCAACGGTACATTTTGAGAAAAAAGCACTCGCAAACGCGCCGACACACATAAACCCGGCATGTCCCAGGCTCAGCTCACCGGAAATACCGACCACCAGGTTCAATGAGATCGCAAGCACCACATAAACGCAGATCGGAACCAGCAGGCCAGTCAGCAGACTGGAAAGATTTCCGGATGTTTTCCATACCTGCATGATGGCAAAGGCAATAATCACCATAGCATACGTGATCATGCTGCTTTTGAAATTCTTTTTCTTCATTCTCTCTACTATTTCCATGTGCGCGCCTCTATACTTTCTCTTGAATCTTCTTGCCAAACAGTCCGGTCGGCTTTACCAGAAGCACAACAATCAGCACTCCGAACACAATCGCGTCCGACAGCTGCGATGAAATATACGCTTTCGCCAGAATCTCGATTACGCCAAGCAGAATTCCGCCGACCATCGCGCCCGGGATGGATCCGATCCCGCCGAAGACAGCTGCCACAAATGCCTTAATGCCGGGCATGGAGCCTGTATACGGAGTCAGAGACGGATAAGCGGAGCAAAGCAGCACACCTGCAATCGCAGCCAGACCGGAGCCAATCGCGAATGTCAGCGCAATCGTGCCATTCACATTGATTCCCATCAGCTGCGCGGCGCCTTTATCTTCAGAAACCGCCAGCATCGCCTGTCCTGGTTTGGATTTGTTAATGAATATAGTCAGAACTACCATGATAATTATACAGCTCGCGATTGTCACAATCGTAGTGCCGGATATGGTCAGCGCACCGTCAAACAGCTTTACATTCGACAGAGTTACCACAGACTGGAAGCTCTTCGGCGTGGAGCCGAAAATGAGCAGAACAACGTTCTGTAAAAAATAGCTGACACCGATCGCCGTAATCAAAACAGCCAGCGGAGACGCAGCTTCCAAAAGCGGCCGATACGCAATCGTCTCAATCGCAATTCCCAGCACTGTACATACCACAATAGCCACAAGCACCGCCATCAGCGGGCTGCCGCCATAATACATCATGATCGAAAACGCTGCGTAGCCGCCGACCATAATCACGTCCCCGTGTGCAAAATTCAGCATTTTCGCAATACCATATACCATGGTATAGCCAAGTGCGATTATGGCATATACACTGCCGAGGCTGATACCATTTACCAGATAAGAAATAAAACTCATGGGACACCTCTATTTTCCCTGTTCGTAACTGTTCAGTACCTTCACAGTTACACCTGTTCTTAAAATGACCGGAGAGAAGCGCAAATTCGAACACAACATAAACAGCAATATTTTTTGCCCGCCGCAGCGCTTCATACCAGAAAACAGGGGGCTGCCCGCTGCAACCCCCTGTCGGGTCATTTTAAGTTTTTCTAAATGACTTCATTTTCAGTTGGAACCGGAACCCGCCAAGCGAATCCGATTATGCAGAATCATTCCAATTACAGTCCTACGTAAACGCCGTCCTGGATCACAACTGCCTTCGGGCTCTTGGAGACTTCTCCGTCCTCATCCCAGGTCATGCCGCTGCCGGTCAGACCGTCCATGGAGATCTCAAGCATCGCTGCCTGCAGCGCATCGCTGATCGTAGAAGCATCTGCGCTCGGATCCAGGTCTGTGGTTGCCAGAGCGGTCGCGATCGCGTATACACAGTCATAACCATCTGCCGCGAACTGGTTCGGAACCTCACCGTAGAGATCCTGATAGGTCGCTACGAAAGTCTGGGTCAGCTCGTCCTCTGCATCTGCGGAGAACGGAGTCAGAAGCATAACGCCCTCAGCCAGAGACAGGTCAAAGCCTTCTACAGAAAGGATACCATCCATACCGTCTACACCAAACCACAGCGGGCTATACTCCAGAGCCGCAGCCTGTGTAAATACGATAGAAGCCTCATTGTAATAGAACGGAAGGAATACCAGCTCTGCTCCCGCATCGATCATCGCCTGAATCTGTGCGGAGAAATCGGTCTTGCTGTCCGATGTAAATGCCTCAGCTGCTACGATCTCGAAGTCCTGATTCTCAGCTTCTGTACGGAAGGTAGCGTAGATACCGGATGAATATACGTCGGAGCTGTCATAGATCACGCCGACCTTTGTCACATCCAGGTTTTCTCCGATGTACTGTGCGGAAGCAGTACCCTGTGCCGGGTCTGTAAAGCACATACGGAACTCATTGGTGCCATAGCTGATGCACTCTTCTGCGGATGCAGACGGAGTAATCATGAACATATTATCCTCTGCTGCAAGCGGAGCAACCGCCAGGCAGGGAGCCGTCGTAACGGTGCCGACCAGAGCCTGCATACCCCAGTCCTTCAGGGTGTTGTACGCGTTAACAGACTTCTCTGAGTCATGCTCATCGTCCTGTGCGTTGAACTCAATCTGATAACCATTGATGCCGCCTGCCGCGTTGATCTCATCAACCGCGATCTGTGCGCCGTTCATTGCCGCAGAACCATACGCAGATGCCGCGCCGGTGATCGGTCCGATACCGCCGATCTTCCAGGTCAGTTCCTCATCAGCAGATGCCACTGTGCCGAAGCAGCCAGCTACCATTGCTCCACAGAGAGCCAGGCTAAGTGCTTTCTTGAATTTCATAATAAGTACCTCCTCTTAATAATTCGGGCACATCCGGTGCGTCCTTTTGAAATAATACGCCCGAAAAACCCTGATACAGTGAACTATACTGTTTTCAAAGGTATTTGTCAAGAAAAAATGCATTTTTTGTGAAAACATTTGTCCGTACAGGAAAGACTTACCTTTAATAAGCTTTCCCCCAGTAGACCATGTGCTTCGCCGGCTTGCCGCACCAGATACAGGTATCCGCCAGCATTTCCTGTTCGAACGGCATACAGCGGGAGGTTACTCCGATCTCATCCTTTATCGCGTCCTCGCATTCCTGGCAGCCGCACCACATAGCCTTGATAAAGCCCGGCTTTTCATCCGCGATCTGTTTGAATTCTTCTTTGGTCGTAGCCGTGTAGGTGTGCGTGTCGCGGTGCGTCCGCGCCCGCTCCAGCATATCTTTCTGCATGGTATCAAGCACTTCTGCGATTTTCTCCGCAAGCGTATCGATCGCGCAGGTTATCTTTTCTCTCGTGTCGCGGCGAACGATCACAGCGTTGCCCGCCTCGATGTCCTTCGGTCCTAATTCCACACGCACTGGGATTCCGCGCATCTCCTGTTCTGAGAATTTCCAGCCCGGACTCTTCTCCGAATCGTCCAGCTTCACGCGCAGACCACTCGCCGCCAGCGCTGCCTTCACCTCATTCGCTTTGTCCAGGACGCCCTCCTGCTGCTGACGGATCGGAATCACCATCACCTGCGTTGGAGCGATGCGCGGCGGCAGTACCAGACCACTGTTGTCCCCGTGTACCATGATAATCGCGCCAATCATACGCGTCGTCATGCCCCAGGAGGTCTGATGAACGTACTTCAGGGTATTATCCTTATCTGCGTACTGAATCTCAAAGGCCTTCGCAAAGCCATCGCCGAAATTATGGCTTGTACCGGACTGCAGAGCTTTGCCATCATGCATCAGAGACTCGATGGTATAGGTCGCTTCTGCACCGGCGAACTTTTCCTTGTCGGTCTTGCGGCCTTTGATAACCGGAATCGCCAGAACCTCCTCACAAAAATCCGCGTACACATTCAGCATCTGAATTGTGCGCTCCTCGGCCTCCTCTGCTGTCGCGTGTGCCGTATGGCCTTCCTGCCACAAAAACTCCCTCGAACGCAGGAATGGACGGGTCGTCTTCTCCCAGCGCACTACAGAGCACCACTGGTTGTACACCTTCGGCAGATCACGGTAGGAATGGATATCGTTCTTATAAAAATCGCAGAACAGCGTCTCCGAAGTCGGCCGCACACACATACGCTCCTGCAGCGGCTCCAGCCCGCCGTGCGTCACCCACGCCACCTCTGGTGCGAAGCCTTCCACATGATCCTTTTCCTTCTGCAGCAAGCTCTCCGGAATAAACATCGGCAGATACACATTCTCCACGCCGACCTCCTTAAAGCGCCGATCCAGTTCATGCTGAATATTTTCCCAGATCGCGTAGCCCGCAGGCTTGATTACCATACAGCCCTTCACGCTCGTATAGTCTGTCAGCTCCGCTTTCTTCACCACATCCGTGTACCATTGCGCGAAGTCCTCTTCCATCGAGGTAATGGACTCCACCAGTTTCTTTTCCTTTGCCATAATCGTTCTCCTTCCTTCACAAACTGTAACGACCAATCTCTTCTCCGTTACTGCAATCTCTCTTACAGAATAAAACGTCAGTCTCAGATTTTCCTGCCTGTACTCATAAGAAAGAAAAAACGCCGGTCTCTCAATCCCATTCAGGGACCGGAATACCGGCGGTACCACCCTTCTTAGCGGCAAATGCGCCGCTCACCTCTTTTCCCGCTAACGCCGGGATACGCCGCAATTTCTCACGGATGCTCCAAAGCCGGTTCACCCACGCTGCCAAAGACCTCCCACCAGCCGGTCTCTCTCTGAATAGCGCTTTTGGATTACTATTCTTCTTCTACGCACAAAATCTTTTTACCTGCCTCGCAGGCGCTTATTTATCTTATGCTGTTACAGCAGCTTTACATCGCTGCCTGCCGTTTACTATAATAAATAAAAATCGTTTTGTCAATCGCTTTCAAAGTCTTTCTAATTGTTTTTCAGGCTGTTTTTCACATACCGGCTGATATTCATATTCCTTTTACAGCCGCTTCATAAATGCCTGCCGCGCCGCCTCCTGGCGGTTTATTTTTTCCAGCTTCTCCATATACTGGCGGGATATCCAGGCCTTGTTGCTGCTATAATAGCTGGCTGCGAGCTTGCGAAATTTCTCCGGATACAGCATCCGCACGAACAACAGACGCCGCTCGACACCGGATAACGTCCTGGTTCGGTCATAAGTTTCCACCATCCGCATTCCCAGACGTGTATTCCAGTCATGCTTCTCTAATATTTTACGCATGAAACGATATAAATCGTTTACCTGAAAATCAAACCGGCAATTGTCAAAGTTCGTTGTGGCAACTTCATATCCTCGCATTAGAATATGATGGTGGCTGTAATCGCCATGGCATACCATACCACTTTGAGCCGTACGCAAAGTCTCCAGGCGTTCCGAAATATCCGTAAGCTGGCGCTCCGCCTCCAGCGCCTGAACAAAATACCGCTCAAAGCATTCCAGAAATGACCGCTCAAACGCACTTTTTCGCGGGCGTGTGCGTACGAAAGAGCGAATCTTGCGAAGCTGGGCGTTCCAGGCATGAAGCTCCATAAGAGGCGGCTGTGCCGTATAATTTCTTCGAAAAATTTCTATAGATGGCACACGAAACGAAGGAGATTCTCCTTCTGTATTCGCCACCTCATCCGCTGGTGTCATTTCTACTGTCGTACCACTGGCATCTTCCCCATTCTCCATCCCAACGCCTGAGTCTGCTATCATCTCTGCCTCATCGCTCTTTTTCTTCCGGTTATCGTCGGCTCCTGCAATGGAAATCTCCGGATAAACTGAATCTTCTTTCAACCGCATCAGCCGATGCAGGCGCGCCAGATTCTGAACCGCAGCCAGAATCTCTACCTCGTTTGATGTATCGCACTCATGGCCGGTATACCATTCTTTTACCACATAGCGATGCTCCTCCCAGTCTTTTGAGACCAGAAGCCCTTCCTTATTCGGGAGAATTCTGTCTACATTCGCGTATCCGCCCTCCCGAACCCTGTCCATCACACAATTCTGAAACAGAGCCCGATTTTCCGAGCCGGAATAATCGCTCAAAATCCTTAATCCCTGAGACGTCTCAAAAATCCAGGAGCCACGTCCCCTCCTCGTACTGATGAGTTCCAGTTCATACTGCTCCAATACCCGCAAAGATCTGTCATTCATACCCCGTCCTCCCTCTCACAGCTCCCGGAATTCGCCTGTGCGTTTTCCGATAAGCTATCTTATGAGGAGATGCGGGAAATTATGAAATTTCCGTCTGAGCGTTTTTCTTCTATATATCACTGCTACGTCCCCGCTTCCCGCATCCGCCGCAATATCCGTTTCTCCGCGCGGGAAACCTGCACCTGGGTCATATCAAGCGCCGCAGCAACCTGCACCTGGGTCATCTCGTCAAAATAACGCATCCGGATGAGCTTTTCCTCATCCGGCTCCAGCATCTGCAAAAGCTGTGTCAGAAGCATGCGGTTGAGCAGAGCTTCGTTATAATCCTTTTCATCAGGAAGATGGTCGCCGAGCAGCACCGGTGTCCCATCTCCCTGATAAATGGTCTGGCTCAAAGACTGAACGTCGGCCGCCGCATCCATCGCCAGCACCAGCTCTTCCGGAGGGATGCCAGCTTTAGATGCGATTTCATTCAGCGTCGGCTCAGTTCCGGTCTGTTTTTCCAGCGCATCCCTGGCCTGCCAGGCTTTGGCAGCGGATTCTTTGAGCAAACGACTCACCCGGATCAGGCCATCGTCGCGCAGAAAGCGGCGGATCTCACCGACAATCATCGGTACCGCATAGGTGGAAAACCGCACTTCAAAGGACGAATCAAAATGATCGATCGCTTTCAGCAAGCCAATGCAGCCAATCTGCACAAGGTCCTCGTAATCGCAGTTTCGTCCGAGAAAACGGCGCGCAACCGTGAAAACCAGCCCCATATTTTCTTCCGCCAGCTGCTCCCTGGCTTCCTTATCCCCCTCGTGTACTCTCTCGATCAACGCAAGGGTGTGCTCCATCAGTCTGCGTTCCGCCTTTCTGTCGAATTATTTCCCGGGTATCCGCCGGTCGACCCATAAGCGTTACCCACAGATTCCTTTCCAATCATTGCCACAGGATTTCGCTCCACGGCACTCATAACTCGTTCATGTCCTTCCGTATGTGTAGAAATTTCCTCTGCATATTGCGCATTGCCTCGCGCGATCCGTTTGCTCATGCGCACCGTTGTTCCCTTTCCCAGCTCCGATTCCACCTCCAGCGTGTCCATAAACGCCTCCATAAAGGCAAATCCCATGCCCGCGCGGTCACATTCCGCCTTTGTCGTAAACATCGGTTCCATCGCACGCTTCACATCCGCGATGCCGCAGCCGGTATCGCGCACTTCCACTTCCAACACATTTTCATAGATGCGGCAGGTAATCTCTATCTTCTCTGCTTTTTCCGCACTTATCCGCATTCTTTTCCAGGACTCCCCATATGCATGAATAATCGAATTCGTCACCGCTTCGGATACCGCGGTTTTGACATCCGCCACTTCTTCAAGCGTAGGATTCAGCTGTGTCATAAAAGCCGCAACCGTAACCCGTGCAAAGCTCTCATTGCAGGAGCGGCTGTCAAATACCAGTTTCATTTCATTTTGATGCATTGTGCTCTCCCCCTATAATCCCAACGGCACCGTTTCATAAATATCCATAATCTTATCAATTCCAGCCAGAGCCAATACCCTCTCCATGCGGCGGCTGACATTCACCGCCATCACATTTCCCCCCATAAACCGCATCGTTTTATAGCGGCCAATCAGCATACCCGCACCCGCGCTATCCATAAAGGTCGTATCCGCAAAGTCAAATAAAATACAGCGGATATGCTTCCTCTGCACAAGCCGGTCAATCTGACCGCAGAGCTGTTCTGATACATGATGGTCGATTTCCGCAGGCAAATGAATGCGCATGATCGTACCCGCGATTGTAAATACAGAATCCATAATGATACACCTCCTTAAAATCGAAAAGGAGAGCGCATTCGCGCTCTCCCATACTCCCGGGATTCTCTTATGTATATGTTTTCGAAGAACAGCCCCTGGCGGATATATCCGCCTGGTCTGTTCTTCTGTTTTGCTGCTACCACAATACGTTCCGAACAGCAGGCCGCAGACCGCCTGCTTTGCAGGCTATACGCCGCTATACGCGTCGTATGTCTGTGGCTGTATGGGCGTTCCGCCCATCCCAAAACAGAATTACAGCCCCCGGCGGATAAATCCGCCTGGTCTGTTCTTCTGTTTTGCTGCTGCTCGGAACTAGTTTATCACGTTTCCGTTGGCGTCGTATTGGAGGCCGGTGGTCGGGTCGGTCCAGACGACTTCACTGGATGTGGTCGTGCTGTCATTATCGTAGATCACGATATCGTCACCCGTATCGGCGGTCGTCGTGCTGGCGTCGGTCTCGGCTGTGACGTCTGTAGCCGCGTCCCCCAGCCCGCTTAAATCCAACGTATTGGTGCTCGTACCGTCACTGGTGGAGGAAGAGGAGGAAATATAGCCCTCTACCACCGAAGCGTTCTCCGGATAGTATTCCACGATCTGGTTGAAGACCTCGTCCGCGCTGTCCCGATCACCCAGGTAATAATACGCCATACCTAAGTAAAGCAGGGCATTGTAATGATTGGACTGCTCGCGCTCCGAGTCGGCTTCTACCGCCAGAGCCAGATTGTCCGCAGCCGTCTGATAGTCTTTTTGGACGTAAGCGGTCGTACCTGCGTTGTAGTATTCGGTAAACAGGCTCGCGGCCACCGCGCTCCGGATGCTCTCGTACAGAGCCAGCGCATTGTCCTCGTAATCATCTGCGTTCAGCGTCAGAATCTGGTCGGCGGCGCTGGACTCATTGCCGCTGATATAAAGATTCGCAACCGCGAGCAGCTCGTCGTAGCTGTCCGCTTTGGCAAGTGCCGCGTCGCGCTCATCCTCAGCGTCCGCAATTTGCTCCTCATAGCCGTCGATCTCCTCCTGGAGCTCCTCCGCCTGTACCTGAACCGCGGCCAGCTTCGTGTTCGCCTCAGTGACCTGCTTATTTGCAGAATCATTGACAGACTGGCGGTTCGCCGGTACGACAAGGAACCAGACAATTGCGCCGCCCAGCAGGATTCCCAGAATAATATTGATAAAGGTTGCGATGGTCGAGCTGTCGCGGAACGTGGTCGGCTGAATGATCATTTCATTCCCGCTCAGGTAACGCAGCGTGCCGGATACCTGCTCTTCGCCCTCCTCCGGCTCCCGCTCATTTTTTCTATGACGCCGGCTCAGGCTGGTGCTCTTGCCGGTCGCAGTCTCAATCTCCTGAAGATAACGCAGCGTCGTCGTATTTGTCGCGTCAATCTGAACAGCCTTTTTGAGCAGCTTTCGTGAACGCTCGTATTCCTGCCGCTTCATATAGAGAAGTGCCAGAAGCTGATAAGCCTTCACCAGCTTCGGATTGTGGCTGATCACCTTTTTCAGCTGTATGATCGCCATGTCCTCATTGTCTTCCCGGCAATACAGAACAGATTGATTGTATTTACGAATCGACTGATTGATGGTATCCAGCCGGTTCTTATTATTCTGCAGCTGGTCAATATAATAATCGGCAAGGTTGTCCTCCGCCTGAAGATTTTTGCTGATAACCCACTCGCAGAGTGCAGAGACCGCCTCACCCGTCTCGTAATAACACAGCCCCAGCAGATTCCGCGCGTCGGTGTTCTCCTTACTGAACTTCAGGCTGCGCTTCAGACAGGTAATCGCTCCCTCCATGTCCCTGACGCGCGCCTTTTCCAGACCCTCATTATACAAAAGATTGGAAATGCGGACAATCCGCTTCAGTATCGAGACATCGGCTCCGCAGCCCGTACAATAATCAGACGCGCCGAGAGGAGTATTACAATAAATACATTTCATCGGCTGCCCTGCTTTCTGTTCTTCTTCTCTTCCCTGAGCATCTCTTTGAGAATATCACTCATGTCCGTCAGATCCCGGCTGTAAATCGCATCCTCCGCCTCATTGACGTCCATGCTGGTGTGAAATTTTTTCAGTTCTTCCTCATAATTAATCATATGTACTCTCCTTTGCCTGCTGTGTATTCCCCTATACAAATTTTACGCAGGCCTTGACGCAATCCCCTGTGAATCTGCAAAATCATATCTTCCGGCCGCAGCCATCAGCATATAACGTTGCGCTCCGCCAGAAGCGCCTTCAGCTCTCCCACCAGGTACAGCGACCCGGCGCAGAACAGCATCCCGTCTCCCCGTCCGGCAAGCGCCGTCTCAAACGCTTCCCGCACATTTGCTTTAGCCGTGACCGGCGCGGACGTATATTTTCGAAAAACCCCCGCCAGCTCTTCCGCAGGCACAATACGCGAACCGCCGACCTGCGTCACGACCACAGAAGAAAGGCTCACGCCCTCGCAGATCTCCTGAATCATTCTTTCGTACTCTTTATCCGCCACCGCGGAAAACAAAAGCGAGACCTTCCCCGATACTCCCTGAATCGTGCGGATGAATTCTTTAATCCCGTCTGCGTTGTGTGCACCATCCAGCACTACACCTGGCATCACCGTCTCCATCCGGCCGGGCCAGCGCGTCCGGGCAATCCCGGCCGCTGCCTGTGCCGTACTGATCGTACGCTCCGGGTCGATGACACGCAGGGCAATCAGCGCCAGCGAGCTGTTGACCACCTGATAGGGCGCCAGATATGGCACGGTCACATTCATTTTTTCATCATAACCGGAATCCAGCAGAAAATCAATGCTTTTATCGGTTTTTCCCAGTATTTGGCACATCGAGGCGTCGTAGCGGTATGCTCTCGCGTGCATTTTCTCCGCCTGCGCGGCAATCACCGCCGCCGCGTCCGGATCGCGCCCGTCATAGACCACAGGAACACTTTCCTTGATAATCCCTGCTTTTTCGCCCGCAATCTTTGCCACCGTATCGCCCAGATACTCCATGTGATCCAGACTAATGCTCGTGATCACGCAGGCAATCGGCCGCTCCACCAGATTTGTCGCGTCCAGCCGTCCGCCCAGCCCCGTCTCCAGAACCAGGTATTCGACTTCTCTCTCTTCAAAAATCAGCAGTCCCACCGCAAACAGCGTTTCAAAATATGCCGGATGCGCAAAGCCGTCCGCGACCATCTCATCGATCACCTGCTTCACCCGCGTAAACGCGCGGGCAAATTCCTCCCCAGACGCCTGCTCCCCATCAATCGCAAAGCGCTCCGTAATCTCTACCAGATGCGGCGAGGTAAACAGGCCGGTGCGGTGTCCCGCCTCCGTCAGAATGGTCGACAAAAACGCACAGACACTGCCTTTTCCGTTCGTCCCGGCCACATGGATGACCTTCATCTTTCTCTCCGGACGCCCGATCCGGCAAAGCAGCTCGCGTGTATTTTCCGGGTTATTTTTCTTCGTAAACTTCGGGGTACTCTCTATGTAATCCACCGCTTCTGTATAATTCATAATGCGTACACTCCGGCGCCGCCGCATGGTAAAGCTTCCTAATGCAAACGCGCACCGTCCTTCCAGATATCCAGCTGTATTTTTGTGCCGCACCATGTTAGGAAAAAAGAGCAGAGCCAATCCGTCATTTCAGCCATGACAGGTGTGGACAGTAACCAATTGTACACTCCAGGAAATATTAATTCAAGCTGTTTTTACCGCAAATTCCGCCAGAAAGGAGCAAAACTTTTTCTTAATTTTCATTATTTCCAATATCTTCTGTGGACACTTTAAAATCAGAATGGTATAATTGCGCGTGAAGGTTTTGCGCATATCAAATACAAACAAGAAAGGATCAAAATTTATGAAAAACAAATGGTTAATCGGGCTTCTGGCACTGGGCAGTGTCTCCATGCTGTGTGGTTTTGACAGTGCCGAGACGGCAGAAAGCGTCCTGACGAAGGTACAGGAAAATGCCGCGGCGGTTGAAAGTACGACTTCTTCTCTCGACATGAACTGTGACGTTACGATCAATGTAAGTGACGATACGACCTCTTCCTCGATCGGCATCTACGTCGGCGCTGACTATGACATTCAGGCGACGACGGATCCGCTCGCCGCAGCAATGACAGGCACCATGACGATCTCCACCTTCGGAGAAGGCGAGACCATCGATATGCAGATGTACATGGTCAGCGGTGATGACACGATGGAAGTCTACGTCTACACAGAGGATTCTGCTTCGGATGAAGAAGGCGCGGGCACCTGGGAATATTCTTCCGCCTCCATGGAAGACTCTGACATCCAGTCACTGATGGAACTCACTGATTCACTGGATTACAGCAAAATGACCGAATGGGGGATTGATTTCACCCTTGCTTCGGAAGCAGCAGACTACGAGGGCACAGAATGCTATCTTCTGACAACCACCATGGATACCTCCACGGTAACCACCATCCTTGAAAAAGCAGAAGAACTGGCTGCGGAAATCGGGGAAGACGCCTCCGAGATTACGGAAGATGCCGATCTGGATGCCGCTCTGGAGCTGCTCGACGGACTGATTGTCAATATCGAGTATTACGTAGATACCACAACCTACCTGCCGGTAGCTATGCATATCGACCTGAACGACAGCGACATGACCGCACTGAATGATTACCTTGCCGAATCCCTTGCTGCCGAAGGAGATACCTCTATCGTCACGCTTATCATCAATGATCTGTCCATGGACTACACCATGTCCTACGATGATGTAGAAGAGATCACAGTTCCGCAGGAAGCGCTCGACGCGATTGCGGCCGGAGAAGCAGAAGATCTGGAAGAGACCATCGAAGAGGCGGTCGCGGACGCAGTCTGAGATCTGTCGGGTTTATCGGATAAGAAAATGGTAACTGTTCAGTATCTTTACAGTTACAGGAAATGTTTAAAAAGGATGTATTGGAATTGTCCCAATGCATCCTTTTAATATACTCATCCTGTGGTCTTCGCTTCGCCCCGAACCGGAACGCGTGCCACTGGCACGCAGAACCATTTGGCACCTTAAAATCCTGAAAATATGAAAAATCCTCTTACCTCACATGGCGCCGTCTCTGCTGAACTGCCAGCAGGATCACAGCTCCGGCTGAGAACACAAGTACAAGCATCCATGTTTCAAGCGGTGTAGTATCTCCCGTCTGCACCGCAGCTTCTGTACTGGTTTCACTCTCTGTCTCCGACGCAGTCGAGGCCGTCTCGCTCTCATTTACAGCCGTCGTTTCACTCTCCGTCACGACCGCTGTTTCACTTTCGGTCACAGGATCCGTCTCATCCTCAGTCGCAGGCGTCGTTTCACTTTCCGTCGTCAGTTCTGATTCCGTCATTCCTTCTGTTTCCGTCTCCTCAGCGGACGTGCTCTCCGGTTCCGGATTCGTCTCCATCGGCAATTCACTCTCCGGTTCGGTATCTGGTTCCGCCGGATATTCGCTCTCCGGTTCGACATCCGAGCCCGTTTCCCCGGTCGTCGGCTCTTCGGTTTCTTCCGATGGTTTCTCCTCTGTTCCGGTCGATGGCTCTTCCGGCGGGTTTTCCCCAGACCCCGTCGATGGCTCTTCCGGCGAATCACTCCCGGAACCGGTCGATGGCTCTTCATCGTCCAGGCTCGCTGAGACTGCCTCCACCTTTGCGCTGACCGCCACATCATATTCCCACTCGGTGCCGCTGTCATCTGCCGTTGGTATGCTTACAAGTGAGGGAATACTGTTGTAGGTCACGTCATCCTGTGTCCATTCATCAGCAGTCAGCAGATAAAGGCCGACCTCCAGATTTTCGAATTTAGCGACACCGTTCTCATCCGTAGCTGCCTGCTGATATTCCGTAAAGGATGCTGCTCCGCGATGTGCCTGTTCCGATTTTTCGTCCTCCAGAAAAGACGCTATCGCTTCGATTACGTTATTCATTTCCTGGGCGTGCTCCATCTGATTGAGCTGGTCACTCGTTACTCCGCTGTCCGCAAGCCCGGACACCAGCGTGTACACACCTCCGGAGGATATCTCCGCGATGCGGTAAATATGAAAGCTTGCTCCGGAAATGGCTGTGTTTTTTTCCGTGTCCGAATCCGTTCCATAGATATAGCTGACAGTCAGCGTTCCATCTGTCTTTGATGTATCAATTCCGGTCTCCATCGCGCCTGCGCGCTGGCATACCCCACAGAGCAGAAGCAGACAAAGGAATCCCGTTAGTATTCCTTTGTATCTGTTCCTATACACGTTCCTCCTCATCTCCGGTTCCCCCTTTTGTTTCTCAGATTGTATCAATCTCGCGCCTCAGCTTTTCCTGCGCATTTCATCTCAGAGCTTCCGCTCCATTTTTGCTGCCACTCTCACAACAGGTTACATAACGAACCCATTGTCCAGGCAAATTTTATTCCTGATTTCTCCGCTCCCGCCGTTTTCTTCGAACACGCATCAGCAAGGCCAGCAAAAGTACAAATGCAATGCCAATTGCCGGAAGCCCATACGCCATCCACGCAAAGCTGTGCAGATCCAGCACCTGTGTGACGGTTTCCTGTTCCTCCTCCGGAACGTATTCCACGCGGGAGCCATGTACCAGCAGGCGATGCGTGTTGATCCCATAAGGTGTGCAGGTCACTATCGTAATCAGATCTTCCCCCGCCTGAATCGCAAGGCTGTCCGTCTCGTCCGGCTCTACCACCTCAACGCCGGTCACTTCATACGCCAGCACATCGTCCAGTATATATAAATAGAGAAGATCCCCTTCCTCCAGATAATCCAGATCCGTCAAAAGCGCCGCCGAGGGCAGCCCTCTGTGGCCCGCGAGTACCGTATGGGTTCCCTCGCCGCCAGCCGGCAGCGAAGTACCATAAAGGTGCCCGACGCCCTTTTGCAGTTCTTCCGCGTCCGTACCATGGTAAATCGGAAGGTAAACATCTATCTTCGGAATCGAAAGATAGCCCATAATGCCGTCGCCCGCCGGGTTCAGCAGCGATTGATAAAGGGTATCCGCTTTCGAGGCGGAGAGAACTTCCTCCGTCTCGTATTCCGCATCGGCCTCCGCAGCCATGTCCGAAGTATCACTTACCAAATCTGCTCCAGAAGTATCTTCTGACTCCGCAGCTGCCTCCGAAGCCGTCAGCCCTTCCGTCTCGGTAAGAGCAATCCCTTCAAACGCGTCGCCAATCGTATTTCCTGTGAGATTCGCGTTATATTCCCACGCAGCCTCCCATAATTCCGATACATCATCCTCCTGCAGCTGCTCCACCGTCTGTTCATAATTCTGTGTCAGACGCGACTGCCTCCATTGATTCCAGCGATCACTCACCGCCGGGTAAAGTATCACGCACAGTCCAAACACGAAAATCAGCATGCCCAGGAGGGTTCGAACATTGACCCTGGAGCCCGACTTCTCCTTCTGTTGTTTTTCCGGTTCCCTGTCCGCGCCCATCTAGCTGTCTCCTCCCGCTGCCGGATTCTCACTCTTCGACGTCACTGTGTCACGATTTTCTTTGGCCGTCGCCTCATTGCCAGCCGCATCTACGTTCCCAGCCGCCGCGCGCTCTGCTTTCCTGCGATAATACATCCGAATCAGCACGGACGCCACCGCTACCGTAAGCAGCCCAAGCAGCGCCACCAGCACATAATTGGTCGCCATAGAGGAAGTGCTTTTGTCTGCCTCTTCCTCGTACCGCTCCACCGTATATTCCACCCGGTGCCCCCGCACCAGGAGCCTCTGGGTATTGACGCCGTAAGGCGTGCAGGTCACGAGCGTCACATAATCCTCGCCCGGCGTCTGCACGAGCGACTCCGTCTCATCCGGCTCCACAATCAGAATCTGATCCACCTCATAGGCCAGCACCTCATCCAGCACATACAGATAAAACTGATCCCCGATCTCCAGAAGATCCAAGTCGGTAAACAACGGCGCGGACGGCAACCCCCGGTGTGCCGCGATAACCGCATGCGTCCCCTCGCCGCCGACCGGCAGAGAAGAGCCGTGCAGATGTCCCGCTCCCTTTGTCAGCACTTCATCGCTGGTGCCATGGTAAATCGCAATCTTTATATCAATCTTCGGAATCTCCAGATAGCCCATGATGCCGTCCCCGGCCACATTCAAAAGGCTTTCGTATTCCTCATCCGCCTCTACTTCCTCATCCGAAAACGCATCCGGCACCCAGATCGGGGAATTCGCAGCATTGTAAGCCTCCGCCGCCGCCCATTCATCCGCGTACTCATCCTGCGTCAGATTTTCCACCTCTGCCTCATAGGTATTGGACAGCCGCTGCTGCCGGTACGCATTCCAAAGGTTGCCAAACACCGGATACAGCACCAGCAGAAAACCCACCACAAACAGCAGGGTCAGCGCTGGGTTCCTTCCACTGCCCGCGGCCGTTTTCTTTCTTAAGCTGATCTTCCTCATTGCAAAATTCCTTTTCTCATGAAGGCCGTCGCACTGAATTTTTATTTACCCTTTAGTTTATCCTCCAACCAGGAAATAATAATTCCGCAATATGGCGTCAAATTCCGTTCATTTACTAAGCTTACATATGTACGTCTCAGCTCCTGCATATATGCATCCTGTGTCTTTCCTTTACACTTCCTTGCAATTCTGGCTTTCTCTGCCATCAACACTTTTTCCGTGTCTGAGGTAATGATACAGCTTCACAATTAAGATTTAAAGTTTCTGTCACATCTTTGTTAATCTCCGGATCCTCTGAATAAATTCTTCCATCTGCCTTATACTTAATCTTTCTAACTGATGTTTCGTCATAGGGATTGATTGTCAATTCAATATTACGTCTGTGGGCATCACACGTTATTTCTTCTGGCTTCACCCCTCGATTCAGGCTATTACCATAACAAACGCCAAGCATCCACTTATAATTCAACGCAGCCTGCTTATCGTGTGCTGCTTCACCTTTTGGATGTCTTGGAATACAGTGTTCAATTCTTTCGACATCCGGGCTGTTAATCCTCCTCATACAATACCCGCACAGATGTCTTTGCTCTCTCCACATCTGTGTTCTGATATCATTTAATACATTAGATGGAGTATCCTCATAATCTGCTTCCGGATTTTGCTTACGGAATTCCAGCAGACTGTTTGGTTCTTTTCCTCTTTTTACTACGATCATAGACTATTCCCCCAATAGTTTTTCCAGTTCCAGGGACGTCCTCGCCGCTGCGATGTCAGGATCTGTTGTCCCAACAATGTTCTCTATTGATATCAATACTTCTTCTGCTGTATTATAGTCTTTCTCATCCATGCAAGTGTAGAACATATCCAATTTTCTCTTGACATCTTCCGGTCTTTCCGATACCTTCATAACCTCTCTTAAGATAGAATTCGCATCCCGTCCATAGGTTTCAGCTGCCGGCATATAAATTTCTCCATTGTCCAAAATTCGAATCTGCTCTCTTGGAACTGAATTGATAACCGCTGGTGCATGTGAAGTGACGACAAACTGGATATTCGGGAATACTTCGTGCAAGTCTTTCAGAATCGTCTGCTGCCATTGCGGGTGTAAATGGAGATCTACTTCATCAATCAATACAATCCCCGGCGTTTCTTCCAGTACCCGTTCTCCCAAAGTGGGATTCAAAACCGCCATACGATATGCAATATCTCCAATCATACTTAAAGTATTCTTGTAGCCATCACTCATCTCGTCCATCGCGAACTTTTGGATGCTGCCATCTGATGATTGGAACTCCAAAATCAGTTTATGCGTATCCAAATCAAAAACAAGGGATGCATTACTTGCCCCACTGATTTTCTCATAACTTTTACATATCGCTTTTTCCACCGTCTTTAAAAGCAATGATGCTGCCAAAACACCCGTTTTCTGCTGTTCCTGCAGGCTCTTCAATGTCTGCTTCTGAAACCAGCTCAGCATTAATTTTTCATTTGACTCTGCAGCCATACAATCAACATATCCGACCTGACGCTTAAACTCCGTCAAGGACTGCATATTACGCTTTCCTTTTTTCTGAGCATATAACCGTCCAGTACCATAATAAGAGAGAAGCGGAAGAACCAGTGTCTTATCTCCAGTCATAATCTGATTTTGAACGTATATAGCAATCTCCGTCAATTTACACGCATCTTTGGTAGTAGTCTTACTGTTTGCAGAATTCAAAGAGCGAAGCCAATTTATATCACGCTTACCACAGCAATCTCCTCTACTCTCAATACTTACCGGGAACTGATGCTGAGGATCAACTGTTCCATTCAAATCATGAAATTCATATCTGGCATCTTCTTTTAATATACTCCTGCTGACTCCACCATCGATACCAAGCAGAAATGTACTAATTGAAACCGCCACTGCATCCAGAATGGCTGTTTTACCAGCTCCATTTTTACCTACAATCAGCGTTATGTGATCATCAAAGTCTATATCTGTCTCTTTAAAGCATCTATAATTCTTGATATTTACATTCTTCAACTTCACAGCTTGCCACCCCGTTTTTCTCTGACCGCAACGCAGAAATACTGTTCATGCAGACAAATTCTTTTACACTTCCTATATCCGAAAAATGCAATGAGATCTATGAAAGTAGTTTAGCACATAAAGCCAGTATCAACAAGCAAAATATCAAAGTGCATCAGCCCTATACCACCAGCCATCCTGAATCCATTTCGTTTGATTTCCTTTGGAAGAATGACCGACCCCGGTTTGCACCGTCTCCGTGTGGATTTCTATCGTATGCATATAAATCCTCTCTCCCATCATTCTACCAAAGTGTCTTCATTCAGCCCCGCCCGAAAATACCATATCCGAATCCACTGGAGATCCTCTGCCATCTTTCCCTGCGTTTTTTCAATTATTGCTAAAGGATCATAAAAATCCAACCCCAGATCTGAGAGTATCATTTGAAGCTGAAATCGAGTTCTCGGAAAGCAGCGATCCTCCAGAAATTCCTCAAAATCTTTCCAATCCGGTTTTTCCTTAATTCCAAATGCCCGGTGAATCACATCCATCGTATGATTTCTGATCAGAATCTCCTGGTCGCGGAAACTAATCAGGATCACTGTACAAAGTTCTTCTCTGCACATATAATCCATGCGCATGGAATATTTCTCAAGATGCTCCGAAGGAAACTCCCGGTTCAGCTTTTTCCATTTGCTGGCTGATTTGATCACATTCTCTACTTCCCGGGATTCATTCAAATAGCCGGAAAGAGTCTGACGCGAAATCCCATACTCCTTTGCCAGTTCAGTAATCGTTCTCCCTTCCGCGTACGCCTGCCGAATCTGCTCAAGCTGCTCTGGTGAAAGGCGGCGCTTACGACCTGCGCCTCTGGGATTGCCAGAAGCATTTCCAGAGGTTTTTTTATCCTGCTTTTCAAACTTATTCTCGTAGCTGTTCTTAAAATTATCTGATCTTCGCATATCCACATCTCTGGCCAAATTTTGTTGCATTCATTCCACAAACTTCTTGTTTTTTAGTTTATGGCATTCATCATCATATCCTGACCACTTTCTTTTGTCTCAAAATTTGCCAGGATAGAATCTTTTTACTCTGTCAAAACCCTGCACTGCTTCAGGCAGAACGCAATTCCGTAATGTCTGATACTCTTCGGCAGCCGTTGACTGAAGTATTGATCATAATGAAGCCTGTTAATCTGGTCAATCGCTTCTTGTGCATCCGTCGTCAGGTCCGCATTCTCTTTTGAATATTTTACTTCAATAATGTATGCTTCTTTCTTACGCAGATCAAACACAGTTATATCCGCCCTTCCATTTCCAGCCTCGCGCTCAGACTTAATTTCCCAACCTTTTTTTGTTCTGAACATTCCGATAAGCAAACCATGGTAGAATGTTTCTTTATCCTCATAATTTCCGCCATCCAGATAGCTGATCGATTCGGCAAGGTGGAAATTGAGGCAGTCTTCCAAAGCCTCCGCGTTTCCAGACACAAAAGACTCAAAAAATTCTTTTAGTCCATCCTCATCTTCAAGTACCTTTGCTGTAAACCAGGAATCAACCTTCGTTATAAAAATGTTCTTTACTTCACGATTCGGAATACACAGGTCGCAGCTTCCATCCTCATACCGTGCACGATGCGTCAGATAGCCCGATGTATATAGAATACTCCATATATTATCCGGCTGATCCATCATATCTCTATATGTCAAATCCTGTACCAGCTTTTTACGGACTGTCCCGCCTTCTATCAAAACACCAATCTGGTCGCGGGTAATGCTGTCCGCCTGTTCTGCCAGCTGGCGAATAATATCCGTCGAACCGGAATTTACCCAAAAATTCTGCGGGATGCGGTCTGATGTATTCAAAAGCTGGTCGCACCAGTTGATAACATCCCATGGACAATACACACTCTGTTCACCAAACCGATAGCCATCGTACCATTCCTTTGTAACCTCATAATATTCCGTCAATCCAAGGTAATTCAACATCCGAACGGTTTCATCATCCGTGAACCCAAACCATTCATCGAAACGCTCATCGCTGATTGAGTGAAGCTTGGGATTGTTGAGGTCGGAGAAAATGCTTTCCTTTGAGATCCGCATACACCCTGTCAGCACGCTGAAGAACAGGGACTCATTCGATTTTAAAGCATAGCCAAAGATCTGGCGGATAAGTCCAACCATATCATCGTAATAATTGTTCTCGTATGCTTTTTGAAGGGGTGCATCATACTCATCTATTAATATAATGACTTTTTTACCGTAATGTTCATTAAGAAGTCTTGATAAGAGTTTTAATGAGCTTTCCAGTCCTCTTTTCCTGTTAATAATATCCAGAAGACGAGACTTATCCCATTCCGCGACATCCTCGTATTTCAATAAAACCGAATATCGGATAGCTTCTTCACTGATCACATCCCATATGTTATTTTTTGCATCTTCAAACGTTGCTCCCGTCACCTGTTTCAATGTGATTGAAACCACAGGATACTGCCCCATGTATTCCTCGCACAGTTTTGTTTCCTTTGATATTGCCAGCCCATCAAACAGGCTCTTGTCTGTGCCGATTTCAAAGAAATATTTGAGCATGCTCATATTTATGCTTTTGCCAAAGCGGCGCGGACGTATAAAAAGATTTACTTCTCCCCAATTTGCCAAAAGCTCTTTTATCATGCCGGTTTTATCTACGTAATAAAAATTATTCGTGCGCAGCTTTCCAAAATCATCAATGCCAATCGGCATCCTTAATTTCCCCACACCGCTCACCTCCAGTCTCACATCCGAATACAGATAATCTGTAACTGTTCAGTGCTTTCACAGTTACAATAATTTATCTTATCACAAAACCTCTTACACATCAATCCAGCGTTTCATGACCAGTATATCTGTCAATCGTCCCCCCGGAACACGGTCAGCCATCCAGAAGAAAATCCATTGCACGAATTATTTTAATGCCATCCTGCGGTTGAGGCATATCACACTCCATTGCAATCACAATTTTTTCGTAGTTATCCTTTATCTTACGAAGCGGCGCAAGCTCGCGTTCTCGTGTCTCCGGAGCATTCATGCTCTCCGTGACCTGGATATATTTTTTCTCGTCGGCTTTTGTCGCAATAAAGTCTACTTCTTTGTTATCAATCTTACCTACCGCAATATCGTATCCGCGCCGCATCAGTTCGAAGAAGATAATATTTTCCAAAATATGCCCGGTGTCTCCGTCCCGATATCCCAGGAGATAATTGCGCAGCCCTGTATCGACAATATAATACTTGCCAAGCGTACGCAGGTATTCTCTGCCCCGGATGTCAAAACGCTTTATCTCATAAAAAACATATGCTTCCTTTAATGCTTCAATATATGCCTGTATTGTCCTGACAGCGGGTTTGGCTTTCCGCTTCCCATCCTCAAGCAGGCCCTCGTTTGTAAGCGTATTCCCAATGGAGGTGGCAGAAACATTACTCCCAATATTATCAGCCAGGAACATAATGATCTTCCGGAGCAGAACCGGGTCTGTGATCATATGCTGCCCCTTACGCCGCTCCCGTTCCAGAATATCATTGACCACTGCTGCCGAATACACACCATCCAGCGCGGCCGCAACACGATCCGGTTCCAGACCGACATCAGCAAGCATGGGCATCCCGCCATAACGGGCATATTCCCCAAAGAGTTCTCTGGCGTCATAGACATCGCTATCCGCATCAATGATGCGCTTCCGGGCAGCGCCGGAAGGCGTCTTTTTTTCTGTCACGGCATATCCATGAAAATCCAGAAACTCCTGAAAAGACAATGGAAGCACCTTAATTTCCACATATCTCCCCGACAGATAGGTAGACAATTCAGAGGACAAAAGGTACGCGTTTGAGCCTGTGATATAAATATCACAATCAAAATCGACCCGAAATGAGTTCACTGCGTTTTCCCACCCGGTAATCCTTTGTACTTCATCAAAAAACAAATACATCCGTTTATCAGGGATAATACGCTCTTTCACATACTCATAAAAATCTCTGGGAGTCATATCGGCAAACGCCATCGACTCGAAATTCATTTCAATGATCTGCCGCTCTGGAATGCCACTCTCTTTCAAATGGCTTATCATAAGCTTCATTAAACTGGACTTTCCGCAGCGACGGATACCGGTTATCACCTTGATCATTTCTGTATCCTGAAAAGCAATCATTTTGTCAAGGTACAAATCCCGCTTCTTTAATTCATGCCTGAGCATAGACGCCGCACCACCTTTCTGACAGAAAGTATGTCATAAAAGGATGCAGAAGTCAAGGTTTGTTGCATTCATTCCACAAACTTCCTAAAATTTCGAGTTTATGACATTGATCACTATGTTCTAATCACTTTCTTTTATCTCATAATTTGTACGAATGACATCTTTCTCCGGGAACTCCGTCTAAATCAGATTTTGTTCTCTTTTGTCTGTAACAATCCGTCGAATCGCCTCATACTCTGGCCGCAGCCTTTCATATTCCATTTTAAATTCGCCGTCTGTCAGCAAATCCTCTTTCACTGCTTCAAACGAAGTTCCCAATTTACTCATTCGCTACCTCTTTGTCCCTTTTCTCAAGCTTTCTTTTGTTTGCTCTTGCCTGAATTGATCAGCACCAGAGCCAGAATCATGATTGCTACGCCAGCGATAGTGAAGACGATAATGCCGACGCTACCGGTGGCCGGGAGAGCAGCGATTTTGGTATCAGTGACTGACATACCAAAACCTCCTGTGGATGATGGTGTAAGGCTGACACTCCATGTCCGTCCAGTCGGCCAATCTTTCTCGTCATTACTTGTTGACCAGTTCAAAGTCGTTGTATTTCCCTGGTTCTCCGCCAAAGTAATTACATCAATAGTCCCATTCGGTGAAGCATCTGCATCAGATGTCATATCTGTAATTGTAAATGTCAGCGTATTCGTGTTCAACGTATATCCGGAAGGTGCCACTGTCTCGACAATCGTATATGCTACACTTTCATCTAATCCGATGATTCTTACCCCATCTGTACCTGTGGTGATTACTGGACTCTTATCTTTAGACGCTACTGACGTGTCAGCTACCCGATATACCGGGAGATCATCTGTGCTTGCTGAAGTATCCTTAGTAAAATTAAGCTTATTTCCATTACTGTCGGTTATTTCAAAGGATGCATTTGACAATGTCGTGGTCGTTCCTTCCGCGAGTTTTGTCAGGTCTACCTCATAGGTATATACAGCGGTCGTAACTGCTTGTGTTGTAACAGAAGTATGGTTATCATAATCATACGTCATGGTTGCACTGTTCTTATTTCCTGTAGTTACAACAGCCTCATCTAGGAGTTCCGCACTGTACGAAATAATCACATAGTCATACGGATAAGATCCATCCGAATCATCATAGAAAGTTCTATCATAATAGGGATACTTAGCGTTTGAAAATATAACGGTCAGTTTACTTCCCGTAGAATCAGTCGATGCATAATATTGTGCTGTACCATCAGAAGCTGTTATATCATTACAGGCAATTAATTCATCACCCCAACCATAGGCTAAAATTTTCACACTGGTTGCATCAATTTTCAGGTTTGTTGCTGTATCCTCTACATAAAAGATTTTTTCGCTGTCATTTTCCGCAAACTTCGGCACATACACTTTGAGTTGATAATATACTGTCGTTCCGATCTGCGCATCAGCGGTTTCACCATAGGTTCCGTTCTCAGTATCGCTCACTGTTTTACTAACTGACAAAAGATTGCCTTTCAGCACCGCTCCATTTGAAGTAAGCACCCATCCATCTTTTGCGGTTGTTCCAGTGTTACCTGTGGTTCCATCAACATCCACGCTCACCAACATATTCAAAAAAGACATATTCGCACAGGTCGGAATCACCAGATACGCACCGACCGCCAGAGTCGCTGTAGTAGAGGCAGTTCCCGTAGAAGTGGTTGTAAATTCAGCTGCAGAATCTCCTGTCAGTGTCGCATAAGTGGATACCGTATTATTAGCTGCGATATAAGCCGCCAAAACATTTATGACTTCGCTCTGCTCGGTAGTGCTTTGCCCCGTAGTGGACGCAGACGGTGTTGAACCAATTGCCAACGCCTTAATCACATCATCCGTCGTATAAGAAGTACTACTTAATGCTGTAGTCGCCCAATCAGTCAAATGCCATTCAAGCTCATTGGAAGTGCTGTCATAGGTGGCATAAATTACTTGATATGTTTTAAAGCTTACTGCATCCGCCTGTGTATCAATACCACTAATTTCAACTGTGGCGGTATTAGATACCACATTAGCCACGGTGTATAACGTATGAGTTGTCAATTCACCAGCACCTGTTGTTGACGCTGCTGCTTCTGCAATGATGCTAATTCCAAATACCATCGCCATCATCATGAGCAATGCTGCCATTTTTTTCCATACTCTCTTCATGTAAATCTCTCCTTTTCTTTGGCGGTGTCCATCCGGCACCGGTTGGATTCCCGATTTACTATTAAGAAACCGAGAATACAGGGGTGTCCTAGAAGGGCACGCCATGAACAGTTTCTGGGAGCTGCTATCGAATATTACGATTTACGATAGCAGTCTCCGCTGCTTTTTTATGATTCACTTTCTCAATGCGGTCAAAGCAGCGTTCCCGGAAACCAAAGGATTGATTTCCATACAGAGCAGGAACAATGAAATTTTTATCTCTTCATTCCCTGTCCTGCCTTTTCTTTGCTTTTTCCGCCATTGATCAAAATCAAAGCTAATATCATGATCGCCACACCGGCAATCGTAAATACGATAATACCAACGCTACCCGTTGCGGGAAGGGCTGCAATTTTTGTATCCGTCACGGTCAGGCTTACTTCTGTGACACTCTCCGTTCCAACAGTAACTGAGTCAGTGCCAATTGTCCACGATTTGCTCGTTGAAACTACTGTCTTGCTGGAGCCGCCAGGCTCCGCATTCGTTCCAGTCTGATCTCCGCGCTCAAAACCAGTGTACTCTACGCTGTCACTGCTGCTCAGAGACACACTATTATCAACTGTTATTTTGAATGTTGCCACGTTTTCGTTCAACGAGTATCCGGACGGCGCCACTACCTCCTGAATGTAATAGACCTTATCCGAATCCAGACCGATCAGTGTGAGCGTTCCGTTGTCATCTGTTTTCACGGTTGTTGAGGTTGGCGTATCCGTGGAGTCTACCACTTCATAGCTTCCATCTGAATTCTGAATGAAACTTAACGTATACTCTGTCACTTTTGTGTCAACACCGGTACCTTCTGTGACATAGTAAAACACTTCAAATTCAGCATTTGAAAGAGTTGTATTCGTACCGTTAGTTGCTGTTTTTGTCAATTTCAGCTGATACGTGTTTACTTTCGCCTTACTTTCACCCTCATTATGATCCACTGATGTTGTATAGCTTGATCCATAAGTTAGCTCCGCTGTATTTCCGTTACCTGTCTCAAGTGTCGTTACCGCTGTGGAAAGCACTTCGGCAGAATAAGTAATATAAACGTAGTCATAGGGATACGTCTGACTGGTCGCGTCATAAAATGTAGCCAAGTACAGATCCGAGAAATCAATCGTCAGAGAACTATCCTGTGACGACAGAACTGCGGTATAACCACCCGCATTCTTCGGATCAGAGGTATTAGAGGTATCTACATAACTCCACGTATCCAAACTACTGTTATACACAGCCCTGTACAGCAAAGTGGCAGAACCAGGATCTACTGTGTTCTGAGCACTCCATGTCCCGGCCTTGACCGTAACACTGTCGAAGTCAATAGCGACATTTGACGGCGTATCCACAATCTGGAACAGATAAGTTTTACAATCGATCGCAAACTGCGGCACGGGTACGGTGATCTCATAATATACCGTATCACCAACCTGAGCGTCAGCAGTATCACTATAAGTTGATGAGGTACCACTATCATTCACACCTTTTTCAATGCTGATTACTTTTCCTTTCAGCACCACATTATTGGCACTTACAATCCACTGATTGCTCGCCGTTCCCGAGGTACCCTCTACATCAACACTGACAAACATGTTAAGGAAAGACATATTCGAGTTGCCCGCAAGCACCAGATAGCCACCGACTGGAAGGTTTTTCGTTGCTTTATTTCCACTTTTACTCCATGAAACACTATATGTTGATATCGCAGGACTAGCAGTTTTTACATAAGAAGCCAGATAATTGATAATGGCATTCTGTTCGGTAGTTGATGATGTACCTGTACCACTGGTTGTGATCCCACTGATGGCGGCAATTGCCGCCTCCTCCGTAGCAAACGTAGTTATACCATCGGCACCGCTTGTCTTTACAAGAGCATCTGCAGCCCAATTTGTTAAATGCCACTCAAATGCATTAGAGTCTTCATCGTAGGTTGCGTATAATACCCGATAAGTCGTAAATGTCACATCGCTGATTGATACGCTGCTGCCGCTCAATGCGGAAGTTCCATCAATCGTGACCGTCGCAGTGTTCGTTACTATGTACTCACTTCCGCCTTGTTCAGTTTCAGCCTCCAGCTGCTCTGTCTCTGTCGCTCCGGCCGTCACCCCCCCCCGCTGCGAGCGAGAGCGAAATCGCCGCCAAAAGCGGCATCATCTTTTTCCACATTTTTTTCATGCTCATTTACCTCTCCTTCTTAATTTTCATGGTGTCTATCTGGCACCATTGTTTTTGTGCTTTCACCGGGGCAATGCTTTCGCAGGCGCTTTTGGCCGCCCGGTCTATCGTTTCTCATGGTTTACAGTAGCTTATCGCTTATAATTTTCTGTCATTTCTGTTGTTTATCCATCGCGGACTTTTCCGGAATATCTTTCACACTCCTGCATTTTTCGTATCCGCCGTTTGCACACCCGTTTTTCACTCTTTTCCATTTCCCGTATCTGTATTTCATTCACTCATCATTCACCCCCCCGTCGGAACTCCCAGTTGCTGTTTCCCACACATCCAGTTTCCCAGAATTTTTCTTTTATGTATCTGCTTTTCACGCATTCGCTCCCCACCTTTTTCTCTCGTTCATCACCAGCGCCGCGAGCATCAGCGCAATGCCTGCAAGTGTCGGCCATACGATGCCGACGGAGCCAGTCGCTGGCAGGGAATATGTAACCACATTCTTCATCTGGAACGAAAGCGTGTACAGGGTGCACGTACCGTTAACAGCCGAGGAGGAATCGGAAGCAAGGTAGTATGTATCCGTTCCGCCTGTCGTAGACGTAGTGTCCAAAGTGAAAGGCGTCTGATTAGATACATCATTTCCATTCTCATCTTTCACCAATGTCACGGTGATAACCGGTGTCGTTGGATCGTTTTTATTATACGAAATAACTATCTTCCACACACTCTGGTTCAACGTATACCCAGACGGTACGGCAGACTCTTTCAGATAGTAGGTGCCCGCGGCAATCTTTCCGATGTAAAGTTTTCCGGTCTCGCTCTCAGCACTTGTCGCAGTGCTTAAAGCATTCGCGCCGGAAGTTGCGGACGCACTGCCTGCAGAAATCTCAGTCGAAGGGACTTCTGTCGTGCAACCTGAATCCGTGTACAGTGTAAATGTCGCATTAGAAAGATACGATATCTGCCCACCTGAACTCGTACTGATCTTATACAGCACAAGCTCATACAAAACCTGCGTATTAGTCGCGGTCACCGATATGGTCGAGGAGGATGTGCTGTTGTCCTCCGTCTCTACAGTGGTCACAAAGCCGCTGAGATCCTGGGTTGTTGTTGTGCCGTTTTCGTTTACCGTTTTCACAGCCGATTCTGTGATGCTGTAGCTGATTTCGCCGGATGCATCCTTTGCCTGCAGCGCTACCGTCCCCAGAGTCCAAGTTACTGTACCATCCGTTGCTATGTCATCAGTTACTGTCACCGTCGGAGAAGTGACCTTGGTATTATTTTTCGAAACGCTGACATTGGTCGAAGAACTCCCCTGTGTCAATGTATACTTATCATCTACCACCACTGTGGCATCAGGCTCACTGCCACTGTCGTCTGTCATGGTTCCCGTGACTTCAAACGTTACTGCGGTTCCTTCTTCAATCCCGCTGATGATGTTCTCCCACACTTTTTCAAGATTCAACTCAATATAGTAAAATCCTGCGTTCCAGTTTGATGTCGTATAGGTATTCCCGGATATTTCGCTGATCTCCGGAAGTTCAATTGCGTTAGCTGTAATCGTCGTCGTTCCCCTGCTGTCGTCAGATATCAGTTTTGAAGCGTAGGCCTGCTCCAGCGGCGTTATACCGGATGTTGACGATGTATCATAGTCCGGCAGCGATTTGTTATACGGTCCGGACAGGGAAGCCTTCGCTGTGGTTGTCACGCTGAGCTTTGAAAATGCGATCGGCGTATCTTCCGCTTCGCTGCTTCCATTTGCCGCAACCGTGTAGGAACCGTCGCTGTCCTTAAATACCACGTAATAATTCCCGGCCGCCAGGTTCTCAAAGGTATAAAGGCCGGTAGATGACGTCTGTACCGGAGCTACCAGATTGCCAAGGACATCCTGTGCGGGGTAAAGTGTTACCATTTCACCAGTGCCACTGGAGGTATACACGTTCTCCAGTGTGACAGTTCCAATAGACAAGGTTTTTGTTTTAGTGGTAGTGGTTCCATTCTCGTCGGTCGTCGTTGTACTCAGGCTCTGTGACCAGACAGCACTACCATCTGCTTCGGTCTCTTTTGTCACCACATCGTTTTCAATCGGCGCAGTATCCGTGTACAGATATACCTCTATCCCCTGCATCGCCCGATCCGTACTTCCGCTTACAGTGCTGTAGGCTCCGTTTCGGTCCTGGTCGAGCCATGCTCTTCCTGACAGCTTCCGCTCGACGATTGTAATATATGCGGAATTGCTCAGGTATGAATTGTAAGTCGTTCCGCTAACGCTCGAATACTGGCGGTAGAACATATTCTCGTAATAAATATTTCCTCCCGCCTGCACGGATTCATCCACACTGTCCTCAAGCAGGCTGACATATCCGGCCGTACTCGTCGTGGCAGGCTGAAGCGTCACGCTGATCGTCACTGTATCATTCTGCACTACCGACGGCAGATAAACATACAGTCCAGAGCCGCCACTCTTTGTTGAAAGCTGCGTCAGCGCAGTCTGCTCTTCCTCCGTCAGGGAATAGGTAACCGTATATACTGTATTTTCACTCTCATCTGTACCAGTACCAGTAATCGGAGATGCTGAAAACGCTGTTCCGCCTGACAAAGAACTCATGATGTCTGTCAGATTGGTTATCTCACCCGTGTTATCTGATTCAAATGACAGAATTTCGCTGTAGTACAGCAGTTTTCCAGTCGTTGAAGTAGCTGGATCTGTTGACTCATAAGAACCTATATATGCCTTGTAGCTTTCTTCATCCGTAAATGTCAGTGTGATCCTGGATACCTTATACGCCCCGGTAAAGGAGGTTCCACGGCCATCGCCGTTATAGGGCAGAAGCGTGCCGATCTCCACGGTATTGTAAGAACCCTCGGCATAATTATAGTTCAGGTTAAATACGAGATCCTCGCCGAGCTCCTGTTTTCCTTCCGCTTCGACCCAGATGTAGTCCTGTGCGGAACCGGTCGGCACAATCCCTGCCGTATCGTATTTTGTCACTCCTCCTATTTTTTCTTCCTCACCCTCACTTTCATAGGCAATGTATATTTCTGCCTTCGTCGTCAGGGTCTTGTTGAGAATCGATTGAATCGAGGCACTGTCGCCCGGCGTCCCTATGGTCGCACAGTAGGAAAATGATGGAAGTTCTTTATCGGGATCGTAAATCGTCGTCGTCAGGGTAATGGTTGACGTACCGTCGCTGTTTTTGACATACACGACCGCCCAGTCCAGCTCGCCCTCCTCATAATCTGATTTAGAATAATCAAACACAAGTGTCCCATCGTTATAACTCAGATATTCGGGCAGCGTAATGCTGACGGTTACGTTCACTGCGGTCTCCCCGTTCAGCACAATATCATTTGAGACTGAGGTGTCCAGTCCTATGCTCGGAGTTACCTTGAAGTTTGCCGTCCATTCTCCGTTATTGATATTGTAATAATACTTCGTATCGTTCGAATCCTTGCTAGCCTTGTCCGTTACATCAATACTGATATCCGAATCCAGAGTATAAATCAGGAGTGTATTTCCATAATACCAGCCGGATAAATGCGTAGTGCTCAGCATATAACCGCCGGAATACTCGGTCTTGATGTAGTCGGTTAAATAATTCGTCTTTCTTGCGGCCCCGTCATAAGTATAACCATCCACCTCCACATAATTCTTTTTCGCGGTGGTATAGCTTTCTGGCACGGGTCCTCCCCCTGTTCCATAAGCGGTAGTTCCATTCTGGCTGGCATAAGTTACATCGCTCCACGAAAAATCATACAAGATCTTATCCAGCGTCCCCGCCTCCAGAGCCGCTTTATAAGTGGGGCGATAAGTCGTCCAGCCGAGTACGTCATTGGTAATGCAATACGTATTTCCGACTGCGTCATAATCGTCCGTCACGTTCATTTTCGCCACAATGTCAATTGTCCGATCATTCCGGATGCAGCAGTCGCGGAACTCATAAAGGATGCCGACACATACGCCTTTCGGATTTCCGTCGTCATCATACCCGAAACAAGAATACAGCTCGTCAAGCGTCCTAAAATAGATCAGATCCTCCTCGTTATAGTTATCCATATCACCGACCGGTGACTGGTATCCCGCAGAATCTGTCGCATACTTCCATGCCGAACCGTCCGGCTTCGCAGCGTACAGAATGGTCAGGGTATAGCTCATGGTTTTATTCGTATAGCCATCCCAGTCGGTCGCTGACTCGGTCGTCGTAATCCGAAAGATTCGCTCCGACGTACTGCTCTCCGTGATGTAGTTTGATGTCCCGGTAAGCGAATATTTCTGATCCACGATCGCTTCACTCGTACCCACGGGCGTATAGGCGTTCGAGTCAAACTTCTGCAGGACATTGATTGCGGTCAGGTAATTGTACTCCACCTGGTTTGTAATCTCCTGCTCATCCTGCATTGTCGAAGCGTCGATTCTGCTGCTGCCAAACTGAAGATAGCTTCCGACATACACAGTGCTTCCCAGCAGGGCAGAGCCGTTTCCATTCGAGCGTGTAGACGGAAGATTTGCGCTATCTGTCGAATTGCGGAAATAGTTTGCTTTTATCAGTACCTCATCCCCTTCCGAGAAAAGATACAGGCCGGTTGTCTCCGATACATAGTTGTCACTATATTTTACCTCATTGGTGGCATGATCCTTATATGCATCGCTTCCTTCCGAAGCATACCAGGCTGTGATTGACTCAAGATCTGACTCAACCAGTTGATTTACAACGCCTCCGTTTCCCGCCGTCAGGGCCAGGTCTGAGACAAGCGCCGCAACCTCGATCGACACATAAGTCCCCTCGTCCACATCCGCTGTAAGAATATCATTGACCGGCACAATCACCTGTATATAGCCTGCGGAAAAAGCTCTTGTATATTTATTGTTAAAATTGCTGTATGTATTGTTATCCGACATCCTGGTCGGATAGCTTGTCTCGAATGTACTGTCAATTGTGTAGCCGCTGACAGTAAAGGTAACTGTCGTGGATTCTGCAGTTTCGCTCTCAGGGTTGCTGCCGGATGCCGACCAGGAACCTCCGGAATAGCAGGTCAGATAAGAAGATGTGGAGGAAATGCCGCACGTATTATACGGCGCTCCGTCATACGCGTACTGCGTCGTACTCGTCAGATCATCCTCGTCATTCCAGTTCATGTTGGCGTTCTTAATCGTACCGGACAGATTGCTTCCCGTATCTGTATTTTCATTGGCCTTGTAGGCCCAGATATACGGCGCCACGCTTATACTGTCTGCGTCTGACGAATCGGTTCCATCGTCATCATCGCCGCTGTCATCCAGCGCATTCAGGGTTATCGTGCTCTTGAGGGAAAAGTCAAATGAAAGTTCCCCTTCCGGTATTTCCACTCCTTTCATTCCTTTGTTTGTAGCGTCATTCCACAGGGACAGCGTCACGCCATAACCAAGCATGGTCCCGTAAATAATATGGCCGTCATCATTATTGTTCTCATATTCCGACTTTGTTGTCTCCTGGCCGGTCGTCATGTCAAAATAGCCGGTATAGTTCAGCGTAGAATTCTTCTCCAGAGTCACATTGTACTTGCCGGTTGCGGATACTGTTACGGCAGCAGGCGTAAATGTGGCAGGTGTCTCCTTATTCTCTGAATTTTCTTCAATCCAGGACGTAAATACAGGCTTTACAAGTTCTCCATTTTTCATTGCTTTCACATCGACTGCGATCGCGAATGGAGTATATCCGGTCATTTCCTTGACTTCTATGTATCCTGTCAGGATCTGAGCCTCGCCATCATCGGATTCCGTGAGTTCATAGGAATCCAGGCCATTCACATAGACAAGCTCAGCCTGGTCATTGGAAAGAGGAATCTCTACCTGCACATAAAGCTTCACCCTATCCTCTGTATCCTCAACATCTACGCCTTGCGTATTGGCAGCGCAGTAATAAGTGACCCTGTCGAAACTGCGCACCAGACCATTTCCAGCATTTGCATCACTCCCCGCCGTCCACATCTTTGCCAGAGGATTCTTCGTCACATTACCCGTGGCAGACCAAGTTTCGTTTGTGGTTTCGCCGGTCTCATATGCCGTCACCGCGCCGTCACTATCCCACACAGACGTGCCGTCCACAATTCCATTATTTGAATCATCAATAATAATCTCTTTTACGGACAGGCTGGAGGTTTCTGTCTCTTCCTCCTCCGTCTCCCCGTATTTTGCCGCTGTCAGCCGCACGCCGTTGTAGGAGGAAACTGTCTCGGTTACATACAGACCGTCACCGATATAGCTCCCGCTTTCCTCATCGCCACTGTATGTGTCGTCTCTCCAGACATTATAATCCTCTTCGTATCCAGATTCCGACATAGTAGCTGCGCGGATCAGGGTAACCTTTGAGGAACCCGTACCCACCGTGCCGCTGTCTGTTGTTGAATACACATCGTTGCCAACCGTATAATTTGAGGTATTGTCACAAAGGACGCCGCCGGAAAGCTTAAATGTCCCCGACCCGGAAGAATACTGGGCGACTCCGCCGCCGTAGTCCGCCATATTCCCTGTGATCTGCCCACCAGACATCGTAATTGTCCCGCTGCTCTGGAAAATACCGCCGCCCCGGGACGCCGTATTGCCCGTAATTTTTGTACCGGTCTTAATCGTGAGGGTTCCTCCGGCCACATAGATGCCGCCGCCCGATCCCGTAGTCTGCGTCGAACTGAGCGCGGCAGTTACGGTGTTGTCTGATACGGTAACACCGGAAAGATTCACGGTACCTCCCATATAGATACCGCCGCCGCGCTGCGCCGCCGTATTTCCCGTGATTTCGCCGCCGGTAGCGGTCACTTTCCCTGAACTGCCTACATAAACGCCGCCGCCATAGGATGTCGCAGTATTTCCCGTGATCTCGCCGCCGGTCATCTTGAACGTGCCGTTCGCCACATAGACCGCACCACCCACCGCTGTGTTGTCCGAGATGGTGCCGCCCGACATGATAAAGGAACCTGCCGCAGTCGTCAAATAGACTGCCGCTCCGTAGGCGTTGGTGGAACAATTGTTGATGGAAGCTGTCCCCGTGAGCGTAAATGTGCCGCCCTCAATGTACACCCCGGCTCCTCCGTAAGCCGTACCCGTGTTACTGCCGCCGGCAGTACAGTTTGCGATCTGCCCGCTGACCATAGTCACATTTCCGCCGGAATGGACATAAATGCCGCCTCCGTTCGTGGACGCCGTGCCGGTGATCGTGCCGGTATAACCCGTGTCAGTCTCATCCTTTCCCGCGCCGGTCTTTGTGGTCGTCCCTTCCGAATCAGCATGAAGAGACTGATTGATAGACACCAGAGCACTATAGTTCGCATTATAATACTCACTCGCTGTATCATCCGTATCGGTATACTGTACATCCTTAATTGTGAGAGTGCCATAGCACTCGATTGCGGTCGAAAATCCTGTGAGCGTGTAGCCATTCAGATTCAATATCGCCGTCGTGCCGGAAGATACCTCCACGCTCTCTTTCACATCATCAACCAGAATGACCTCCGGGCTTGTGATCTCACTGGTACAATAAAGTCCCGTCCCGGCCTTTTCATCCGCCAGGATCGCGTCAAATGCGTCCTGCACAGAAGTAAACTCCTGATACCCGGCAGTGTCGGTTCCATCCAAATCAGTACACCACACCACCGCCACGGTTGTCTTCGATGTGAAATCAAGCGTCAGCGGATAAGCCCTCTTTACAGGTGCATAGACGATGGTATCCGTTGTCGTTATCATGGTGGACTCATTGTACCATCCAATGCCTTCATAATTACTGCTGCTCATCATGGTCTCAGCATCAATCAGGTAAAGGTACGTGTTGGCGTAGGAAGAAGAATAGAGCGCGTAAACATCCTGCCCGAGTCCTGCCGAATTACCATAGAGCATGCCGGAACACCCATCATAAGATACGGTTTCCGCTCCATCGTCATCTTCCGATACTGTGCCGAGAGTAAGTGTCGCCGTATTGCTCGCCAGATAAACGCCTCCTCCGTAAACGGCTGCGGTATTTCCTGTAACAGTGCCTCCGGTGACAGTGACCTTCGAATAATGGTTCGCACTGATCCCGCCGCCATAGTTTCCTGAATTCCCGGTGATGGTTCCGCCGGAGATATTCACTGTCGCCATGGCAGTCGCGGAAGTTCCTTTCGCGAAAATACCTCCCCCTCCATAATAGGTTGTCAGGCTATTGCTGGTAGTGGATGTGCCGGTCGCCTCGTTTCCGGTGATCGTTCCGCCGGAAATATTTACTGTCACTGTGCCGTTCGCATAGATACCGGCGCCTCTCACTGCCGTGTTGCCGGATATCTCCCCATCCTCCATGGTCACCGTGCCGCTGCCAGCGTATATTCCGCTGTCTCCGTTCCCGGAAATCACGGTCCCTTTTTCTACATTCAGTTTCCCATTTGAATAAATACCATAGAAGGAGTTGCCCGAAATCTCCGTATCCGTCAGGGTCAGAGTCCCGTTGTTGCCATTTTTGTAGATGCCGCTTGTCTGATTGTCCTTTATCTCACATCCATCTTTCAGGGTGATTGTACAGTTTCCGTAGATATACACACCTGCCGCATTATAATTTGCACCGGTATTTTGTTCCACAATCACTCCAGAAAGCGTAACCGTGGAAGCATTTATATAGATCATGCTTCCTCTTACGGTACTGTTCTCTGTGAATGTTGTTTCACTTATCGAAGAACTACTTGCAACAGTATTTAATCCCAGCGCCACGACCGAACCATTTGCCCTAGAATAGTTTTCACTGAATGTCCCTCCGGAAACGACTACGCTGCCCTTATAGAAATACAGACCGCCTCCTGTTCCGTTCGTAACCCGGTTTCCCGTCACAGTCACATCTGTCACCTCAGCATTGTTCCCTGTTCCGGTTGAGGAAAATTCGATATACGCACCGCCGTAGTTCTTCACCGCCGTGTTATTTGAGAACACGGTGCCGGAAAAAACTGTTCTTCCGGTATTTACATAAATATATGCACCGCCATACTGCCCTGAAGCAGAATTTTCCTCAATAGAAGCTTTGCCAATCGTAACCACATCACTTCCAGATGCGGATACCCCGTTATAGAACCAGATCGCGCCTCCGAGATATGCGCTGTTGCCACTGATTACTACATCATCTTCTATGGTGAGGTATACCGGATAGGATGAATTCTGTTTTACATTCATACTGATGGCTCCGCCGATGGAGGCATCATTCCCTTCGATCACGGTATAGCCCGTAAGGATAACACAGTTTCCATATCCTGCGGTGATCGCGCCTCCTGCGTAAGAAGCGGACTCCGATGCCGTCATGCTGCTGTCCCCAAATCCGGTGATGGTAACGCCGTCAATCGTAAGGGAACCTGTGTTATCAGCAGACGCCGCCATAACATTGCCCATATTAACCGCGCGCGGGAAGTCAGCGGAATTGCCGTCCGCCGGGGTCAGCGTGCCGATGGCACCAGTCTCCGGATTATGAAAGACATCGAGCGTTACCGCCGGGCTGCCCATGGCATATGCTGTTGACTGATCAAGGATGGTCAGCCTGCGGCCAACCGCCGCCCCTGTCATATAAAAGACATAGCTTCCCTCTGTAGAAAGCGTATAGCCATTCAGATCCACCGTTATTTCGGAGCTTGTCGATACATTTACTTTCTCCGCATGGTCACAGAGCAGATAAATGGTCGTCCCGATGCCGTCCTTTCCCGCCGCGTTCACCGCAGCCTGAACTGTTGTGTAGAAATGGCCCGAAGCGGACTTTACTGCTTCCCCGGATGTCACACCTTCCTGTTCCGTGCCTTCTGGTGCGGTCTCCGTATAGTCATAATACACTTCTCCACTCTCGTCTGTCTGCTGTACCGCGTATATGGTCGTCACGCCGGTGCTTTCCGCCGTCTCACCGTCAGAAAGCGGAATATACGCCACGTATCCGCCATCACTCTCAGACAGGGTCGCCGTCAGAGCATAATCATGCTCTTTACCGGATTCGCTGTTATCCAGAGCGTCTGTCCTATAATATGGATACTCCTCTGAACCATCTCCATTCATATCATACCAGCTGTCATAAGTATCGGTCATGCTCATATCCGAAACCGCAAAGAGCACAGACTTGCTGTTTGCCGCAAGATAAACATCATTCGCGGAGCCGGAGGACGCCGTATTCGCATAGAGAAAACCGGAGGCAGCCGTAAGCGCAGCGTCACTGTCCGCTACATAAATCCCGCCGCCGTCGGTCGCCGAATTCTCTGTAAAAATCCCGCCATCCATCGAAAACGTCGCGCCGCTTCCCACATAAGCGCCGCCGCCATTGCCGGATGCAGTGTTCGCATTAATTTCTGCACTTTCTGACACGGCAAAAGTACCCCCGGCTGCGTAGATGCCGCCGCCGTCTCCGGTTGCTGTATTTTCAGTGATTATTGCATTCCCTGACACTGCTGCCGTGCCGTCCGTAAGATAAACGCCGCCGCCGTTTCCAGATGCCGTGTTCGCACTGATTTCGGCATCGCCGGACATGGTAAACGTACCGCCGGCAATGGAAACGCCGCCGCCATATGACGCGCTATTTTCCGTGATACTGCCGCCGCTCATCATAAATTCTGCTCCGGAACCGGCCAGGTAAACGCCGCCTCCCTGTCCGTCACTGTCTGTGGAATTTCCGGCAATGGAGCCACCCGTCATGGTAAAGCTCCCAGAGGCAGCCACGTATACGCCTGCCCCGCAGTCAGCAGTATTGTCTGTGATGGTGCCGCTCTCCAGCGTAACCGAGCCCAGAACACAGAGGCCTCCGCCACAGGTTACCGAATTAATCGAGGTGCCGCTGCCCCCTGTAATCTGACCGGACTCATCCGTCCCATCACCGTCTTCAGATGAAGAGCTGTCACAAATGGTAAGTGAAGAACCTCCATTAACGGTGATCACGCTTCCGGACTTTGCCCGCAGAATGCATCCGTTCAGATCAAGGGTTGCCGTAACCACTGTACTTCCGTCCCCGACCACAACATCTTCGCGGCTGTCCGCGAGCATGGTGATCGTAGTATCAGCCGGCAATTCACCATATTTAGAATAATAAGCTTCTATATAGTCAACCGCCGCCTGAACCGAACCGAAGTAAGTGCCTCCTTCCTGATCCGTATTCTCTATCCATGCGATTTTTTCCGAGTTATATACAAACGTATATGCATCCTGCTTGCCGGATGCTCTGTCTGCCGTATCGCTTGCAACAGAAATGGATGTCGTTATATATGGATCCGTTTCCGTCCCATTCTCATGGTACCATGAGGTGCCGGATCGGTTTCCATCCGTAAATCCTGTCGCCGCGTCCAAGTTCATTGTAACCACGCCATAGCTGTTCGACGACTGCGCAGCCATATAAATGTCATTGCCGCCATTTGCAGTCTGAGAGACGTTGTCATAAATCATGGCAGTCTTCCCATCGGCATCGGCATCCGCCTTTGCTTTAATTTCAACCGTCAGTTCCTGGCTGCCTTGACACACAATGTAAATTCCACCGCCACAGTTCGCCGCTGTATTGTCATGAATACTGCCGCCGTCTATGGTCGTACTGCACTTTGTCAGAATGCCACCGCCGCCATAGCTTGTTGCAGTGGCTGTATTGCCATAGATCTCGACATCGCCCGTAATTTCAAGATCCGCAGTATTGGAGCTCGCATAAATGCCGCCGCCATATTTCGAAATGTTATTATAAATCGCGCCGCCCGATATTACATGCGTCGCCGACCCGCCCAGATACACTCCACCGCCATTTGAGCCGGATGTATTGCCATAGATCCGACCATCGGTCATGGTAAACGCCCCGCCCGACACATAAACGCCGCCGCCGCTGCCACTTGAGCCGGCCGCATTATCATAAATCTCCACTTCATCGCTGATTGACAAAGCATTCGTAACGTAGACACCGCCGCCCTGGTAGTTTGCACCTGTTACCGTATTGTCATGGATGCTCACTGAACCAGACAGTACCAGCTCCGTAAGGTAGGAAGATGCATAAATACCAGCGCCATTTCCGCTTGAAGTATTGCTGTAGATTTCGACATTCCCGCTGATGTTTCCGATCGGAGATGTCGAGGATGAGAGCGCTATATAGATACCGGCACCACTGGATCCCGTATTATCATGAACGCTCACATTTCCGGACATTTGCAGGCTACAATAAGCACAAACCCCGCCTCCAGACGAGGAACAGGTATTTCCATAAATTACTATTTCCTCGTCATCATCAGTTTCAATTGTCAGATACCGGCAGAAGACACCGGCGCCGGAGGACGTTGCAGAATTTCCATAGATCTGTACGTTTCCTTTAATAATCCCTGTCGAGTAAATATACATTCCGCCGCCAAATCCATCACAGTAATTATTCGCGTAGGTACCTCCATTCACTGTAACAGTTCCTCTGCTGCTGCTTCCGGTCCGCAGACCACCTCCGTCACCGTTTTGAGTAGTGGATGTGCCGGAACTGTAAATACCTGTATTATTCGTCACGGTAAGATCCGTGAGCGTACAGTCTGCTTCGTTACCGTAGATGTCAATTCCGCCACCCTTGTTTGCGCCTGTATTTCCATCCACCGTGACGTCAGTCATGTCGACTGCCGCATATCCACCTACAAATAGACCGCCGCCATAGGTGTTTGAACTGTCGGTGCTGTGGATGGTATTTCTGGAAACAGAGCCTCCGATCATGGTGAACACACATCCCGTACTGCTCGTATCCGAAGTGGCGCCGATACAGATTCCTCCTCCGCAACGTATCCCGTCTGCTTCGACCAGGTTGTCGTTTGCCATACAATATGCAAGCGTCACCGTTGACTTTGACGCAAAGTAAATGCCGCCGCCGTTCGCACCCGCCGTATTAGCGGAAACCGTGCAGTAAGAAAGGTACGCCATCACAGAATCGGTAGCCGCCGAATAAATGCCGCCGCCTGTACCTGCCGATGTGTTATCCGTAACGGACAGATCCGTTATCGTTGTGCCATCCGTATCCAATGTAAACGAAGCAAACGCAATGCCGCCGCCCTTTGATGCCGTATTCCCACAAACAGCACTCTTCAAAATCGAAATCCCAGATGAAGCATCATAGATAAAGAGACCGCCGCCATAGCCTGACGCTGCGTTGTCCCGTATGATACCGCCGTTCATGGCAAATGCGCCGCCGTTTTCCACGAAAACGCCGCCGCCATTGCCGGTAACAGAAAACCCGGTGATAGTAGCATTGATCAGGGTGAAGCTGCCGCCTTTTGCAACATCCACACCGCGGACGCTGGTAAGTGTCTCATCTGTATTTGCAAGAGAGCCTTCGCCCTCCGTGACTGTGACACGGGCGCCCTCCGAAGCTCCGTTCTCTGCAACCGTGTTCGCGCCAATAAGCGTCAGCGTGCCATTCACCGTAATCGCAGACCCGTTCTTCGCCGGTGACAAGGTATGCCCACGCAAATCAATCGTGACCGTCGTGCCGGACGGAATCTCCAGGTTCTCCGTAAAATCCGCATAAAGAGTAATCACCGCCTCAGACGAATCCGTCGCAGCGGTCAGGATTGCTGTTTTTGTTGTTGTCTCCTCACCGGAAGAATCCGTCGTGGCTGTGGTCAAAGTCACATCTTCCGTTGCAGCCGCAGCCAGATTAATCAGATCCTGCAAAGTGGCAAGATCGGTCTCATTCTCATCCGAAACCACAGCTATCCCATAGTCAGAAAAGCTGTCTGATGTAAACGTGACAGTCTGCCCGTCATTCGAATATTCCACCACAGCGTCAAGAATCTCGATGGACTCATTTCCAGATTCTTCGCTTCCAGTCACTCCATTTTGGGTTGCTTCGCTTCTGCTTTCTTCGATTCCGGCCTCTTCGTTTTCAATTTCTCCGCTTCCAGTTTCATCGCTTTCAGTTTCTCCGGTTCCGGTTTTTCCGCTTCCAGTTGCTTCAGCAAAATGAATTACGCTCACGGAAGCTGCTTCCATTGCATCTGCTTCCGATAAGTCGCCTGTACCGGCAAGCGCGCCGGCGAAAGTAATTGCAACATTAACCGCAGCTGCAGGCTCCACTTCTTCCTCTTCCGCGTACAGCCCGATATTGAACAGTCGGAATGTCTCCAGGCTGTAAAGCTCTGCCGCCTCGGCATACCTCGCCTGCCAGGTCTCGGAATCCACCGCATACTCTGAGACAATCAGCTCCACCCCATCCGGAAGCTGCGCGTCAGATCCGTATGAAACCGTAACAGCATAATCTCCACCCTCATACGTCAGGGATGCACTCATCTCTGTTTCTGTTTCGGTTTCGCTCTCGGTCTCGTTTTCCATCTCGCTCACCGTTTCCGTTTCACTTTCTGCCTCCGTCTCGCTTTCGGTCTCCGTCTCTTCTTCCGTCTCGTTCTCCGCGAGCAGATTTTCGTTCTTCCACTGGATCACGTTCTGATCCTCAGCCGTATTTACGACCTGCCCCCCCTGCCACAAAATAAAGAGCCGGCAGCTCGTCTGTCGTGGTGATCCCTTCTGTGATCGCTGCGTAGAAGACATACTCCTCCTCTTCTCCCGCGGCGATCTTCTGATCCACCCAAACAACAGCCGAAGCATACGGCTCCAGCGCTTTTTCACTATCTGTACTGTTTTCTGCGTATTCTGTCAGTTCATCCAGGTTATACTGCGAGGGAACCCCGGACAGATCCCGGATATCCTCTATAAAATACCACGCATCCGTCTGATCTTCAACGGAAATGACCGTCTCGTCATCCTCCCGCTCATACCAGGTCAGATTTTCCCCAAACACAACCTTTACAGACACGTCCTCTGCGTCCGTGTCTGCTGACGTATTCTTTATTTTAATTGTATATTTTACCGCATAGAAAGAGTCCGCATCCGAATTTTCCTCCGAATCCGCGTCTTCGCTTTCGTCCGCATTCTCATTTCCATCCCCATCTGTATCCGTAACCACATCAGAATCTGTATCCGTATCAAGGAAGATTTCCTGCGTAATCGTTACATCAAGTGTAGAAAATACCCCCCCCTACTTCGGCATTTTCCGTTTCTGTCTCTGTCGCAGTCTCCGTTTCTGTCTCTGCTTCTATAGCAGAAGTTGTCCCGGTTTCTTCCTCCGTATCTGCGTTTGTCTCGACTCCTGCATCCGATTCCACACTGGTATCTGTCCCCGAATCCGCTCCCGTTGAAGATTCCGTTTCCTCCGAAGACTCCGACACCGATGCAGACGTCGGCTCTGTCTCTGACTCCACTGATTCAACCAAACCAGAATTCTGCTCCACCGTTTCCGTCGAATCCGATTCAGACGCAGACGATTCTGCTGCGCTCGAATCAGAGGAATCTGTCTCTGGCGTGGCATCCGAAGAAGCCGCGGATTCCGGCTCCGCCGCTGTCTCTGTCTGCGTTGTGGTCGCCGTGGTCTCCGAATCTGCACCAGAGCCATCTTCTTCTGTCACAGTCACCTCTGAAGTAAGCTCTGTGCTGCTCTCCACCACAATCTGGCCATCATCCGCCAATATTATAGACTGATTCGTCAAAATCATGACCACCGTGAGTATCCACGCCAGTCCTCGTCTCCATCTTTCTTTATATAAT
>JAJPWX010000094.1 GCA_021205755.1 Lachnospiraceae bacterium | reverse complement strand
TATAGGTGGAGTATACCTATACTATGTAGATATTATACCTCTACAAGACAAAAATGTCGAGGGTTTTGAAAGATTTGTATAGCAGTCAAAACCCTCGATAAAATCTACGTTTTTCCCAAGTTTAAATTTTCTTCATGAAACAACCCTGTTATTTTCTTCTCTTGACAATCTGTCATATTCTGGTAAACTGTGCGAAGTGGCCTGACCGTTTTTTAAACGATCACCTCATCCGTCTGTTCGTAACCATCCAGACGTAAAATAAAACTAAGGAGAAAAAGAAAATGAAGAATCAAAGAGCCCAGTCAGGGAACGTTCTGTTCCTGACGCACGCGGCGGTCATCGCCGCTCTCTATGTCGTACTGACATTTCTCGCAAATGCGCTCGGTCTCGCAAACGGCAACATTCAGGTTCGTTTTTCGGAAGCGCTCACCATCCTGCCCTTTTTCACACCGGCTTCCATTCCAGGGCTGTACATCGGCTGCCTGCTTGCCAACATCCTTACAGGCTGCGCGCTGCCTGATATCATCTTTGGGCCAATCGCCACCCTGGTCGGCGCGCTCGGCACCTGGCTGCTCCGCCGCCACAGTAAATGGCTTGCCCCGGTACCTCCGATTCTGGCAAATGCTGTCGTCGTGCCGCTGGTACTGCTCTACGGCTATGGCATCCGCCCGCTCTGGTTCTCTGTCGTAACCGTTACCATCGGCGAAGTGATCTCCTGCGGAGTTTTCGGCATGGTTTTGCTTTTCACACTCACGAAATACCGCCGGCAGTTGTTCCCGGAGCAAACATCTGTTACAAAATAGTACATAGAAATGGCCGCTTATAAAGCGGCCATTTTTCAGGAATTTTTCTCAGTCGGTCTGTCCTTTTTCGCCAGTCCTCTGATTTCTTCAATTGCTTTCTTTACCTCAGACATATCCTTGCATCCGGCAAATTTGTCTGCTACGAGGTTCAGTATTACTTCCATCTGTTTGTCAGTCATTTCTTCCATATATCCCTCCTCTCCCCGCTAGTTCGGTATCTATCTTTCGTTCTTTTTTATTCGTTCTTTTGTAGTTTCCTGTCACCATTATACATAAGAGAAAAAAATCTGGCAACAGAAAATTTTCAGCTAAGTTTTACAAGTACCTGCTCAAGCTCCGGATCTGCTTCATCATAAACAACAACCAGCTCCTGCGTCAGATCCAGACTCATCACACCCATAATTGATTTTGCATCTATCAGTGTCTCGCCATTCTGAATATCCACATGAAAGCTGCATTTATCCGCCGCTTTCACAAACTCCCGCACTTCATCCACCGTCTTTAGCCGAATTTTTTTTGTAAACATAAAACCCATTTCCCCTTCTCTTCTGCAAAAACATGATGTATGGCTTTCCAATCAAGTAGGAGGCAGCTTGTCGGCTCCTACTCGCCTGCGCGGCTGCGTCTGGCATCAGCCAGAAAAATCCTTACGCAGCCTGCGCATATGAAAAGCCGCGGCGGAGCCGATCCCCAAAATCTGCTCCGTCGCGGCCCTCTTCCTGCTTTAATTCAAAAAGTCTTTTAAACGTTTGCTCCTTGAAGGATGGCGCAGCTTTCGCAGTGCCTTTGCCTCAATCTGACGAATACGTTCACGCGTGACATTGAACTCTTTGCCAACCTCTTCCAGAGTCCTGGCGCGGCCGTCTTCCAGGCCAAAACGCAGCTTCACCACCTGACGTTCTCGCTCTGTCAATGATTCCAGAGCAGTGGAAAGCTCCTCCCGCAGCATGGAAAACGCAGCCGAATCCGCCGGTGAAAGTGCGGTATCATCCTCTATGAAATCCCCAAGGTGAGAATCATCCTCTTCTCCTATCGGAGTGTCGAGTGATACCGGATCTCTCGATATCTTCAATACCTCACGCACACGGCTGACCGGTACATTCAGCCGTTCTGCCACTTCCTCCGGCGTCGGTTCGCGGCCAAGCTCCTGCAGAAGTGTGCGTGTCATCCGCAGCGTCTTATTGATCGTCTCAACCATATGTACCGGCACCCGGATCGTACGTCCCGTATCTGCAATGCCTCGCGTGATCGCCTGGCGAATCCACCAGGTCGCATAAGTACTGAATTTGTAACCTTTGGTATAATCAAATTTGTCAACAGCCTTCATCAGGCCCATGTTGCCCTCCTGGATCAAATCCAGAAACGGCATCCCTCTGCCCACATACTTTTTGGCAATGCTCACCACAAGACGGAGATTCGCTTCGGTCAGTTTTTTCTTGGCTTCTTCATCGCCCTGCTCTACTCTTTTGGCCAGCTCAATCTCTTCCTCTCCGGAAAGAAGGGGAACATTACCGATTTCTTTCAGGTACATGCGGACCGGGTCTTCTGTACTCACTCCTTCCAGCACATCCACATCATTGATCAGCTCGATCTCCTCATGATCCGACATAAGAATATCATCTTCCGGCTCAAGGAGCAGATCATCCGCATTGTCATCGGAAGCCTCATCCGGCATTTTCCCCTGTACAACATCAATATGGTTCTTCTCAAGATATTCGAGAATCATATCCATCTTGCTTTCGGTAAGCTCTACTCCCGGAAATGCGTTCATAATGTCGTCATATTTGACGGTATTCTTCTGTGACCTGGCATATGCCTTCAGGTTTTCAAGCTCTTTCAGAAACTGTTCCTGTGCTTCATTCATAAACAATCTCCTCACTGTATGTCCCGGTTTACAAAACGAATTGAGAACAAAGCCATATCTTTCCTTCCATAAACAAAAACTGTTTACGGCAACACGGCTTTGTCAACTACGTTTTTCTTAATGATAAACGCCATTCAGCAGACGTTCTCTATTACAATAACATTTTTGTCGTTTCGTGTCAATGCAAAGAAAATATTGTCAGAAAAATTTCAGGCTTCCCGCAGCGTAATTCCCGGCCCGCCGGTATGCTCAATATATTCCCGCGTAATTCGAACGCTGCCAATGCTGTCATCCTTCGGAATCTCATACATAATATCCAGCATAAACTCTTCGATAATCGCGCGCAGCGCACGCGCACCAGTTTTCTTTTTCAATGCGCTCTCAGCGATTGCCTCCAGAGCCCCATCATCAAAAGTCAGTTCCACCTCATCCAGCGCGAGCAGCTTCTGATACTGACGAATAATCGCATTGCGCGGCTCCTTCAGGATGCGCACCAGCATATCCTTCGTCAGAGACTGCAGCGGACAGATGATCGGAAGCCTTCCCAGGAATTCCGGAATCATCCCAAAAGCGCGCAGGTCTTCTACCTCTACCTTTGTCAGTAAATCCGGATCTTCATCGTATTTATCCTTCAGGTCGGAGAAAAAGCCAATTGCCGCCTGCTTGTTCAGGCGTTCCTTAATGATATCCTCAAGCCCCGGGAAAGCGCCACCGCAGATAAACAGAATATTGCTTGTATCTACCGTTGCCATCGGCACCATCGCATTTTTGCTCGCCGCTCCCACCGGAACCTCTACCTCACTGCCCTCCAGCAGCTTCAGCATTCCCTGCTGAACTGCTTCTCCGCTGACATCCCGCTGGTGGGCATTCTGCTTGCGCGCAATCTTATCGATCTCATCAATGAAAATGATTCCCTGCTCCGCGCGCGCCACATCGTTATCCGCCGCAGAAAGCAGACGGCTAACTACGCTCTCAATGTCATCACCAATATACCCCGCCTCCGTCAGAGACGTCGCATCTGCGATCGCGAGCGGCACATCCAGCAGGCGCGCCAGTGTTTTCACCAGATAGGTCTTGCCGCAGCCGGTCGGACCCAGCAGCAGCATGTTTGATTTTTCAATTTCTACATCATCAAAGGAAACCAAAGAGCGTTGGGACAGTTCTTCATCGGTAAGAATATTGCCTTCCCCGGCCTTTTCTTCATTCGCTTCCGCTGCCTTTTCCCGTTCTTTAAAAGAAGCAATCCGTTTATAATGGTTGTAGACAGCCACCGAAATCACTTTTTTCGCGTGCTCCTGCCCTACAACATACTCATCAAGGCTCGCCTTGATTTTATGCGGAGCCGGAATATGAGCGATGTCAAGCTCTTTCTGTGGCTGCTTTTCCTTTGGTTTTTTCTTAATCTGCTGCTGCTGACGCGGCATGCCGAAATTGCCAAAGAGATCGCCCAGGTTAATCATGCTGATCGTCGGCATCCGAAAGTTTCTGCGGTTTCCAGTGCCCGTGGACTTTCCATTCGTTTCGCTCTCATTCGTATCCTCGCCCGCGCCATTGCCATCCCCCGCGTCAGCATCAATGATCACATCCATCTCACTTCCGGTATCTCCATCGCTGCTGGCATTGCCACCTTTGTCATCTGAGGCGGCCTTGTTCGCATCTTCTGCCTGAGGCTGGCTGTTATTCGCGGCATCCCTGTGTTCATCCGCAGCATCTGTATTCCCGGATTTGTTCTGAAATCCTCCTTTTAACAGCTGCTCCGCCATACGTTGCGCATCCTCCTGCGTAATTCCTGCGGACTGCATGGTATTAAACGCTTTCTGTATACAATCCGGGCAGACACAAATACCTCCCGGAATCTCGATTACCTTGCCCGCGACGCTTTCTGAGCGGCCGCAAAGCATACAGAATTTCTCGTATTCACCTGTATTATCCTTTTTGTTATTCATCTTTCTCCTTTGCATCCCCTATCCCTGTTCTGACAAATTGTAACGATTCAGAGCCGCAGGCCGCAGCCTGTACCTTGCTTCGCTTTCAAACCGTTATAACCAATTCACCGAAATGGTACCATATCTCCAAAAGGACCGGTGCGCTCCTCCGGCCGATCGCTCTCCTCCGGCTGTTCAGAAAAAGTAACGCTCACGGTCTTGGCAGAATAAGTTCCCGACGACGAAGTCAGAATTTCCATTGCGACCGTCTCATAAGCCCGATAATAAGTCAGCAGATTCTCAAATCCTTCCGTAGAAGAAACATTGACACCGTCCATGGCACTGATGATATCTCCCTGCTGCAGCCCTGCGGCCTCTGCCGGAGAGCCGCTCTCTACATAAGTGATATAGACGCCGCTCGGTATGTCATACAATTCTCGTGCTTCGGAAGAAATGTCCTGTGTATATACTCCCAGGTACGCCCGTTCGGATCCTTCCACTTTTTCTCTGGTTTCCCGCTCCATCAGCTGTTCCAGAATCGGCCGCGCTTCATCGATCGGAATTGCATAACCCATGCCTTCCACGCCAGAGGCGGAAACCTTTGCCGTATTGATCCCGATCACTTCCCCATTCGCATTCAGCAGTGTCCCGCCGCTGTTTCCGGCATTGATCGCTGCGTCTGTCTGAATATATACCCCCATCACTCCATCCACTTCAATCGTACGGTTCAGCGCGCTGACAATCCCCAGCGTGACACTCTGTCCATACCCCAGCGCATTGCCAATCGCAATTGCGGTCTCGCCAACCACCAATGCGGCCGAAGATCCCAGCTGGGCAACACTGATCTGTTCCATCACCTCATCTGGTATATCCTCTATCGACACCGCAAGCACCGCGAGATCATACTCCTCGTCACTGCCTTTCACCATAGCCGCAGCCACTGCATCCTCCTCATTTTCCGTCTCCACAGAAAAACATACCGTCAGCGTCGAGGCGTCCGCGATTACATGATAATTGGTGGCAATCAAAAGCTCCGTGTCATTTGTCCCAATAATAAAACCAGAGCCACTGCTCTCGCTTTCAATCTCTGCTGTACCGCGATACATATAAGAAACTTCCTGCACAGATTTATTGGTAACCGCCACAATAGACGGCATCACTTTCTTCACAACAGCCACGACATCTACCGAAGACGGTTCCACGGACTGACTGTCGATAACAGTGTCTTCCCCGGACAGTTCGCCATCCGCCAGCGCTTCGCTACTTTGCAGATTTTCCGCTTCCTCTGTGTCATATGCAGCGCCCGGCGCCGCTTCCGACTCTGTCTCCTGCACAAGCACTCCCGTTCTGTCGTGGACGTACCGCACAGCGCCAACAACCAGATAAATTCCGCCGATAAGAATCATCAGAGTCAGAAAAAAAATCAGAACCAGCAAGGGGGTATTATTGTGATTTTTCTGATATCTGTCATCGTTCACGTCCATTCCTCCCACAACATAGTTGAAGCTTAGTGTAACAGAGAAATGTGTCGAATTTGTGTTATTAAACCGCCTGGTGCATATGGAGAAACGACTATTTTCGCCCCTGTTCCCAATAATTTTTGTTCATAGAACATCTGCGTACTAGAGACAACGGCAGGCGGCGGTAGTTCTTCCCCAGACAATAGCCGAGATATTTGCAGCCGCTCTGCCAGACCAGAGAAATAATCAGCCAGGGTTTTCGTTTCCGGACCAGATATTTTGCGCTTTTTTCAATCAGACGCACCCCTTCGCTCTCCGAATGAACGCAGGAAAAAATTTCCGGATGCTCCGCCTGAGAGACTCCCAGGTCAAAATTTCGGTGAAACTGCTGTATCCCGCTGTAATTATGTGAATGAATTACCTCCGCGTCCGCGCAGTAAGCGATTGCTTTTTGAGACTGAATCAGCCTCCCGGCAAAAATCATATCTTCGTTAAAAATGGTGTGCCGTTCAAAGCCGCCGAGCTCCTCGTAGGCGCTTCTGCGGTACATTGCGCAGACATTGGAGCAGAAAAACGCCTTGATTCCCATCGTCTGCAGATCTTCGTCTGTCTTAATGCGGCTTTGCGGCGGATAATTAAAACTCCTTGAATAACGCTCCAGCTCTTTGCAGTCCTGCCTGGGCAGCTGGCGCGCATACGCGGCACATACCTGCGGATTTGCAAATGGAACCAGAAGACGTTCAATCAGAAAGCGGTTCGTCGGCAGAGCATCCTGCGTCAGAAAAAGAATTCTGTCTCCATGCAGCATGGAGGCTGCCATGTGGCGGGTGCCTCCATGGTCAAACGCTTCCTTCTGTATATGCAAGAGCCGGATGACCGGCTGTTTCTCCGTCTCCTTTTCCAGAACAGATTCCGGTCTGTCAGTCGGGCTAAAAGATTTTTCCCGCTCACCCAGGCAAGACTCTCTCTCCGGAATCTCCGTAATCGTAAAGGCGTCCAGCAGATGCAGATCCAGCGATTCCTGATCCGTGTTGACCAGCAGAATCTGCGTCGGCTGCACACTCTGGCAAAGCAGCATCCGAAGCAGCCCGGTCAGGCGCTCATCCGGCTTATAGATCGGAATGATCACATCCACTGTCACGTCTGTCAAACCTGTTTTTTCTTCCCGGCCAGAAACAGCAGCCTCTCCTTTCTGCTCCATAGTTCCTCCTACGAAATACCTGTTGCTGACACGATATAACTGCTGATCTCCTGCACAGTCGAAGACGGCGTATAGTCTGTCGTACCAAACAGCAGCTCGTGCAGCTCGCTCACATTCGATGCCAGCGTCTGCGGCACCACACAATCCCCGGCCGACAGATTTGCTGTCGCGCTCGTAAATGGGAATCCCTGCGAATCTACAATCTCATATTTTGAGATTCCTGTCGCCAGAGAAAGCAGCTCTGCGTTATCCAGACTGGTCGATATATATGGAATCATGTTATTGACAATCGCCAGCAATCCGGTCACACCCTGCTGCTGCGCTTTTTCCAGAATCTGGGTCAGTACCGTTCTCTGACGTTCGGTTCTCTTATAATCCCAGCCGGTTGTATAGCGGATCCGGCAGTACGCCATCGCCTGAATGCCGGTCAGTGTCTGTGTTCCCGATGAGGTCACTTCTGTGTAAGAGCGGCCGGTCACCTCAGAAGTCTCCACCAGATAGGCATTCAGCCAGTAGACCTCCTCATCATCCAGTGTAATCTCAATGCCGCCAAGCTCGTCCACTACCTCGATCACCGCCTCAAAGTCCACCGTCACATAATCTTCAATATCGAGATCCAGATTCTTGTTAAGCATATTGACGGCCAGGCTCGCGCCTCCATAGGCATACGCCTCCGTCGCTTTTCGATAAGAGCCATCCGTATTGTCCAGATAAGTATCACGGTAAACAGACACCAGTTTAATATCCCCGGTTCTTTTATTGATACTTGCGATAATAATCGTATCACTCCTGGTACCGCTCTCCAGCTCCCCTTCACGGGAATCCACGCCAAAAATTGCAATATTCCGGTAGCCGGAGGAAGTCACTCCGCTGTTAACCAGAATATCCGTCAGCTTTTCCCGATCCAGCTGGCCGAGCACGCCAAATCCCGCAAGACCAACCGCGGCAATCAGCAGAACCAGAATTCCAAGCACCCAGAATATTTTTCTTTTTTTCTTCTTTTGTTTCTTTTGCTTTTTCATCTTTCCCTTGCGTTCTCCGCTATTTTCCGGCGCAGGCGCCCCATAAAAGCCCTGTCCATAATTTCGCTGGAAGTTATCCTGCTGGTTATAATAATTTCCCTGCGGTCCATAATAGCTGGGACCCTGCTGTGTATCCTCCGTCTGGCCGTAATACTGGCCGCCGTTCGTCTGACCGTAATACTGGTCGCCATAATATTGACCGCTGTTCGCATTACTGCCCGGCTGACCGTAATACGGATCGCCATAATATTGACCGCTGTTCGCACTGCTTCCCGGCTGACCGTAATACGGATCGCCATAATACTGGTTCTCATTCGAATAAACGTCCTGATCGTCAAAATACTGTCCTTCATCCGAATAAGTATCCCCTGCATTTCCCGACCAGTCTTCATATCCCTGACCGCCCTGATAGTTATTCTGCAGATCACTCTCCTGATTCCTGCTTTTGCTCTTCTTCATGAAATGCTCCCCTTTCTCTGGTCTGTCCCCTCATGTTCTTCCTTTTACAGCAGGCCTCCCTGAATTCTTCCCATATTCTTCCCAAAATCGAGTAGGAGACGGAGCGCGCATAAATTAATACGCGTTCTTATTTACAAATCCCTTAAATAATGTCATCACCAGTATTTTTACATCCAGGCTCATTGTCCAGTTCTCGATATAGTAAAGGTCATAATCAATTCTTTTTCGGATAGAGGTGTTTCCCCGGTAGCCATGCACCTGCGCCCATCCGGTCATGCCGGGCCGCACCTGATGCTTGACCATATACCGCGGGATTTCCTCGCGAAACTTTTCCACAAACTGAGGGCGCTCCGGCCTTGGTCCCACCAGAGACATGTCTCCCTTCAGTACATTAAAAAACTGCGGCATCTCATCAATGCTGGTGCGCCGGATAAATTTCCCCACCGTGGTCACACGGGGGTCATTCCGCGTCGTCCATCCCCGCTGCTCCTCCGCCTCTGTCTGCTGCTCCATAGAACGGAATTTGTACATCCGAAATGGCTTATTATGCAGGCCGACTCTCTCCTGCGAAAAAATAATGGGGCCTTTTGAAGTAGTTTTGATCGCCACTGCCGTCAGGAGCATAACCGGAGAAAACAAGACAATGCAGAAAACAGAGCCGACAACGTCCACAATCCGCTTCATCGTCGCGTTAAAGGTATTCGAAAGCGGGACATGCCGGATATTGATCACCGGCAGCCCCAGGATATCCTCCGTATAAGGCTTCGTCGGAATAATATTGCTGTAATCCGGGATAAATTTTGTGTGAACCCCGGATTTCTCACACATTGCCACAATCCGCTCCAGCTTGTAATACTCATTCAGACCTACAGTAATCGCAATCTCATCCGGCGTATGATAAGTCAAAAGAGTGTGCAGGCTGCCGATCGGTCCCAGCACCTCCACCCCCCGATACCTCGTACCGGCCTCTGTATCATCGCTCAGGATGCCCAGCACCTTATAACCCCACTGCGGATTCTGCACAATACGGTCAATATATTCTTCCGCCGCGCGGCTGTAGCCTACAAGCAGAATGTATCTCTGATTCAGCCCCAGCGAACGGGCGCGCATCAGCACCATCCGTACCAGATTGCGCTCCAGAATAGTCAATGACACATTCAGCACCAGGAAAACCGAAAGCAGCATACGAGAGACGTCCATCTGCCGGAGCAGATACAAAACAGCCATAGCCACCAGGCCGCCGACTGCATTTGCTTTGATAATATTGCTGCCTTCCCGGCGCCTACCCTCCAGGCGGTTTGGCACATACAGATTAAATGCGTAATAGAGTATCAGAAAAAATGGCACGATCGCGACAAGTGCCATAAAATAGAATTCCCGAGGCAAAACGCCCATACCACCGCGCCGTGAAGAGGAAACCATGGCATACCATCCCGTCATATACGAGAAGATCATCACAAGCGCGTCCAGTATCACCTGAAGCCGGTTAAAATTTTTTTCGTTTTCCTTCAAACTTCAGTGCCTCCCCTTATGTCGTCTATCGCAGATTGACGACGCAGACCAGCCCATTTCGCGAAGCGAAATTTTAAATGGCCGGTTTTCATTTATTCTGCCCTCACAATTTCCATTGATGGCAGGAAGCTTTACATCAGCCTTCGGAACAGATTCACCCACAATTCGATCTGTATCCGGCCGTAATTCTTCAGATTTTTTCGCTGAAAACTCACTTTTTTGTCCCGGCGGCAAAGCGCTCTCCCCGCGCCAAGTCCCCTGACATACTCCTTCAGAAACCCCTTTTGGGCAAAAAAAAGCATCTTTATCAGAAATCCGACCAGCAGAAGCGGAAAATTCAATACAATCTGCGGCCAGGGCATATTTTTATAAACCAGATAAATGCTATTCCTGGAAGAATAGCGAATCTTAAATTCGTTGTATGGGGAACCGCTTGTCGCGCTGCCCACATGCCGGACCACCGCTTTCGGAATGTAATAATTGCGGTAGCCCGCAATCCTTGCCCGGTATGCAATATCCGTATCCTCCAGGTACGCAAAATGTGTCTCATCAAACAGGCCTATCTCATCAAAAACTTTCCTGCGGTAGATGGCCGCTGCCGCACACGCGGAAAAAATCTCCCGCTCCTGGTCATAACGCGCAGCAGTCTTTCCCTTCCCAAACGCATAGGCCCAGCCCAGGGCACAATAGTAATCTCCCGCGTTGTCCATCCGATCCGGGTCTCCCATCTGCACCATCTTTGCCGCGCAGGAAAAAATCTGCGCCGCGGCCGCATCGCGGGGGGCTTCCATCGCCCGCACCAGTTCTTCCACAAAGGACTCGTCACAAATCGTATCATTGTTCAGGAGAATCACATAGGGCGTCCGGCTTTGCCGGATTCCCTCATTGACCGCGCGGCAGAAGCCCTCATTGCGGTCAAACCGATGAATCGCCACTTCCGGAAAATGCGTTTCCACAAACTCCACACTCGCGTCCTGTGAACCATTGTCTATTAAGATTACCGAAAAATCCTGCCTGCTCTGGTTCATCAGAGATTCCAGGCATGGGCCGAGATAGGACATTCCATTATAATTCGGTATCACAATTGTCGCAATCTGCATTATTTCCCTTTTCTTTCATTCCCGCGAAGCGAATAATTCCATTTGCTCAGGGAAAGATTCGGATTATAGTAAGGATCTCCCTTTTTCAGAATCTGAATCCACCGTGTGCGCATATACTCAATCTCGGTCTGGAAGCGCCGTGCTTTCGCCTCCGTATCTTCCGTGCCGCGTGTCTTTGACTCATAGTGATAAAGCTCCGCATAAGGATCGTACACAATCAGGTAGCCGGCCTCACGCAACCGCAGGCAAAAATCCACATCATTAAACGCAATCGCCAGCCGCTCCTCAAAACCGCCCACTGCCTCAAACGCTTCCCGCGTGATCATCATGCAGGCCGCCGTCACAGCACTCAAATCCTGCTGCAGCGACTCACGATGCATATAACCGGTATGCCCGCGCTTCATATCTACGAAAACGCTGCCCGCCACACCGCCAATCCCGATGATGATACCGGCGTGCTGGATCGTGTCGTCCGGATAGTATAAAAGCGCACCCGCCGCACCAGTGCCGGGGCGTTGGCAATGCCCCAAAAGCTCCGTCATCCAGTCCGGAGAAATCACCTCAATGTCATTGTTGAGGCAAACGATGTACTCCCCTTTCGCCTGCCGGATGCCGAAATTATTGATCGCGGAATAATTAAATTCTCCGTCCCAATATACAACATGAACTCCATTTCGTCCATCTATTTCTTTGTAATACTCAAAAATTTCACAAGATTCGCTGTTGTTTTCTACGATAATAATCTCATAATTCTTCCAGGTGGTCTTCTCAAAAATCGAGGTCAGACACTTTTCCAGTGTCTCCTTTTCATCCTTATTCGGAATCACAATGGAGACCAGTGGTTTCCCTTCCACCGGGTATTTCACGCGGTAACAGCCAAAATCTTTTTTGCGGGAAACCTCCCCCTTAAGCCCCACGCGCGCCAAGTGTGCCTCGATCGCCCGCTTCCCGGACTCGTAAGCATACTCCTTGCTGATCGGGTTGTCCGCCGTCGACTGCGCGGAAATCCGCCAATGATAAAGAATGCGCGGAACATGGCAAATCCCATCTGCCGCCTCCGTACACCGCAGAATAAAATCATAATCCTGCGCCCCCTCATAGCGGGCGTCCAGACCGCCAACCCGCTCATACAGGCTCTTCGCAAACACCAGAAAATGACAGATGTAATTATTGGAACGCAGCAGATCCGGTGAAAAGTCCGGCTTCAGGTTCGGCTGAAAATGTCGGCTCAGATCCGACTCCACCTTATCCTCATCTGTATAGAGCAGCTCCGGCTTCCGCCCTGTATTCTTCTCCCTGCGAGCGATCGCCGATGCAATCTCATAAAGCGCATCCGGCGCGAGCAGATCGTCATGATCCAGGAAACCAATATACGTTCCTTTTGCCATCTGAAGCGCCGCATTGGTGTTGCCCGCAATCCCCAGATTCTCCGTCAGCGTTTTCACATGAATCCGCGTATCCTCTGCATAGGATAACAGTGCACGTGAAAGCTCCTCATCCTCCGGGCTGCCGTTCACCAGACAAAGCTCCCAGTGCGGATAAGACTGCTGCCGCACAGAATCAATCATCTGCTCCAGGTACAGCAAAGGCGTCCAGTACAGCGGCACAGCAATACTGATCAGCTCCGGCTGCTTCCACTTCTGTCCCCTCTGCTGTTCCAGCTTTGCCTCACTCGCCCGGTGCTGTTCGTACCAGGGCTCATAAGGCACCTCCTCCGGCTCAATCCGGTCACTTAGACGGATCAGGAACTCCTTCAGGCCAAAATGCTGAAGGTACTTAATGCCTTTCTTTATCGTATAAAAATTCAGTTTTCGGATGAGTCTGTATGCTGTATTTGACACGGTTCGTTCTCCGTCCTGATAAATCTGCACATCTACGCTTCGGTCGGTGTGGTTTAGAACAGCAGGCCGCAGACCGCCTTTTCATTTTGATGCTGTTCTAAACTGTTTTTACATTTTAGCATATCCGCCAAAAGCTGTAAACCGGCAAAAGACTTTCTGTGATTTCCTCTTGTGAGATTTTTGGGACTATGGTAGAATCAGGAGATGTAAACGCGTCCGGCTAAGAGAGGCTGCCTGGCGTGGTTAGTAACTATTCAGAACAGCAGGCCGCAGGTCTGCGCTTCGGTCTGAATTGTTACAGGAAATATTAAACGCAGGAGATTAGAAAATGGGAAAGATTACAGTAGAAACATGTGAAATCGAAGGCCTGAAGGTGATTACTCCGACTGTGTTCGGGGATGCGCGGGGCTATTTTATGGAAACCTATAATTACAACGACTTTGCGGCAGCGGGCATTGACCTGACCTTTGTGCAGGATAACCAGTCTTCCTCCCGTAAGGGCGTATTGCGCGGCCTGCATTTTCAGATTCACCATCCGCAGGACAAGCTGGTGCGCGTGGTGGCAGGCGAAGTGTTTGATGTGGCGGTAGATCTTCGTCCGGGTTCTGCGACCTACGGGAAATGGTTCGGCGTGCTGCTTTCCGCAGAAAACAAAAAGCAGTTCTTTATCCCGAAGAATTTCGCGCACGGCTTCGTGGTTCTCTCTGACCAGGCGGAATTCACCTATAAATGCACGGACTTTTATCATCCCAACGATGAGGGCGGCATCGCCTGGAACGATCCCGAGATCGGTGTGAAGTGGCCCATCCCGGAAGGCATGGAGCTGACGCTCTCTGAAAAAGACCAGAACTGGGGCTCCTTCTCAGAGTACACGGCTAGCCGCGGTTTATGATTTCATATACACATAGAAAAGGCACCCTACTATAATATGAAGAAAGAACATTTTAAGCTGCCAAAGGATCTATATAAAAACAGACGTTTACTGAGCAAAATGGCCAAAAATGACCTCCGCAACCGCTTTGCGGGGTCTTATTTCGGTACGGTCTGGGCTTTCATCCAGCCCATTGTGACGATTCTGGTCTACTATTTTGTGTTTGGTGTAGCCATGCGGGGAGGAAGCTCCGCAGAAGGGGGTACCCCTTTTGTACTGTATCTGGTGGTGGGAATCATCCCCTGGCTTTTTTTCCAGGAAGGACTTACCAACGCCACCAATTCGTTTCTCGAATACAGCTACTTGGTGAAAAAAGTAGTCTTCGATATCGACATTCTGCCGATGGTGAAGCTGCTCTCCGCGACCGTGGTGCATTGTTTTTTCATCCTTTTTGTGATGATTTTATTCGGGTGCTACGGCTACCTCCCGTCGGTTTATTATCTGGAACTGATTTACTACGCACTCTGCCTGTTTCTTCTAATTCTGGCGTTCGCGTATATCACCAGCTCTGTGGTCATTTTCTTCCGGGATCTCTCGCAGATTGTCTCCATCGTCCTGCAGGTCGGCGTCTGGCTGACCCCGATCATGTGGGAGGAAAGCATGCTCAGCTCCTACTCCTGGGGGCCGACGGCTCTTAAGATCTTAAAGCTGAATCCCGTTTATTATGTTGTGCATGGCTACCGGAACGCCCTGATCAGTAAGCGCTGGTTTTTTGAAGACCCGCTCTGGACACTCTACTTCTGGGTATTTCTGGCCGCAAGCTTCGCGCTCGGCACCTGGGTGTTCAACCGGCTGAAAGGGCATTTCGCAGACGTACTGTAAAAGAGTAAGAGAGGCGGTATTTTTTTGGATAACAAGTTTGCGATCCGTGTGGATCAGGTCAGCAAAATCTATAAGCTATATAACAAGCCATCTGACCGCCTGAGAGACGGGCTGGGGCTTACCAGGAAAAAACGCTACCGGGAACACCGCGCGCTCGATCAGGTGAGTTTCACTGTGCAGGAAGGCGAGACTGTCGGTATTATCGGTGTGAATGGCTCTGGGAAATCCACCATTCTCAAAATCATCACCGGCGTCCTCACCCCTACAGAGGGCTCTGTTACCGTGAATGGACGTATTTCCGCGCTTCTGGAGCTGGGAGCCGGCTTTAATATGGAATACACCGGCATTGAAAATGTTTACCTGAACGGCTCCATGCTCGGCTTTACAGATGAGGAAATCGAGCAGAGGCTCCCTGAAATTCTGCGTTTCGCGGACATTGGCGACTTCGTAAATCAGCCGGTAAAGACCTATTCCAGCGGGATGTTTGTGCGTCTGGCTTTCGCCGTCGCCATCAACATTGACCCGGAAATCCTGATCGTCGACGAGGCGCTCTCAGTCGGCGATGTGTTTTTTCAGGCCAAATGCTACCATAAATTCGAAGAATTCAAAAAGCAGGGGAAAACCATCCTCTTTGTCAGTCATGATCTGAGCAGCATCAGTAAATACTGTGACCGCGTGATCGTACTGAACCAGGGGACTAAGCTGGATGAGGGAAATCCGAAAGCCATGGTGGATCTCTACAAACGTCTCCTGGTTCACCAGGAAGGAGAGCCGCCGCAGGGCGAAGCGAACCAGAATGCCAAAGCCTGGAAACAGTCCATTGAGGTCAATCCCGAACTGCTGGAATATGGAGAAAAACAGGCCGAAATCATAGATTTTGCCGTGACGGACGGCCGCGGCATGCTGACCAATACCGTCGAAAAAGGAAAGCTCTGCACCATCAAAATGCGCATTCTCTTCCACGAGGATCTGCAGGAACCGGTTGCCGCTTTTACGATCAAGGATATGAAAGGGACAGAACTCACCGGTACCAACACCATGTATGAGAAGGTTTCTCTCCCTGCCAAAGCCGGAAGTATTGCTGAGGTATCGTTTACCCAGGAGATGAATCTACAGGGCGGCAACTACCTGATCTCTTTCGGCTGTACCGGCTATATGGACGGTGAGTTTCATGTTTTTCACCGGCTCTATGACGCCTGCAACATTACAGTGATTTCCATCAAAGATACCGTTGGTTTCTATGATATGAATTCACAGGTAACTGTCACGACTGCTTTGCAGGCTCAAAGATGACACGTTTCTTTCACTTCCGGCTCACCCCGGCGCCAGTTGTCTCCCCTCTCGGGCGGCTCCGGTGATTTACAAACAATTCGGAGGAATCGATATTATGCAGGAAAAAATTGGCAGCGTGATTCTTGACGATACCTGCTACCCCGGTGAAGACCGCTACAGTGACGGCGCCATCGAGCTCGAGCTGCTTGACATTGCAAAAAGCTGCAAAAATGAGGCAGACTACAATGCGGTGATTGCAGAGAAAAAAAGCTGGCCTGTCATGTACCATTTTTCTCACATCCGCCACAATCTTCTCTCCTGGGTGCCCATCACAAAAAAGGATACTGTCCTGGAGATTGGCTCTGGCTGCGGAGCTGTCACCGGCGCGCTCGCCCAAAAAGCCAGAAGCGTCACCTGTATCGAGCTTTCCCGGCAGCGCAGTCTTGTCAATGCCTGGCGGCATCGCGACTATGACAACATTACCATCCTGCTAGGGGCGTTCGAGGATGTGGAAAAACGTCTCACGGAAACCTACGACTATATCACGCTGATCGGCGTTTTCGAGTACGCTGCCCTCTATACTAAAGAGAAAAATCCCTTTGCCAGCATGCTCACTGCCATCGCGCGCCATCTGGCCCCTGGCGGGAAAATTCTGATCGCCATCGAAAACCGGCTGGGTCTCAAATACTGGGCAGGCTGCACGGAAGACCATGTCGGCAGGCTCTTTGAAGGGCTGGAGGGTTATTCCCGCACACCTGCGTCCGGCGTCCGCACCTTCTCGAAGCTGGAGCTGGAAGCACTTTTTGAGGAAGCCGGGAATTTCAAATCCACGTTTTACTACCCTTACCCGGACTATAAATTCCCGTTTTCCATCTACTCCGACCGCTATCTTCCGCGCAAGGGAGATTTAAAAAATAACCTGAACAATTACGACCGCCGCCGGCTTCTGCTGTTTGATGAAGGAAAAGTATTCGACAGTCTCATCGAGAACGGACTGTTCCCGCAGTTTTCCAATTCCTTTTTTGTTTTTCTGGAAACGGAGGGGCAGCTATGAAAACCATTATTTATACAAAATATTCCAATGAACGAAGCCCGCTTTTTTCGATCCGCACGGATATTCTGGAGGAAGAAATCTCACGTAGTTCCTCTGGTCAGACGTCAGATGAACCAGAATGCAGCAATGCAGCAGCCATGCCGGAAGCGAAGATTCCTCTTCGCTGTGTCCGCAAGACTCCGATTTACCCGGAGGGCAAAGAGCATCTGCAGGCACTTTACCGCCATTACCAGTCTCTTTCGGCCCTGACAGACGGTACAAAGCTCTCCTGGAACCGCTGTATCCCGCTGGAGGATGGCGTCGAACTGGAATACATTGAGGGAGAATCTCTGGAAGAGCAGCTGCTTTTCACCCTGCACACAGAGGGTACGGATGCGTGTGCAAAGGAATTCCTGGACTGCCTGCACTTTCTCCGCTCGCTGCACACCGGAGCGAAGTTTGCCCCCTGTGACGAATTCCGACGGGTTTTTGGAGATGTTTCGCTTCCGTCTGGCACGGATTGCGCACCGTGCACGGATATCGACCTGCTCTGTGAAAACATCCTGGTCTCAAAAGGGCACTGGATTGCCATTGACTATGAATGGAGCTTTGATTTTCCCATCCCCGTAAATTTTCTTCTCTATCGGGTTATTCTGCATTTTACAGACAATGCAAACCGCGGGGAAGAATTCCGGCGCTTTGATTTTATGGGACAGATGGGAATCACCGAAGAGGAAAAAACTGCTTTTGCGGCAATGGAAGCGCATTTTCAGAAATATATTCTTCAGGGACACGTCCCCATCCGGAATCTCTATTCCGCGGTCAGCGACGGCTATTCCCTGATAGAGGATCATTTTGCGTCGGAAGCGCTGCAGGTTTATTTCGATTACGGAGACGGTTTTTGCGAAGATAATTCTGTGCTTTACCGCATGCACAAAGACTCGCACTGGTATCTGCGGCAGGAAATTCCCCTTCCGGCCCAGGTCAAAGCGATGCGGATTGATCCGGGATACCATGCGTCCATCGTTCATCTGAGTGAATTTCGTTTTGATTCCCAGATGGAACAGCCTTCTTTCCTCCTGCGTGAAGGTACTGCGATCGATGACTGGATTTATTTTTCAGAGGAAGATCCGAATATCTTCCTCACAGAGATTCCTGCGGACGCCAAAAGCTTCCTCATTGCATTCGAATCCTACTGCCCAGATCAGGCTCCGCTGAACGAGGTCAGCCGGCTGGCCAGGAATTATCAGGAATTAAAGGCTTCGCGCCTGGTGCGATGGAAAGATCAGTTATGGAGAAAACCAAAACCATGAGTATACAGAAAATAAAGATCGACCAGGAGACCTTCGGATGGGAACCTGGCGGCACATTCATCCTGCGCGGATGGAAAGTCACAAGTCCTGGCGAAACAGCCATTTTTCAGGTACTCGATGAATCCGGCGCACCGATCGAGGCAGAATGCCTTTCGCTCCCGCGTCCGGACGTTGTCAGTCTTCATCCAGAATACGCCCCGATGCAGGCAGAACTGGGCTTTCAAATCACCGTGCCAGACATCGAACGTTTTTTCGAGGAGCACCAGAAACTGACGGTTACACTGTGCGTGGGCGGCACAAGCCGTGTTCTCTGCGCACGAAGTGCGGAAAAACTGAAGAAAGCGTATTATGACGCCTCCATCCAGTATTTTCTGGATGTCTGCGGATGCATTGATCACGTCATTACCATCCGCGGCTGGATTGTAGACAAAACGGGGGAGTGCTTTCCGCAGATCACGGATGAAACCGGAACCCCACTTCCAGTACAGCCGAAGCGTTTCATCCGGCCTGATCTGGTGGACGCGCTGCACCTGAATCCAGATTTTTATCAGGAGCGATCCTGGGGATTTTCTTTCACAATGCCCGAGGAGGAGTTCCACGGCTCCGCCCTGTTCATCCGGATGCAGAACCCTTATACAGATAAATCCATCCGGCTCTCTACGCAGCGGCTCACATGGATGGGAACCAGCGCCGGACGGTGCCTGCTATTGCTCACACGGTTCAGCCCCGGGCGCATCTGGGATGAAATCCGCCGCAAAGGGCCAAAGGGATTCCTTACGCATCTGCGGAATGCAAGCACACTTGCCGATGTTCCCTACGAAAGCTGGCGCAAACAGCATCCTCTTGGCCATTCGGAACTGCGTCAGCAGCGGAAAGAACACTTTCCCTATGAGCCCCTGCTCAGCATCGTCATACCACTTTACAACACACCGGAGCGCTATCTGCGGGAGCTGCTGGATTCCATTCTCGCGCAGACCTATTCCCATTTTGAAGTCTGTCTGGCAGATGGAAGCACACAGCCAGAGCCTGCTGCGCTGATCCGGAAACGCTATGCCCGGGACTCGAGAATCCGGCTGCTGCGCCTTGAAAAGAATGACGGCATTTCCGAAAACACCAACGCAGCAATCCGCATGGCAAAAGGAGAATTTCTGGTATTCTCAGATCACGATGACCTGTTAGAGCCGAATGCTCTCTATGAGCTGGTCAGGTGTCTGAATGAAAACCGCACGCTGGATCTGATCTACACCGATGAAGATCTGATTGACGAGAAATCAAAGCATTTTAGCAGCCCCCGCTTCAAGCCGGACTTCAATCCGGATTTTCTGCGGAGCATCAACTATATCTGCCACCTGACCATGGTGCGCACCTCCCTGGCTTTTGATGTGGGGCTTCTTCGGAAAAAATGCGACGGCGCGCAGGATCACGATTTTTTCCTGCGCTGCATCGAAAAGACTGACCGCGTCGGCCATATCCCGAAGGTACTCTACCACTGGCGTGCTTACAGCGGCTCTACCGCCGGCAACCAGGACAGCAAGCAATACGCGATTGACGCCGGAAAGCTGGCTCTCACCGAACATTTCGCGCGGTTGGGCTATGAGGCTGAGGTGGAATATACCGATATTTTTATCATGTACCGGATGCGGCTGAAAGTGAAAGCGCCACTCCCCCTGGTTAGCATCATCATTCCGAACAAAGACCACCGGGAGCTTCTGGATGCCTGTGTACAGTCCATCTTTGCCAAAACGGATTATTGCGATTATGAAGTCCTGATCGTGGAAAATAACAGCGAAGAGCCGGAAACCTTTGCGTATTATGAGAAAATGAAGCGCGAACATGAGAATTTCCGTGTCGTGACCTGGGAGGGCGGCTTTAATTATTCCGCCATTAATAATTTTGGCGTCCGCCACGCAAACGGAGAATATCTGGTATTCCTCAACAATGACACTGAGGTCATTTCTCCTTTCTGGATCCGGGAAATGCTCGGCTTCTGCCAGCGGGAAAATACCGCTGCAGTGGGCGCAAAGCTCTACTACGCGGACGGCCAGGTACAGCATGCGGGCGTGGTGATTGGCATCGGCGGCTTTGCCGGACACGTCCATCCTTTCACCAGCCGTGCAGATATCGGCTATCTGGGCCGTCTGAAAGCGGTGCAGGACATCAGTGCGGTCACTGCCGCCTGTATCATGGTGAAACGTTCTGTCTTTGAAGCAATCCATGGCTTTGATGAGGACTTTGTCGTGGCACTGAATGATGTGGATCTCTGTCTGCGTATCCGCGAAAAGGGCTATCTGATCGTGATGGATCCCAATGTGGAGCTCTATCACTACGAATCCAAATCGCGGGGGTATGAAGACACACCAGAAAAACAGGCACGGTTTCAGAAAGAAATCCGCCGCTTCCAAAGCCGCTGGAAAGACTTTCTGGAAGCAGGGGATCCCTATTATAGCCCGCACCTGACTCTTCTCGACGGAAGCTGCGGCATCCGCCAGAAAGGAGAGAGGACGGGTACAACCACATAAGAAAAAGAAAGCCTCTCGTTTCGTCTGTCTGTGAAACGAGAGGCTTTTTATCTTATCTTCCTTTGTACATTTCGTCGTAATATTTCTGATAATCGCCGCTGGTGACATTGGCCATCCAGTCTTCGTGCTCAAAGAACCAGCGGATAGTGAGGCGGATGCCATCCTCAAACTTTGTCTCCGGCTCCCAGCCTACCTCGGCGCGAATCTTGTCCGGAGCAATCGCGTAGCGGCGGTCATGTCCTTTGCGGTCAGTCACATAGGTGATTAACTTTTCACTGACAAGCGCCTTGCGCGGGTCATCATCCGGAAGCATCTCCTGCAGCGTATCCAGAATGATGTGAATGATCTGGATATTCTGCCGCTCATTATGCCCGCCAATGTTATAGGTCTCGAACAGGCGGCCCTTTTCCTGTACCATATCAATGCCCTTTGCGTGGTCTTCCACATAGAGCCAGTCACGGACGTTTTTGCCATCGCCGTATACCGGAAGCGGCTTGCCCTGCAGCGCATTATTGATAATCAGCGGAATCAGCTTTTCCGGGAATTGATACGGACCATAGTTGTTGCTGCAGTTTGTAATATTCGCTGGGAAACGATAGGTATCCATATACGCCTTTACCAGCATATCCGAAGATGCCTTGCTTGCGGAATAGGGGCTATGCGGCGCATAAGGTGTCGTCTCATAAAAATATTCCCCCTCTTTTTCCAGAGAACCATAAACCTCATCCGTTGAAACATGAAGAAACTTTTTCCCCTCTTTAAAAGAGCCATCCGGAAGCTCCCAGGCCGCTTTCGCCGCATTCAGCATGACCAGCGTCCCCAACACATTCGTCTTCACAAAAACCTCCGGGTCACGAATGCTGCGATCCACATGGCTCTCAGCCGCGAAATGGACGACGCGGTCAATGTCATTCTCCGCAAAAATCCGGTTAATCGCCTCGGTGTCACAGATATCGGCGCGGATAAAGGTATAATTATCCCGGTCCTCCACGTCACGCAGATTTTCAAGATTCCCCGCATAGGTCAGCTTATCCACATTGATGATGCGGATCTCATCCCCATATTTGCGAAACATGTAGTGAATGTAATTGGAACCGATGAATCCGGCTCCTCCTGTTACAAGGTATGTTCTCATGATTTTCCTCCAACTTTTTCTACTGTATATTTATCCGGAAAACTTCCGCCATAAAAATACCCGTCTCTTACTCTGAAGTGTCTTCTTCTGCGGCCGAGCTGTCCTCCCCGGCTGCGCTTTCCTCGTCGGAAGTGCCTTCCGCACTGTCCTCATCCGAAGAACCAGACGCTGTGTATTCCGAACTCATCGTCCCGGCCGCTTCGGAGAGCTCTGCCACTGTATCCGGCCGCAGCGCATCCCACACCGCACTTACATCAAAGAGATCGGCCAGCAAATCGGCATTATAGTACATTCGGTACCCGTCAATGTTTCTCCGGCCCATACGCATGGACGTGCCGTTAAACTGTACCCAGTACTGCGTCGAATCTACACAGCAGAAGATATTGTATCCCTGCTCTTTCAGATAGATATAATACTCATTGTCCTCCGAATATTCAGTCCAGTCACTGATATCTGCGCCGAACGCAAAGATAATAATATCCGTTTCTCCAACAATGGTCTCGACATTGCTCTTCCACCGCTCCGTGTCCGTCATCGTTCCATCCAGACCTTTCGCCATCGGATCGATATGACCCCAGGTGTGGCTCGCAAATTCCCATCCGTCGGCTTTCAGCGCGTCGGCAACCGCCGTAGCCGCATCCACCTCCGCCTGCCATGCCTCTTCATCAAAATCCGGGTTCTCTTCCAGGTATGCTTTCTGCCAGATCGTCAGCCGGTCCTCATCACGCGTCAGGTAAACTTCATCCGTCCGGTAGCCGAGCACACCCTCATAACCGGTCAGCGCAATCGTTCCTTTGTGTCCATGATACGCGAAATCCGGATGGGAATCCACAAACGTATCAATCCACGGAATCAGATCGTAATCACCAACAGAGACCGTGCCGTCATCCTCAATATACTCTGCCTTCACATCGCCATTCTCATCGAGAACCAGCCGTGAGGCAAATCCGTCTCCATCCATGTAATGGTAGTAATTCACATCATCCTGTGAAAGCACAAAAGGAATTTTTCCTTCCGGTAACAAGATTTCTTTGCGTGTCACCGTGCCATCCTCATTGACCTCGCACATATCATGCATGCTGACCATGACATAGCCTTCCTCATACATGGTCTCCATGATCGCGGCAAATTCGTCCATCGTCACCATGTACTGATTGTACCCTTCCGCATACAGATCTCCGTCAAATGCTTTGGAAGCATCCCAGATAATGGTATGGAAAAAGATATGCGTGACCTCTTCGGGCGACCACGAAACACAGTTTGCTTTCGTCTTTTCATAACTGGAAGCTGCCTGCTGCAGCGTCTCGCTCGCCTCATAATACTCTGACGCCTGCACGCAGGCAATCGCACTGTCGTAATCATACATAGCGGCCAGATTTTCGGCTTCCATCAATACTTCTTCAATCTCCGCCTCTTCAGCAACTGTAAACGCACCGTCGTCCGCGTCCGAGGCTTCAGACTGCGCAGAAGCCGTCTCGATGGCCTCTGAAGTATCCTCATCCCCAGTCTCCTCCAAAACGGTTCCCGCTGCTTCACTATCTGAGACGATACCGGAATCATCTGTCAGGCTTCCTGTCTCGGCAGTGTTTGCACTGCTCTGTGACTGCTCTTCTGAAGATGTCAGCTTCACCACTTCGGGAATAACCACCTCTTTGGCCAGCGTTGCCCCCATCACCACAAGAGCCAGCACAAGCACCGATATCAGACATTTCATAACCAGCTCATTCTTTCGTCGCTTCGTGCGCCGCTCCTGCGGATTATTCTCCTGTTCTCCCATTTTCCCCTCCTTAATTAAGTAAGTTCCCTCTATTCCATCTAAGAGCCTGTCACGAAGTGAAAAGCAAACCAGCCCTCCCCGCTATTCTGTGTTTACTCAGCCACTCCTGCCAGTGTAGAATCTGAAGATAACACAATTCCCTCTGCTGCGTCCGCTGTCTGATCATCCTGACTGGAAACTGTCTCCAGTTCCTCATCCGATTCCTGATCTGCATTGGAATTCTGGCTATCCAGAGCTTCCTTTACCGTCAGCGCAGAAGTCTCCTCTTCCGAATCCGATTCCGCCTGGCTCTCCTGCTCCGTGTCATCCGCCTCCGTAAGAGAGGAAAGCTCCGTCTCCTGCACATTCGTCCCCATACGCTCTGACCCGGTCTCCAGACTGCCATACCCCAGCACGATTTCATAAAAAATCGCGACAACCAGTACCACAATCAGTGCAAGCAAAATTCCCCAGAGCAGACGCATCTTTGCATCCGTCTCTTCATCCCTGCGTCTGCGTCCGGATGATTCAGAGAGATGCTCCTTCGGCGCCGTTCCGATCGGCTGCGCGCGTCTGTCGCGTCTGCCTGATTCCGGTATCTCTCCAGGCTCATTGCCGTTCGAGCTCCCCGTATAGACACGGGAACGCCCAAGCGTCTTCTTTTGTTCATCCATGTCTTTTCTCCATTCCAATAAATCTGCAGACCATCTCTCCACAGCCTGAATTCTTTTCTCTTATGAGTATGAGCCTTCCGCCATTTACATTTCTCTGGCAGGCTCCGCAACAATCCAGTTCAATTAGTTAGTATACCATGACATCGGCTTCGTTTCAACGAGCCAATCTTATTTTTCTCTTATTTTTTACACAAATTCCGAACAGCATCGAACAGAAAAACCAGCCTGTGCAGGTTTACCTGCAAAAGGCTGAGTCTGCTGTTCGGAACTTTCTCACAGCATTCAACAGAAAAACCAGCCTGGCAGGTTCACCTGCGAAAGGCTGAGTTTTTTCTTTACGAAAATCATTTCCAATGGTATACTTATTTTTACGCGGCATGGCAACACATATAGAGAGGTGATTCCTGATGTCTGAACCCGTTACACTCTACAAACTGATCATTTTGTATATGCTGGATAAAGCGGATTTTCCGCTGACGGACACGCAGATCTCTGATTTTATCCTGACTCAGGGCTATACCGATTATTTTACACTTCATTCGGTGCTCGGTGACCTGGAGGACACTCAGATGATCCATAGCGATACCATCCAGGACTGCGTATACTATTCCATCAAAGACCCTGGCACAGAAGCGCTGAAGTTTTTCCGTCACCGCATCTCGCCTTCCATCTGTCAGGAAATAGACCGGTACATGTCAGAAAACAAAGTGCGGATGCGCGATGAAGTCTCTGTACTCGCAGATTATTATAAAACGACAAGCGGGGACTATTCTGTTCGTTGTCTGGTAAAAGAAAAATTCTCCAATCCAATCGACCTGACCATCACGGTCGCGACGGAGAGTCAGGCAAAAACCGCCTGCCGCAGCTGGCGCGAACACAGTCAGCGCATTTATCAATTTATTATGGAGGAGTTATTATGAAAGACATGCACGTTTCCGACTCTGTCGCTTATGTCGGTGTGGATGACACCACACTCGACCTGTTCGAGAGTCAGTACAAAATACCCTATGGTGTTTCTTACAATTCGTATATCATTTTTGATGAAAAAATTGCTGTCATGGACACGGTAGACCCGCGCGGCACAGACGAATGGCTGGCCAACGTGCGCGCGGCTCTTAACGGGCGCAGGCCGGATTACCTTGTTGTACAGCATCTGGAACCAGATCATGCCGGCAGTATCCGCCGCTTTATAGAAGAATATCCGGAAGTTACCCTGGTAGGGAACCAGAAGACCTTTCCTATGATTGAGCAGTTTTTCGAAATAAAGCTTGCAGTTGTGTCCGCCGACGCTTCCGATTCGTCCGCCGACGCTTCAGGCACACCTGAAGCAGCCATCCAGTCTGTAAAGACACTTACCGTCGCTGAGGGCAGTACGCTCTCGCTTGGCAGCCATACACTCCAGTTTTTCATGGCGCCATTCGTGCACTGGCCGGAAGTTATGGTTACATATGAACAGACGGAAAAGCTGCTGTTCTCCGCAGATGGATTCGGCACATTCGGCGCGTTAAGCTCCGACGTTGACTGGATCACAGAGGCCAGACGCTATTATATCAACATCGTCGGAAAATACGGCCCGCAGGTCCAGACCCTCTTAAAAAAAGCTTCCGGGCTTTCCATCGCCGCGATTCTCCCGCTGCATGGCCCTGTTCTGAAGGAAAACCTTGGTTATTACATTGATAAATACCTCACCTGGAGCAGTTATACGCCAGAGGAGGAAGGCATCGTAATCGCCTACGCCTCCCTGCACGGCAACACGGCAAAAGCGGTGCGCCGCTTTGAAGAAATACTCCGGCAGAAGGGCGTAGAAAACATCGCTGTATTTGACTTAAACCGCGACGATATGTCTGTAGCCATTGAGTACGCATACCGCTATGACCGCCTTGTACTTGCTTCTGTCACCTACGACGCGTCGCTTTTCCCGGCTATGGAGGATTTCTTGTATCACCTCAAGATCAAGAACTTCCAGAACCGCAAGGTCGGCTACATCCAGAACGGTTCCTGGGTTCCGGCTTCCGCAAAGCTTATGAAGGCTCATATCGCCGGAATGAAAAATATGACCGAGGTCGAACCCGTCGTAACCATCCGCTCTGCACTCAGCGCGGAAAGTCTCTCACAGCTGGAAGCACTGGCAGACGCACTGCTGTAAAACACATTATCGCCCATGTGCGCCAAAAAGCAGCCGGAAACGGCTGCTTTTCTGTTCCATAAATCATTCGTATGTTTTCATACGTACTTCGCAACAAGTGCGAAATACCGTCCGGAATCATTACAATCATTCTTCGTATTTCTTATATTCTGACATCACACCCAGCATCTTCTCCACATTCGCGGCGCGGTCGCCGCCAAACACCGCGGAGCCGGCCACGCAGACATTCGCCCCGGCTTCGAGAACCGTCCGCAGGGTCTTGTCATTGATGCCCCCGTCCACCTCAATATCAAGCGGAAGCCCCAGTTCAAGGGCTTTGCGGCGAAGGGCGCGGATTTTCCCAGTCATCTCCGGGATGTAGGCCTGCCCGCCATAGCCTGGATTTACTGTCATAATCAGCACCATATCGGTGTACGGGAGCACATAGTCAAGAACATTCAGCGGGGTAGCCGGATTCAGCGCCACCCCCGCGCGCAGGCCAAGACTTTTGATATCATGAAGAACCCGCTGCAGATGCCTCGCAGTCTCTGCGTGTACAGTAATGCTGTCTGCGCCGCAGGTGGCGAAATCCGCTATGTATTTCTCCGGCTCAGTAATCATCAGATGGACATCAAAAACACTGTCAGTCACGCTTCGGATCGAAGAGATCACAGGCATACCAAAAGAAATGCTCGGCACAAAGACCCCATCCATCACATCGATATGCAGATAGCTGGCGCCAGCCTTTGCCACGGTCTCTACTTCATTGCCCAGATGCTTAAAATCAGCCGCCAGAATAGACGGCGCCAGTATATTTTTCCGCTCCATGTTTGTTCTCCCTGTATCTTATCTTGGTCGTTCCCCATCGCTGTTCACCAATAACAATTATCTATAGCAATTTTTGTACCCTGCGCTCTAATACTTCCGCCTGTTTCTCAACTCCTCCGCCAGCAGTTCATAGCTCTCATATCTTGCACGGTGGATTTCTCCTCTTTCTACGGCTTCCTTCACAGCACAGTCCGGCTCCTTCAGGTGCATACAGCCCTGAAACCGGCAGTATGGCTCATAAGGTGTAAATTCGTGAAAATACTCCTTCAATTCTTCGTATTCAATATCCTGTAAATATAAGGAACTAAAGCCGGGAGTATCCAGGATATAACTGCTGTTGGCTGGAAGACCTCCCTCCTGCTGGCATATATCCGTATCCCCCTGCGCTTCTATCCTCCCGTATGGTTTCAATACCAGAAGCTCCGTATGGCGGGTCGTGTGTTTTCCACGGTCAATTTTCCGGCTGATCTCTCCGACTTCCATACGCTCTTCCGGCAAAAAGCAATTCGTCAGAGAGGATTTACCGACTCCGGAAGGCCCTGCCAGCACGGTCGTCTTCGCCTCCAGAAGGGCGCGGATTTCATCCAGGCCTTCCTTCTGCGCAGCGCTCACAAAACGTACCTCACAGCCGCATCCGCGGTAAATCTGTCCCAGCTCCCGCGCCTGCCCCTCGTCAGCCAGATCCGTCTTATTGAAACAGATAATAACCGGGATCTCCTGACGGTTCATGAGAATCAGAAAACGATCCAGCAGATTCAGGTTGGGCTTGGGATGAGTCAGTGCAAATACCACCATCGCCTGGTCAACGTTCGCAGCGGCCGGGCGGATCAGCATATTTTTTCGCGGCAGCAGGCTGTCCACATTTCCTGTCCGTTCCTTTTCATCCAATATGGATATCTCGACGTCGTCGCCGACGAGAGGCTTCACCTTTTCTTTCCGGAAAATCCCTTTCGCCCTGCACTCATAAACGCCTCCGTCCTCGGCGTGTACGTAATAAAAACCGCCGACTCCTCTGATTATCTTTCCACGCATTCATCCTCCGCCGGATTTTCAATCCCAGGGGTACTTCTCACCCCTGCAAGTCATCTTCCGCCATCATATTTGCCCTGCCCTTACGAGCTAACCTCCGAGAAAGTAATCCCGGAATACTCAATCTTGCTGATAACCTCTCCAGTATCCTCATCAAGCAGGTAGACATACGCAATGCCCGTAGATACACCGCTCGCGCCTTCTACCTGGAGCGTATAGGGAAACGTCGTCGTTCCCTCAAAAACAGTCGTCTCTGTTCCGTTCTGATAAAGCGTAATCCGCACTGGCTGCCCGGTGTATCCGGATGGAGCAGTCAAAGATGCATTGCACATCCAGGTACCGCTGGCTGTCGAATCCGAAGAAGAGGTCGTGCTGCTGCTGTCCTCGATCGTAATATTATCATCATCCGACGAGTCGGATGATGTGTCTGGACCGGTACTGATATAAAGGGTCACCGTACTCCCCTTCGGTACCTGATTATCCGTATCCTCCGCGCTCGTGCGCGTCACCATGCCCGCACTAATGGTATCGCTGGCCTCGTAAGCGTAAGCGGCCGTCAGTCCCAGCATCTCCAGTGCTTCCTCTGCCCGCTCTACCGTATAACCGGTCAGATTCCACAAAGTCTTATATTCTGTGACCGTCTCCTCTGACTCTTCTGTCTCTTCCGGCCCCTGGCTGACATAAAGTGTAATCGTGTCCCCTGTGCTTACCAAATCCCCGTATTCAGGATCTGTCGATATAATATAACCACTTGCTACAGTGTCACTATACTGCGTCTGATCCACCGTGTATTTCAGGCCTTTTGTGATCAGAAGCGCCTGCGCCTGTGTGAGCTCCATATTGCTGAGGTTATCCAGGACAAATTCTGCCGAAGTCTCCGATTCTGTCTCAGACTCCGTCTCCGATTCTGTCTGCTCCTCCGTCTCCGATTCCGAAGAAGTCTCTATCACAATGTCGTTTCCATCCGAATCCGTTTTTTTGCTGCCGGAAAAATTCATCAGTCCAAACGCTTTTGCAAGCAAAACCAAGAATACAATTCCGACAATCACTGCAATGATAATGCCGCCCAGTGTCACCGCTTTCTCCAGCTTCGGATTCAGATCACTGTCTGTATCCTCCTCATTTTTCCTGCGCGTCCGGGAGGGTTCAAATGTCTCATCAAGCTCATAGCCGGCTTCCTGATCATTGTCCTCTAAATCATAATCGCCCGTTCCGCTGTAGACACCGTCGAAAGAACCATAATAACCGGCTTCATCCCCTGCGTCCGTCCGGTACCCCGCATTCCAGCGCGTGCCATCATAAGCGCCATCCATTGGCGAGACATCCTGATACTGGCTTTTCTGATAATAACTGCCAGGCTGATAGGCCCGGTTCTGTATCGACCCGGTCTCCGGCGCGTGCATGTTTGCCGCCGCGCCCACATTCAGGGTCTCATCATAGGACGGCATGCGCTGCTCCGCCTTAATCTGCGCCATCTCCTCTTTCGACATCACAATCGTCTGTGAGGTTCGATCCGGCACCACCCAGGTCACAAAATCGCCTTCCGGGTTCACCAGAGATTCCCGCAGATCGCGAATCAGCTCCGCCATATTCGGGTAACGGCGATCCGCGCTTTTCTGTGTACACTTCAATATAATCTGATTGGTACTGTACGGAATTTCCGGGAACTCTTCCTTCGGGCCATGCAATTCATCCTGCAAATGGTGCAGCGCAATGGCCACCGCTGAATCTCCGTCAAATGGGACATGCCCGGTCAGCATCTCGTACATCGTAATGCCTAGCGAATAAATATCGCTCTTCTCATCACTGTAGCCGCCTCTCGCCTGCTCTGGCGATGTATAATGCACAGAGCCCATCATAGTAGATGTAATCGTATTCGAGCTCGCCGCACGTGCAATTCCAAAATCCGCCACCTTTACTTTTCCGTCTGTAGAGATAATGATATTCTGCGGTTTTACGTCCCGGTGGATGATTCCATTGTTGTGCGCGGCTTCCAGTCCGGCTGAAATCTGCAGTGCAATACTGGTCATCTCTCTTGCAGACAGATGACCCTTACTTGCAATATACTCTTTCAGAGTAATGCCTTCCACCAGCTCCATCACAATATAGTTGATCCCGGCCTCTTCCCCGACATCATAAATATTGACAATATTGCCATGCGCCAGACCCGCAGCCGCCTGCGCTTCTGCCCGAAATTTAGAGACAAGAATCTTGTCGTCCCGAAACTCATTTTTCAGCACCTTAACAGCCACAAAACGGTTCAGCTTATGATCCTTTGCCTTATAAACATCGGCCATACCGCCGGAACCAATCCGGGACATGATCTCATACCTGTTCTGAATAAACACTCCTGCACTTAACATATCTTCTCCCCTTAAACCTCAGCGAGAACCACAGAGATATTATCTTTTCCCCCGTTTTTGTTCGCTTCATTCACCAGATGCTGCGCCGCCTCCTTTGGTGAATGGTATTTTTTAACAATCTGCAGAATCTCCCCGTCCTCTACCATATTGGTAAGGCCATCTGAGCAGAGCAGAATATGATCGCCCGGTTCCAGCTTTACATCAAAAAAATCAACCCGCACAGGCGATTTCACCCCAATCGCCCGGGTAATGACATTTTTATCCGGATGAGACCGCGCGTCCTTGCGCTGCAGTTCTCCCATCCGCACCATCTCTTCCACCAGCGAATGGTCTCTGGTAATCTGCGAAATCTCCTGATCCATCAAATACAGCCTGCTGTCACCGACATTGGCCACATATAGATAGCCATCCTTGACCACTGCGGCCACCACAGTCGTCCCCATTCCTTCCAATGCCTTATCTGTCGACGCTTTCTCAATGACCCGGTCGTTTGCAAAATGGATCGCCTCCGAAAGCAGTGGGATCGGCCGTTTTTCCTGCGCCTGCCCCAGATACTCAATCATAGACTCTACCGTGTAGCGGGAAGCCAGATCACCCGCATTATGTCCTCCCATCCCATCCGCGACAATCATCAGGTTGGGAAGATTGCCGACCGGCTGGTCTGAGGCATAGATAAAGTCCTGATTGGAAGCTCGCCTCCTGCCAATGTCTGTGACGCTGTAAACCTTCATTGTGTCAGTCCTTTCTTTTTAACCCACTACAGGATTCCGCCCACGGACGTTCCTCCGTTCTCTTTATGTAACGCTTCTTTTTCCATATATCCTTTACGGAGCTGCCCGCAGGCGCCGCTTATATCGCGCCCCATTTCTCTTCTAATAGTAACATTTATTCCGTATTTTTCAAGTTTATTTTTAAATGCAGCAATCACCTTTTGGCCAGACTGCACGTAATCTCTTTCTTTAATCGGATTGACCGGTATTAAATTGATATGACAATTCATTCCGCCCAGAAGCTTTGCGAGACGTTCCGCGTCTTCCTGCGAGTCATTCACACCGCCCACCAGGCTGTACTCAAACGTCATTCTCCGCCCAGTCTGTTCAAAATAATACCGGCAGGCTCCGAGCACATCGCCCAGGTCGTATTGATACGCAACCGGCATCAGCGCTTTTCGTTTTTCCTGAGAGGAAGCATGCAGAGAGAGAGCAAGCGTTATCTGCAGGTGTTCCTCCGCCAGCTCACGGATTTTTTCTACAAGTCCGCAGGTCGATACCGTGATGTTCCTCTGGCTGATATTCAAACCATTTTCGTCCGATAAAAGCCGGATAAATCGAAGCAAATTGTCATAATTATCCAATGGTTCCCCGGTTCCCATCACTACCAGGTGTGAAACTCTTTCTCCGGTCAGCCTCTGGATTGCGTAAACCTGATCTAACATTTCTGATGGAAGGAGATTTCTCGTAAGCCCCCCAAGCGTCGAGGCACAAAACCGACAGCCCATCCGGCAGCCAACCTGAGAGGAGATACAGACGGAATTTCCAAAATGATAACGCATCAGCACACTTTCAATCACATTGCCATCAGCAAGACCAAACAGATATTTTTCCGTCCCGTCTACTTCTGAAACGAGTCGTTCCACCAGCGTATGTGCGGTATATGTATATTTTTCACGCAGCTTTTCCCGAAAGGCTTTCGGCAGATTCGTCATCTCATCGTAATCACGTGCCAGCTTCTGATGCATCCACTGATACAGCTGCTTTGCGCGGAACGGTTTTTCATCCAGCGCGGTTACCTCCGCAGTAAGCTCCTCCAGTGTCAGAGATTTTATATCCGTTTTGGGCTCCACTGCTGCATTCCTCATTGCCGGTTCCAAATCTTTCGATGTCCCTTTGCTGACTTGTTCCTGCATGGTTCAGTTCCTCCTCAGGCGCGCGATAAAAAATCCGTCGGACTGGTGCACACCCGGTAAGAGCTGGATATATCCGCCCGCAGTCGTACGGTTTTTCAGTTCTTCACAGATATATGGGTCGATGCTTTCAAGATGAAACGGAAAGTTTTCCAGAAACCATTTGACGTTAAATTGATTCTCATCTGCTCCGACTGTACAGGTGCTGTAGATCAGTGTCCCGCCCGGGCGCACGTACTCCTGTACCGTTTGCAGAATCCGCCGCTGCAGCCGGATAATATCCTGCTGCTGTTTTTCCGACATTTTATATTTGATATCCTGTTTTTTGCGGATCACACCGAGGCCGGAACAGGGGACATCCGCCAGCACAATATCGGCCTTTCCTCTGGACTCCTCGTCCATCACAGTCGCATCCATCCGCATCGCACGAATGTTAATTGCCTCCGTCCGCTCGATATTTTCCTGCATCATCTGCACCTTGCGTTCAGAGATATCCCGTGCCTCAACGTAACCGCTGCCCATCAGTTTATCCGAAATATGCAGACTTTTACCGCCGGGAGCCGCGCAGACATCAATGCAGTAATCCCCCCAGTTTGGCGCCGCGATTTCCGCTACGAGCATAGAACTGATATCCTGCACCTGAATCCATCCCTTGCGAAATGCAGAAACAGCGCCAATATAATTGTAATCCGATATTTCCAGCGCGTAATCAAGATAGGGGTGCTGCTTTACCGTGATGTTCTGCGCAGTGAGTTCCTGCAAAATCTCCTCTTTGGATGCCTTTGCCAGATTGCAGCGCACAACGGTACCTTTCCCTATATGGGAATCCCGGCACATGGTCTCCGTCGTCTCATAGCCAAACTGTGTCACCCACTTACTGATCATCCAGACTGGAAACGAATATTTGACCGAAAGATAGCGCATCGGCTCCTGCTGGGGATCCGGATAGCGCACCTGAGAAAGCCTGCGCGCAGTGTTGCGCAGTACGCCATTGACAAAGCCTTTCAGATTATAAAAGCCCCTTTTCTGCGCCAGCCGGACCGCCTCATTGCAGACGGCAGAATCCGGCACACTGTCCATATATTTAAGCTGGTACACAGACATCCGCAGCAGGTTGCGGATCAGAGGCTTCATATTATATACCGGTACGTTGGAAAACTGTTCGATAATATAGTCAAGTTGAATCATATGCTCCAGTGTACCCTCTACAACTCTTGTGATAAAGGCGCGGTCTCTTTTCTCCAGATACTGATATTTTTCCAGTGTCTCCCGCACTACCACATGGCTGTAAGCCTCTTCCTCGGTAATTTCCATTAACATACCAAGACATATCTCACGAATATTCACCGGTTTCGTCATTTGCGCCGTCTCCCTCCTGACAGAAGCACCAGCCGCAGCAGCTGCAGCAGGGAAGCCGCCAGGCTGGCCACATACGTCAATGCCGCTGCTCCGAGCACTTTCCGGCCAGCCGCTATCTCCTGGTCTCCCAAAATATGTGTATCTTCCAGAATCCGCAGAGCACGGGAGGAAGCATTAAACTCTACCGGCAGCGTCACCAGCTGAAACAGTACAGCCAGCGTAAATAATACAATCCCCGCTGTGATCAGCGGCTGAAAGGATAAAATCCAGCCAAACAGAAAAATCGGCCATCCCAACGAAGAGCCAAAATTCGCCACCGGCACCAGCGAGCTGCGAAACGCGAGCGGCGCGTAACCCACTTGATCCTGCACCGCATGCCCGCACTCATGCGCCGCCACGCAGACTGCCGCAACAGAGCTCGAGCCATAGGTGCTGTTTGAAAGGCGCAGCGTCTTTGTACGCGGATCATAATGATCCGTCAGTTCACCGGACACCCGCTCAATCCGCACGTCGTAAAGTCCGGCACTCTGCAGCACCTTCTGCGCCGCCATTGCTCCGGTCAGGTTGCGCATACTGCGCACATTGTCATATTTTCGGAATGTATTTTTCACATGAGCCGACGCGACCAGAGAAAGCACCAGCCCGATTATTACCAGCAGATACGTCCAGTCAAATCCGTAATATCCATAATACATTGGGCACTCCTCCTCATTACAGCAAAGCTTTTTAAATATTCTCCCCAGTTTTCACCGGATAACCGCGCAAAAATGCATCGATAGACATCCGTTTCTTTCCTTCCGGCTGCAGTTCCAGAATCGAGAGAATGCCGTCTCCGGTTTGTACATAGAGCGCATTTTTTGTAACCGCACATACGGTGCCGAAAGCATCCCGGTTTTGCGCCACAGCCTGCGGCTGTTCATCTTCCATCTGTGATTGCCCCTCCAGGATCTGGCACCGCCCTTTCGCGGCCTCTTCCACAACCTCTGCCTTCCAGATTTTCAGCAGCTTTCCGTGAAATCTGGTCCAGGCGCCCGGCCACGGATCCAGGCCGCGGATTCGGCATTCAATCTTCCGCGCGCTCATGCTCCAATCGATACGTCCATCCGCTTTTGTCAGCATCGCCGCGTAAGGCGTTGGACTATCCGCCGGCTGCTTTTCAAAATGGACGCTGCCATTTTCAAGCGCCTCCAGCGTCTCCAGAAGCAATCCGGCTCCCGTCTCGCTCAGCTTGTCAAACAGGCTCCCGCCCGTCTCTTCCTTATCAAGCATCACCACTTTACGTAAAATCATATCTCCGGTGTCTAGTCCGGCATCCATGCGCATCGTGGTCACACCAGACTCCTTTTCGCCGTTAATCACTGCCCACTGAATTGGCGCGGCACCGCGGTATTTCGGAAGCAGCGACGCATGAACATTGATACAGCCGTATTCCGGCAGATCAAGAATCGCCTGCGGAATGATCTGCCCGAACGCCACCACCACAATCACGTCGGGACGAAGGTCATCTAAAAGCTCCAGCCACTGGGGCTCACGGATTTTTACCGGCTGATAAACCGGAATCCCAGCCTCCACCGCAACTGCCTTCACCGGCGGCATCTGCAGCGCACCGCTGCGGCCTTTGGGCTTATCCGGCTGAGAAAAAACCGCCTGTACCTGATACTTTTCTGACGCAATCAGCGCCTTTAATGTACCCACCGCGAAATCAGGCGTTCCCATAAAGACAACATTTTTCAACATACCTTCATCACTCTTCTTCCTCGTCAGTCACCTCAAACAGGTCGCCTTCCACTTTTTCCACATACATAATTCCCTGCAAATGGTCACATTCATGACAGATTGCGCGCGCAAGAAGGCCTCTGCCTTCCACTACAAATTCCTTCATATCCTCATCAAACGCTTTTACCTTTACATATTCCGGGCGTGTCACCATTCCCGCCTGACCCGGCAGGCTTAAGCAGCCTTCCTGCCCCGTCTGCTCACCGGATGTCTCCAGAATCTCCGGATTGATCATCACCAGCGGGCCGTCTCCGCAGCCGATTCCCGGCTTAGTATTCGCATCTTCCGTATCCTCTTCCCCTGCATCTCCGATATCAATCACTACGATCTGCTTTAAAATCCCGACCTGCGGCGCAGCCAGTCCGACGCCGTTTGCCTCATACATCGTATCCAGCATATCCCGGATCAGCAGCTTCGTGCGCGGGCTTACATATTGCACCGGGCGGCACGCCTTTGCCAGTTTCTCATCTCCGTAAATTCTGATCTGCCTCAAAGCCATTGTTTTAATCCTGCCTTTCAAAATTAATCATAATATCATGAAAGCCGCTGTTCATCTCAATATATTGTTCCATATAATTTTTGATTGATGTCAGGGCTTTGGAATCCTTGTGTCTAATGTATAAAACCATGCGGTAAATATCCTTCATCTTCGCGATCGCTTCGTCCGAAGGTCCCATGACGACCGCGTGATACTTTTCCGCCAGCCCTCCGGCAAACCGTGCCAGATAACCAACCGCCGCAGCCAGCCGTTCCTTATCCTCCGAGGCGCAATGCACCGCCATCAGACTCCCCGTCGGCGGGTAGCCCGAAAGGGAACGGTAGCTCATTTCCTGCTCGTAAAAAGGCTCATAGGTCTGCGCCGCCGAGCAGGTGATCGCGTAGTGCTCCGGCAGATAGGTCTGAATCACTACCTCACCCGGAATCGTTCCGCGCCCGGCCCTGCCCGCCGCCTGCGCCAAGAGCTGATAGGTACGTTCTGCCGCCCGAAAATCGCTGACATTCAGCGATAAATCCGCCGCGAGCGCGCCGACCAGCGCCACCTGCGGGAAGTCATGTCCCTTTACAATCATCTGTGTGCCGATCAGAATATCCGCCTCATGAGCGCCGAACGCCCGCAAAATCTCCGCGTGTCCGTCTTTCCCTCTCGTCGTATCCGCGTCCATCCGTAAAATCCGCGCTCTGGGAAAGGCGGCAGCCACCACAGCTTCAATCTGCTGTGTTCCCGCCTTAAACCCTCCAATAAAGGGTGAGCCGCAAACTGGGCATTTTTTCACCGCCCGTTCTTCATATCCGCAATAATGACAGACCAGGCGTCCGCCCTGATGAAGGGAAAGAGATACATCGCAGTGCGGACATTTCATCACATGGCCGCAGGAGCGGCAGGAAACAAATCCCGCATAGCCCCGGCGGTTGAGAAACAGCATACACTGCTGTCCCTGCTCCAGGTGTGTGCGTATCTTTTCCAGCAGTGTACGGCTTAAAATCGAACTGTTTCCGTCCCGCAGCTCCCTGCGCATATCTACAATGGTCACATCCGCGAGCTGGCCGCCTGTCGGACGGTGCTCCATCACCAGCAGGGTACTCATTCCATTTTTCGCCGCGTAATAAGATTCCAGAGATGGAGTAGCGGAACCAAGCACCAGAACCGCTCCCTCCAGCGCGGCTCGCTTGCGCGCGACCTCCCGCGCGTCATAACGCGGCGTCGTCTCACTTTTATAAGAAGGCTCATGCTCCTCGTCGATAATGATCAGACCCAGACGCTCAAACGGCGTAAACAATGCGGAGCGCGGCCCGATCATCACATCAATGTCCCCCTCCTTCGCCCGCTCGAACTGGTCATACCGTTCGGCCTGCGAAAGCCGCGAATGCAAAATCGAAATCCGGTCGCCAAACGCATGGTAAAAGCGAACGACATTCTGATACGTCAGTGAAATTTCCGGAATCAGCAGAATCGCCTGCTTTCCCTGCCGCAGCGTCTCCGCAATCAGCTCCATATAGACTGCCGTCTTGCCAGTGCCGGTCGCGCCATGGATCAGGAATTCCGTACAGCCAGTTGTGTTTGGCTGAGGCTGGAAAACGGATTCTGGATGTCGTTCCCTTCCACGCAAGGAGGTACAGATCGTGTCCACTACCTTTCGTTGCTCAAGCGTCAGGGTAAACCCAGTAACGGAATGCGTGTTCTCAATTGACGAATCGTCTTGTATATTTTCATTACACGCATTCTGATCATGGTTCTGGTCAGATCCGGCAGTTACTCTTGGCGGAGTACAATTGTGTTCCTCCTGCATCTGCGTTCTCAACTGCTCCAGGATCGCAGGCGTTCGATATATCTGCTCCGCCTCACATCGGATGAGCCCCATCTGCTCCATCGCGCGCAGTACCGGCTGCGTAATGCGAAGTGTGCCCGTCACCACCTCCTGCGGGAGCACCGGCTCTTCGATCAATGCCTCCAAAAGCCGCGCCCGCGCCGTCTGATGTTTTTTCCGCAATTCCTCCAGCTGGCGCTTCGCATCCTCCGCACAAATCGCCAGACTGACGCTCTTTTTCTTTTTCGGAGCCGCCTTATCCCGAAACGGAAGCACCGTGCGCAGCGCCTGCACCGTCGTCGAGCCATAATAATCGCGCATCCAGAGCGCCAGCGTAATCAGCTTCGACTGCGCGCCGCCAGGCTCTGTCACGCACCTGACAATTGTCTTCATCTTTTCCGGGGGACACTTCATGCTCGTCGAAATGCGGAGTACATATCCCTTTTTCAGCCGATTCCCGTTTCCAAACGGAAGCTCCACCACATCCCCCGGCTCCAGAACATCCGCCAGTTCCGGCGGAACCCGGTACTGAAACGTCTGATCCAGTTTACTGTGTGAGATATCAATGATGATATCCGCGTACAAATCCATATGCCGTCCTCTCGGTAACTGTTCTAATCTGATGCTCTTATCACTATTATTTTAACCCTTTTTATCTTCCTCCAGAATCTCGCGGATCAGCACCCGCTCATCCATCGGATACTGCACGCCACAGATCTCCTGGTAATCCTCGTGTCCTTTGCCTGCCAGAACAATGATATCCCCCGGCTCTCCATGGTGAATCGCCCAGGCAATGGCCTCCTTGCGGTCAGTAATCCTGATATACTTCCCATCCGTCTTCTCTATGCCCGTCACGATATCCTCAATAATTGCCTCCGGCTCCTCATAACGCGGATTATCAGAAGTGATCACCGTCAGATCTGCAAGCTTTCCGGAAACCTCTCCCATCTCATAACGGCGAAGCTTCGAGCGGTTCCCCCCGCAGCCAAATACGCTGACCAGGCGATGCGGGTGATACTCCCGCAGCGTCTCCAAAAGGCTCTGGAGCGCCATCGCGTTGTGCGCATAATCAATCATCAGTGTGAACGCATCAGAAACCTTTACCAGTTCGACACGTCCTTTCACCTTTGCCACCTTCAGCGCTTTCTGGATATCTTCGATCCCTACCTTAAAATGGCGGCAGATCGCAATCGCTGTCAGAGAATTATATACACTAAACTTACCCGGAATGTCAATCTCAACATCAAAAGAAGTCTGCTCCGCTTCTCCCGAAACATTCTCATCCTTCCACGAAACCGTATAGGCGATTCCCAGATACCCTGGCCGCGATACCAGCTGTAAGTTTTCTGCGCGCACACCCGCCTGTTCCGACAGGCCAAAAGTCTCTACCTCACAGGTATGCCCCTTCAGAATCTCCTCCAGATGTGCGTCATCCGCATTCAAAATCCCGTATTTACACTGTTTGAACAGGCGGCTTTTACACTCCAGGTAATCCTCAAAGCTTTCATGCTCCGCCGGTCCGATGTGATCCGGCTCAATATTTGTAAAAATTCCAATTTCAAACGGAATCCCAGCCGTACGCTCCAGCATCAGCCCCTGCGAAGAGACCTCCATCACCACCACCTGGCAGCCCGCGTCCGCCATGCGGCGGAAATATTCCTGAATCGTATAAGACTCCGGCGTCGTATTGTGCGCTGGGATTTTCTCCTCCCCGATAATCGCCTCAATCGTCCCGATCAGACCAACCTTATAACCAGCCGACTCCAGAATCGACTTTACCATATAGGTCGTCGTCGTCTTGCCTTTTGTTCCGGTCACACCGATGATGCGCATCTCATTCGCCGGATATTCAAAATACGCCGCCGACATCAGAGCCATCGCATAGCGCGTATCCGCCACCTGGATTACAGTCACATTCTCCGGTGCTTCCACCGCATCCTGCACGACCAGCACCTTCGCGCCCTTCGCCACCACATCCGGCACATACTTGTGGCCGTCCGTCACTGCTCCCTTTATACAAAAAAACAGAGAACCCTCCTCGACCTTCCGCGAATCATTCACCAGTTTTTTCACATCCGTGTCAACTGTTCCCTGCAAACATTCATATTCCATCCGCTCAAGCAGTTTTTCCAGCTTCATCTCATCGGTTCTCCTTTGTCATTTCTCCCTATTATAAATATGAAACAGGTGCGGGCACAGTCACATGCCGCCGTTTCTGAACTGTTGCTGAACAGCAGTCTTTTCAGTCTTTTCATTTTGATGCTGTTCTGAACTGTTAAGAACATTTTACCACGATAAGCAGAGTTGGACAAGGAGGAAATCTTTTTGGGGAAACTTCATCTTTAGAAGTGTATCAGGTTTTCAAATCAGTACAATGGAATCCATATACTTCCGATAAGGAGCTGTCAGAAAATAACAGCAAAAGTTATTTCGTAACAGATAGATCCTTAGCTCAACTATAGAAGTGGGAGAAACAGAGGGCATGAAAATCTATTGGGACGGAAACAGCAAAAATATCATCGGAACCAGACTGCTGGAATTACGAAACGAAGAAGGAATTTCCCAAAAGACGCTGGCTGCCAGATTACAGACGGAAGGATCTGAGTTCAACGAGCTAACCGTTCTGCGAATCGAAAAAGGCCAGCGCTTTGCCAGTGATTTTGAAGTCAGGGCAATCGCAAAGCATTTCCATGTATCTGCCGACTACCTTTTGGGCCTGACAAACGAAAGAGGAAAGGACTCGGAAAAATGAATGAAATGAATGATTCAGAAAAAAGACTCGGAGAAATGATTAAAAAAGCGCGCAAAGAACACCAGTGGACAACAAGTCAGTTTGCCGAAAAGCTTGGTGTATCCTCATACTACGTAAGAAGCCTGGAATGCGGAAAAAGTATACCAAGTCTCAAAGTATTCTGTAAAGCCATGAGACTGCTCGATCTTTCCGCTGACGATTATGTCTATCCGGAAAGAGCAGAAAATAAGACAAGTGCAGAAATGTAAAGCTAGACTAACAACACTGTCATCGCATCCGACTTAAAGAGAAAATTCTGCGTCAAAAACGGGTGGCATCCTACCTGAAAATCAGTAGTATGCCACCGCCGGTAGCATACTCCACCCAAATAGTAGTGAGATTATTTCCTCGCCGGATGGGATATTCTCTCATTGAGTCGTATTCTTCTAAAGCCGGAGTGCACAGGCACTCTTTGCGGTTACCTGTCTCCCGTCAGAAACGCTTCTGCCGTCATGCGTACTCCCTGAGCCATCCCCTGTATCCAGCTCTCTCTGCATTTTTGTTCTGTAATTTTTTCCGAATAATCCTTATAAGCGTCAAACAAATCCGCTGCCCCAACAGAAAGCTGTGCGCGCAGTTCCTCCTCAGCCGTATCGCACAGTTCCAGAATATCCTGAAACTCACTCGTCTGAGGAAAACACACTTCTTCTGACAAGTATCTCTCGTCAAAAAGCCGTCCCAAGTCTGACTTCGAATCATAAACCATTTTGCCGATTCTCTCACTTTCTATGTATACTACCAATTATTTTTCGCAAGTACATACATTAGCATGAAAAATATACACGGTAATCTCACTCATCCTGCTTCCCGTATTTCCAGCAAAATGATTATACACGGAAAAATGCTTCCTGTCATCCAAGTTGTGCTTGGATTTCCTACAGCATCCAAAAAACTGGCGCTATGCAAAAGCCATCATTTACATTCTTACAATATACTATACTACAATGACGCAAATTCAGGCGTCTAAGATGTCTTTCCCGGGCACGTTTTTATCATAAAATGCTCAATTGCGCCTGAATTGCCTTTTCGTTCAAACTCTCGCCGATCACAATCAGGACCTCCTGCCCTACCTGAATTGGGCTGAGCGTGATCTCGCTGCGGGTCGCGTTCAATTGCACCCACGTGTCCTCCTTGTGTGCATCCGCGCCCGGCACGCGCAGAAATCCTTTTATGCGAAACACATTGCCACAGGCTTCATCCATAAAAATCCGCCCGACCGCCGTGCGCAGTTCATCCTCAGACATACGTACATTCATAAAATATACCGATGAAAAACGCTCATCCTCCGCGCTTCTTTTCTGAAAACTCTCATTCCGATATCCGCAGGAAAAAAATCTCGCAAAGTCCGATTCTGTAAACAGATTCCAGTCGCCCACTATCACGTCAGAGCCAAACCGACGGCTGCACCGCGCCGTCTCCATCGCACGATTCAAATGTCGTATCGTCTCCGCAATCTCTGCTTCCGAAGCTTCTTGACTTTTACTCATCACCACACAGCCTGCATCAGCGACCTCCGACGCCAGAAGATACTCCGCCTCCTCCGACAAATCCGCTTCCAGCTTCGCATCCACAATCGCAATCACATTTCCAATCTCATACCACTGATCCAGCGGCTCCTCATGAAGCACATCAAAAAACTCATCCACATCATAAATCCCGGATGGCTCCACCAGCACACGGTCATAGCCGCACATCCCCATCGCAATCAGCTTCGACTTAAAACGACGCCGATGGCAGTCCCGATGACATCCACCGGCCACCATCTCCAGCTCACAATGATCTCCCATAAGATCCTGCAGCAGCATCATATCCACATTCACCGCGCCATAGTCATTCTCCAGAATGCCGATATTCATTCCTTTTCTTATCAGGAAATCCGCATACTTCTTCAGAAAAGTCGTCTTGCCTGCACCCAAAAATCCTGTAATCAGATCAATCTTTATCATACCGTCATTTCCACCGCCTTATATTCCATCATTTTGCTTTCCATCTTTCTTCATTTATGATACATTTTTTAGCAGTTAATAGCAAGATAGAAATCGAACTCTTTTTCTTCCTTCAACCGCAAGATCATCTCACTCATAGTCTCAGTTATCGCATCACTTTTTTCAAAAAAGCAAAAAAGTGACGCGATAACTTGCTTTTTCCACTGAATCGGAGTATACTGACAGCAGCCAACAGTCAGGAAGGTCATGAAAAATGCTATTTAAACGCGAAAAATATTTAAAGAGAATTCGTCCCTTTTTTGATGCCGAGGATATTATCAAGGTAATTACCGGTATCCGTCGGTGCGGGAAGTCCAGCTTAATGCAAACAGTTGCGGAGGAACTGCTGGCCCGTGGAGTTAATCCGGACAATATTATTTATCTTGACCTTGACAGCAGGAAATACAGAAAAGTCAAAACCGCCGATCAGTTGGAAACGCTAATTGAAAGTCTCATCAAAAACAATGGCCGCAATTACCTATTCATTGATGAAGTACAGAATGTACTTGGATTCGAAGAAGTAATCAACGGTTTCCGCACTGACGGCGGATTCTCCATTTTCATCACCGGTTCCAATTCTTACCTGCTCAGCGGTGAACTGATTACTAAACTCACCGGACGCTATCTGGAATTTGAACTGTTCACACTAAGCTATGATGAATACTTGCAGTTCAAGCAGTTTTATCAGAAACCAATCCTTCCAAATCCGACCATGGAATTCAACCGGTATATTCTGGAAGGAGGATTTCCCAGAATGATTGCCATCGACGATGACCGTGCAAAACAAACCTATGTTGCAGGAGTCATTCAGGAAATTTTTGAGAAAGACATCAGACGACGAATTAAAGTTAAGGACATCGCGACCTTTGATGCTGTAAGAGATTATCTAATCAACAATTTCGGTGCAACCACCAGCATTAAAAGTCTGACAGATGCGTTAGTTAAAAACGGAATCAAAACCACCCGAGCCACAGTATCCAAATATGTCCAGGCTCTGACGGACGCTAAAATTCTTTATGAATGCAATCGTTTCGACATGAAGTCCAAAAAATCTCTGGCCGGCGCGATAAAGTATTATCTGGCCGATCTGAGCCTGTATTTCTCCCGGAACACGGACAATCGGATCAATTACGGTCCTGCGTTAGAAAACATTGTCTATCTCTATGCCCGCAGTCTGGACTACGCCATCAGTGTAGGACGAATCGGCAAACTTGAGTGCGATTTTATCTTCCGGAGTCCTGCCGGGGACTATTCCTATATGCAAGTGGCCTATACAATCCTGCTCAGCCAGGAAACGGAAGATAGGGAATATCGTCCACTGGAAGAAATTCGGGACAACTATACTAAATATGTAGGAACAACAGATTATATGTTGCAGAAGCGCAATGGCATCCGGCACATTAATCTGATTGACCACATGGCGTCGTGTGAAATGTTCTGAAAATCAGGTATTGCTAATTATTTACTCCTCCAGAACCTTCTTATAAGGTGCGACCATACCTTCCGTCATCTGCTTTCCTGCTTTGGCGCGCAGCTTTGGATTGTTCATCAGAGCACCCACCAGCATCATCAGAAGAATCTGTCCCTTCTTCTTCTGCGGGAAATCATAAATGCCGTGCTTTTTATAAAACTGGTGATCCGCTTTCATAAAACCGCGCATGACATAAATCAGATCACGGAATATTTTCATGCCGCCCACACCGTAAAAGTTCTGCGGCTGGACATACGCATGGCGCAGTGCGTAAAGCAGCCGCGCATTCATCTTTTTAATTTCCTCTGAATTAGCAGCCATACCGCAAAGAAAATTGTGACCAACCTCACAGCGCGCCTCAATCACCATGCGCAGATTATCCTCTGCTTCCAGGTTACCGGCAATCAGATACCCCATCGGCATCCCCATCGTAACCGTGCGATGTCCATTACAGAACTGCCGGTCATCATAAAGCTTAAAGCGAGCCCCCATCGAATGATCCTGAATCGTAAACGCATAAACAATCGCGTCCGCACTTTGAATCTGTTCCCGCAGCATTTCGGCAAATCCATCCTTATAGATGCAAGTGCCATCCACCGCACAATGAAAACAACTGATGCACCCTCCCTGAAACGGAAACTCCTCTATATTAATAACACGGGCAGGATACGGACAGACAGACTGAAAATCAGCAATCATCGCAGCAAGAACGGAATCGCCCGGTTTTATAGAAGCTACAATCACGATATCCTTATTTCTGGTTCCTGCTTTTCTCCCTGTCCTTCCCTTTCTTGTTTTCTTTATTGCTGCGGTTTTCTTTATTGCTGCGGTTTTCTTTGTCCCTCGTTCGTCCTGTTTTTCTACGGTCTGTTTCTTCATCTGCCAGGGAGCTTCCACGCTTTTCTTCTCAGTATCCGCATCTGAAAGTCGGTCTTCCGGCTCATCCATCACCTGGTCGCTGTTTGTATATGTATTTACAGCGGCAGCTTTTTGCTCTTCTCCCGATAGAGCAGAACTTCCCATCGTTTTTTCTGAAATAGCAGGAACCGAGGCAGGCTCATAAAGATCATGTTGCACACAATATTCCACATACTTCCAGAACCTTCTCGCATCCCGCTGTCCCTGTTTTGTCGGCAGATCTTCCATATCCGCCGACAATCCCTTAATGTATTTAAGGCCAAAGTCCGCACAGTTGTCCTGGATAAAACGATGCGCTGTCACATCAAAAAAGTGCTTAGAAGTCGTAATCTGCGTCGCAAACTTTCCGGAGACATCGCATCCGCTCTCCTTCATCAGCCTGATAAAACGATGCAGCTGTGCCGGAGCCAAAAACGTATACACCGGATAGCAAAACACAATCAGATCCGCCCACTCCAGAGTTTTCACCGCCGATGACATATCTTTCTCGAAAGAGCGAATTTTCTGACCAACATCCAGTATTTCATACGAATGCACTGGAAATTGCTTCTGTAAATACAGACAGGTTTGTAAGGTAACGCTGTTTTTTCCCTTTGGGGAACCGTTTAAAATTAATACGTTCATAACTATCTCCCTAATTTTTTCATTCTGTCCATGCGTGTGTATATGCCATTTATGAAAGTCGTCCACAAATGGCAATATTGTATCGTTTGTCACTAATCAATATTCCATTGTCGCAAAAAATACAGTTCTCTTGTCTTTACAAAATTCGTTAATTAATGTCGTTTTACCTACTCTCCACCACCCATAAACAGTGGTCAATAAACATTCCATGCCTCCTATGACTTTCCTGGGGACACAAACACCGTTTCAAAACACTTCATTACGATATACTTCATTATAATGACGTTCATTTGTCAAGAGATATTCTAGCGATACAGCTTATAAGCCATCCCTCATAAATCTTACTCATCCTCAACTCCTCTAACCTTTTCATACAAAGTCTTCTCCAAATCACTCAAAGCCGGGATAAAGCTGTCACGAATTAGAAGCAGCATTTCGCTTGCCTCGTCTTCATCATATACTTGAGCAATCATGTTGCGCTTCTTTAACATCGTAAGCCACACACTGTCGTCATTGACAAACCCAGTCTTATAACCCAGCTGCAGGATTTCGCGTGGTGAACCCGTTTCTGCACTTTCCACACCATGCAGCCTTAATGCTGCTTGCAAGGCTTTCCACGCAAGTTCAAAAGATAAGTTAAATAGGCCGATAACTCCCGTTCTATATATGACATCATTATCAGCCATCGTAAAATTAGCTTCTTTCAAATCACTTAAGCAATTCGAAAAATTATCAAGCTTCTTCATAAATCAAAACCCCATCCCTTTCAATTTCACGCCCTAATTCTTCGCTTATTCCTCTATCAAGGTCTATGATATCGAACATAAGCAGCGTATGGGAGCACTCCTCTAGATCTAAATATAATCCTGTCACATCACCGCCGCTGACTGCAATATCGATGTCACTTCTTTCTGTATGTGTACCTCTTGCCCGCGAGCCAAAAAGTATAACCTTTTTGACAGCACGTTGCTTGGCAAATCGGCAAATGTCTCTTCGAACTTTGTCAGGAATATTATATTTCATACCCAATCGCCCCCAACTTCTTCCTTATTTCATCCTCCAACTCATGCGACTTTGCAAACATCTCAGAAAGCTCCGATGTAAGCCGTGTCATTTTCTCCTCGAACGGCTCGCCATCGTCCTCCTGCTCCTCAATGCCAACATAACGTCCAGGTGTCAGAATGTAATCCTGCTTTGCAATATCCTGCGTAGTTGCTACTGCGCAAAAGCCTTTCACATTTTCCAGAGTGCCATTTTGAAAAGCGGTAAAGGTATCCGCAATTTTCGCTATATCCTCATCGGTAAAGTCACGGTGCTTTCTATCCACCATATATCCCATCTTACGAGCATCAATAAACAGCGTCTTACCTTTCTGTTTTTTGCCCTTCGTAATGAACCAAAGCGTTACGGGAATGGTCACGCTATAGAAAAGCTGCGTCGGCATCGCAACGATACCCTCAACCAAGTCGACTTCAATAATATCCTTTCTGATTACGCCCTCACCGGAGGACTGCGTAGACAGTGCTCCGGTGGCAAGCACCAAACCGAGTTTTCCGTTCGGTGCTAGATGGTGAATCATGTGCTAAATCCATGCATAGTTGGCATTCCCGGCTGGAGGAGTTCCATACTTCCAGCGTTTGTCTTCCTTCAGCTTGTCCTGTCCCCAGTTTGAGAGGTTGAATGGCGGATTTGCCATAATAAAATCCGCTTTCAGGGTAGGATGTAAATCATTGAAAAAAGTGTCCGCCTGATACGGACCGAGGTCTGCGTCGATGCCACGGATTGCCATGTTCATCTTTGCCATTTTCCATGTATCAGCATTAGACTCTTGACCATATACTGAAACAACACCGTGATTGTTGCTGTGAGCTTGTACAAACCGGCACTCTGTACGAACATACCCCCAGAACCACAACAGGGATCATATACACGGCAGTTGGCAAGCGGCTTCAGTATTGCTACAATGGTTTTTACGATACTGGCAGGTGTATAGAACTCGCCGCCCTTGACGCTTTCATATGCAGCAAACTGGGCAATACAGTATTCGTAGGTTCTTCCGAGCAAATCCTTACTTTCCTCGGTGCTGCCCATATCCATATTTGTAAAGAGATCAACAACCTCACCCAAGACTCGCTTGTCCAAATCTGGGCTAGCGTAGTTCTTTGGCAGGAATTTTTTTAGTTTTTTATTATCATCTTCGATGGCTCTCATTGCGTCATCAATGATAGTACCGATTTCAGGAGTGTGTGCAGCAGAGGCAATCTTACTCCAACGTGCTTTCTCCGGGACAAAGAAAATATTCTCCTCCAGATATGCGTCGGGATCATCCTCAAAGCCATCCCCCTTGGCTACAAGTTCATCGTATCGTTTTTCAAAAGCGCTCGATTATAACACAGAAAGATAAGTCCAATGATAACCTTCCTGTATTCTGCCGCCGGGATGTGTCCCCACAGGACACAAGCCGCATCCCATATCTGTTTTTCAAAGCCAATGTTGGCACTGTTCTTCTCTGCCATGTAAGTTTACTCCACTGTTTTTATAATAATGGTTATTCCAACACTTTTCCTAACCGTACCCTATAGACCTTAACCATCTCACAGGACGAAATCGCCCATAATCTTTTAATCAGAAGCATTTTAACATTTTCAAAGGCGATACGGTTTCACATCTCGCTTACTTATCATCCAACTTTTCAAATTCATCAAGATTCAATTCCCGCTTGAGTTCTTCCTCTGTCGGCATATACGCCATATACTTTGCGGCGTAAATTTGCGTGTTATCCTCCGGAAGGGTATACCGTACCAGAGTATCACTCTTATCCGCGCAGAGAAGAATCCCTATAGGCGGGTTATCGCCTTCGTTCATCATTTCCCGCGTGTAGTAATTAACATACATCTGCATCTGTCCAATGTCCTGATGCGTCAAATCCTCTGTTTTGAGATCTATCAGCACAAAACATTTCAGAATGTAATATAAGTTTCCCAATCTGCCGGACTATATAGTCCCGGCAGACTGAGGATTTTT
>JAJPWX010000026.1 GCA_021205755.1 Lachnospiraceae bacterium | reverse complement strand
ATATCTGTTTGCTCGACGTTTTCTTCCTTAAGTTAATGACATTGGATAAATACAGAGTTTCCGGTATTTTTTTGCCCATTTCAGAGTCTGAAATTTGTCGCTTTCTGTGTCGCCGAAAAAAATTCCCTAAAAAATCTTCGAAGTCATTTTTTCTGCATAGCGCTTTGCTTTTTCTCTGCTCGCCTGTTCTTTTTTCTCCATCTCCAATAAGCGTTCCTCTAAACTTCTCGTAGCAGACATTTAATCACCTCCTTTCAAGACGAAATAGAAATAAATATATTACTTCCAGAACGCATTATACAATAATAAATTTACTTCTGTCAAGAAAAACATAGAGTTAAAATTAATTTCTTTTTTGCTTTCCTTTTCTATCTATTCATGGTAAAATGGGACAAACAGAAAAAACTCGTATGGAACGAAGCTGAAAACAGGCTGGAAATTGGAAAAAGCGAGTCGTTCATTTTCAGCATTGATTCCATCTGTGCAGGATGCAGCTTTGAGAAAGAGGTAAACTATGTCAGTAGGCTCCAAAATTCGTTATGTCCGTAATCTGAGAAATCTCACCCAGAAAGAGCTTGGCATGAAGGTGGGGTTCAGTCCCGCTACTGCTGATGTCCGGATCAGGCAGTATGAATATGAAAAAATGGTTCCTAAAGCAGACATTTTGAAAAGGATCGCAGACGCGCTGGATGTGGATATTGCGGCACTGAACGGAGTGGATTTTCAGTCAGAGAAAGAGCTGATGCACACACTGTTTGATCTGGAGCGGGATTTTGGTTTGCGTCTGGAAAAGCGCGGCTCAAAATACATGCTCTGCTTTGACCAGACCAGTGAGATCGGGCCATATATGGATTACGCACTGTCTTCATGGTACAAGGCCAGAGAGACGATGTTAAATCCTTTTGAAGAAAATGCCGGTGGCGATTTAGAATATCATCTTTGGACACAGCGTTTTCCTATTGATCTGGTGCAGGAAGAAACTTCGCGAAAAGAGCAGACGGAGCAGTTATTAGTGGATCGATGTGATGAAATCAAAACACAGGGCTACAAGATCAATAAAGTGAGCGAACTCATACTGCTGTTTGAGAAAATGATAAAATCCGGAATCAACCTGGAAATTCGGTCAGATAAAAAACGAAGTGCTGTTGGGAAAATCGTGGCGTGTGTCAGTATCCGACATTCGCAGTTCCTATCGCTTCATGAGGATATGGATGAAACAAATGAGAAAGCGGATGATACCGCGGCGGCATATGCGGAATATTTGTGCGCGATTGAGTACTTGGTAGGAATGGGAATTGAAATCGAACAGGGGACACATTCATTTGAAGGGGAAACGTATACCGATTATTATTTTCGTAACTCGATGCTTTCCACAATGGTACTTCAATCTGTAAAAAAGATGCAGGAGAAAATACTGGCTGGCGAGTGCGAAGATGAAGATTATTTGTATGAAGTCAGTGAAGATTTGCGGATATTTAATATCAAAATTGAAAATGCGGTGGGTGCTTGAAATTTTAAATGCGTCAACGGCACATTTAGTATTTTAAAAATCTTCAAGATTGGTAAAGAGAGATGAGGTGGGATTATGATTCGGGCTTCAGATGATTATTATAGAGGTTTGGTAGAAAGGTTACGAAGGCTTCCGACAGAAACGGAGTGGGTAGAATTTAAGGTCAATAATGAAAACCCACAGATGATTGGGAAATATATTTCTGCATTAAGTAATTCTGCTGCGTTGAATGAAAAAGAGATGGCATACATTTTATGGGGCATTGATGATGCTACGCACGAAGTGACAGGTACCAATTTTTCACCATCGGAAACAAAGAAAGGAAATCAGGAACTTGAAAATTGGCTGGCCGGGCTGACTACTCCAGATGTGGATTTCTTTTTTAAAGAAGTTACAGTTGACGGCAATAGGGTGATTGTCCTTGAAATACCGAAAGCAACCGTAAGACCAGTCAGCTTTAACGGTACAGAGTTTATCCGAATTGGCTCCTATAAGAAAAAGCTGAAAGATTTCCCGGAAAAAGAACGCGCACTGTGGAGATCGTTTGAGAATACAGCATACGAACTTCGTACTACAGTATCAAATGTTACCGAAGAAGAAGTGACCGCACTTCTTGACTGTGCTGGTTATTATACTTTATTGAAGCTCCCCTTGCCGACAAACCGTGCCGGGATAATTCATAATATGCTTGACGAGGAATTTATCCGGGAGATGGACAACGGAAATTATGAAATTACCAATATGGGGGCGTTGCTCCTCGCAAAAGATCTGAATAATTTCAGAAACTTAAAGAGAAAAGCAATCCGGGTTATCCAGTACAAAGGGAATGGGAGAACTCACGCACTCCGTGAAAAAATTTTCACAAGGGGCTATGCGGTGGAATTTGATGCTATCTGTGATTATATCAATACACTTGTCCCACAGAATGAGGAAATTGAATCCGGTTCTAGGATTGAACACCGGATGTTTCCGGAAAAGGCAGTCCGCGAAATGGTCAGTAATCTGATTATCCATCAACAGCTGGATGTACGCGGAGCCGGACCAATGATGGAAATCTTTGATACGAAGATTGAGGCCTCGAATCCAGGCGGACTTTTGGTGGATGTGAACCGGATCATTGATACAGCGCCACATGCGAGGAATGAGTCAATGGCTTCCTTTTTGCGGATGGCGAGGATTTGCGAGGAACGGGGAAGCGGATTTGATCGTATGGAAGAAGGAATGAGTGATCTGAAAATTCCTGCGCCAAAGGTAGAGACAGGCGATGACTTCACCCGGACAAAGTTGTATTGGTATCCGAGTCTGAAAGACTGGAAAAAAGAGGATCGTATCCGGACATGCTACCTTGCAACATGCTATTACTACGTGAATGAGATACCAGTAGCGAATGCCCTATTAAGAGAGAGATTTGGTGTGGATTCTCAGAATATGTATGTTGTCTCTCGAATTATAAAGGAAACGATGGAAGCGGGTTTTATCAAACTTGCAGATGAAAATGGAGCGAAAAAAACAAGAAAATATTTACCGTACTGGGCATAATTTTAATTGCAGTCATTTGCAAAATGGCTGCAATTTTGTTTGTATAAACGTGAAAAAGCCTTTGAATTCAACTTTTTTCAAATTCTGCTTTAATTGCAGCTATTTGCAGTTTTGGATGGGGTCTGCTGTTTTAACCTGTCCATTGACTTATCCTGAAGTATTTATCATTTGTATGAACAAACCCGACCAGGGCGCAATCGAAAAATGAAATTATAATTGACAGGTAGGTTTATACATGTTAAACTAAATAATGGTTTATAGATTACAAACCAAAAATATAAGAAAACTGCGTGTGATACGGTATTGTATTAAAAATCAAACGGAGGATGACACGATGGCAACACATGGATTGGGCGCAGTAGAAGCGCGATTTGCAGACCTGATCTGGGAAAACGAACCGATCGGTTCCGGAGAACTGGTAAAATTATGCAACAGGGAGCTGAACTGGAAAAAGCCGACAACATACACGGTCCTGAGAAAGCTTTGCGAGCGGGGAATTTTTCAGAACAAAGATAGTGTAGTTACCTCTCTGATCTCAAAGGAAGACTTCGAAGGAATGCAGTGTGAGAGTTTTGTGGACGAGACTTTTGACGGGGAACTTCCGGCATTTGTGGCTGCTTTCACGAAAAGAAGGAAACTGACACCATCGGAGATTGAGGAACTTCGCAGCATTATTGACTCTTGTGAGGAATAAGCATGAGTGATATTTTTTTGGCAGTGATCAATATGAGCATTTCCTCGGTCGCGATGATTCTGGCGGTACTGTTTTTGCGGACAGCGATCAAAAACGGATCGAAATCGGTTCGCTGCCTTTTGTGGGTGCCAGTAGGGATTCTGTTGGTTGTCCCGATTCTGTCGGGGAAAGAAATTTTTCTGACTTCTGTTGACAACTTCAGTCAGGAGTCAGTTGGAGAGCCTGTGGAAGCTGTACAAATTGCGGAAGCTTCCTCTATCCTGACGGATGCGCAGTCAGATACGGAATCCAGTGAAATCGAGGAAAATGTACAGACCCGGTTGGAAAGTATCGTATACAAAGGAGTTGTCGGGAAAGTATGGGCAATATTGTCTAACGAAATAGCTGGAGGAAGTCCAGGCATCTTGCAGATAAGACTGTCCGGGTTTGCAGTGACTGTCGGAACAGCTGTGTGGCTTTGCGGCTGCGCTGTTCTGCTTTTGTACACTTGGATTCGTTATTTTTTGTTAAAGAGAAAACTCCGGGTGTCTGTTTGCATTTATGAAAATATTTTTATTTGTGATGAAATAGACACACCATTTGTACTGGGCGGTCTGCATCCGTGCATTTACCTGCCGTCCCATATGCAGGAACGGCAGATTCCCTATGTTGTTGCGCATGAGCGGGCACATCTTAGTCGAAAAGACAATCTGTGGAAAAAGGCGGCGTTTCTGCTTCTGACAATTCACTGGTTTAATCCGTTTGTATGGATTGCGTATCATGATTTTTGCAGGGATATCGAGCTGGCCTGTGATGAGCGGGTGATCAGGCGCTATCAGGCGACGGATAAAAAAGCTTATGCGGATGCTCTGCTGTCGTGTAGTGTGCAGAAGAGGTACGCTATCGCGTCACCCTTATCGTTTGGTATGATTGGAATAAAGGAACGGATTGTTTTTATTGTAGAAAAAGAAAAGCCCAAAAAGAAAAAAATGATTTGTAATGCGTTTAGCTGCTCGTTGCTCCTGCTTTGCTTTTGGGCAGTGGCGATGACAAGAACGACGTGCCTGGCTGCGGAGAGTACAGAGTCTGATGTAACCACAAAAATATCCGATGAAACGTACAATAGGGATGCAGAGACGGCAGTGGAATCGGAAACCGAACCCGAGTCCCGGTCCTTTGAAGAGAACGGAACTCTGGATATTGTGATAAATCGCGGTGTGACTGTTTATCAGTACACTGGCGAAGCGTTTGAACCGCCCGTCGTGCTTCTTTATTATCTCAATCAGGATGGCGATTATGATATCCTACGGGAAAATGTGGACTATACCGTTGCCTATGAGAATAATACAGAAGTCGGAACCGGTGAAATCATTATCACAGGCATTGGAGATTATTGTGGAGAGGCTTATGCTGAGTTTACGATTATTGATCCGATTGAGGAAGTGAAAATTGACAGCTCGAATTTCCCGGATGATTTATTCAGAGCATATGTCTCCAGGAATTTTGATACCGATCACAATGGAATCCTGAACGACAAAGAGATTCTGGATGTGCGGGACATTGACCTCACAGAATGTTATGATCCTTGTACCGGTATTTATGTAAAAGATTTGACCGGGGCTGAGTGTTTTGTGATGCTGAAGAATTTGTATTGCGTGGCCAGGATATCTGACGCGGAGGATTTAAGTGGCTTGCTCCAGACCCCGGGTCTTAAGGCGATGCCGGAGATTCGATTGGTGTGATGAAACCACATCGGGAAGTAGGGGCAGATGAAGAAGAAGGATAAAGTTACAATAGGAATCGTATGTTTTGCGCTACTGCTGACCGGGGCGGTTCTTTTGACAACTGGTAAGAAATCAGAGAATAAGACTGAAAACGGGAATGTCGTTCTGGATGAAGATGTATTATTTGAAGGCTTAGGAAACAATCAGGGCAATACAGAAAATGGCGGTGAACAGACATGGCTGGATAGGGGTTATATTTTGCTGAAGCTGTCACTGGATGATTCGGAAAGCAGGATGGTATTTTTCAACACATCCGATGGGACTTTGGGATTGGCCTGCGAAGATTCTACCTGCCTCCATACCGGAAGCCTTTGTTCTTCGAAACAGCTTTTTCAGTATCTGGTAAGTTGGTCTGATACTTATTATGGCGTATCGGATACTTATAGGAAGGAAATCCTGAAATGCACGGACAGTGAGGTTACCTGTTTTTACAAGGCGGATAACGATATTTACGGGTTGTGGGGATATGAGGGTTATCTGTATTTTTCAACCGATTATGGTGTGTTCCGGGTTGCGCTTGGAGGGGAAGCAGAGGCGGAACAGGTACTGGATTCGCCGATTCTTGTCGGGCAGATGCTGACTTTTTATGAGGACAGGATGTACTTCTGTGATGAAGACAGATTTCTGTATTCAGCGGCATTGGACGGCACAGATAAGAAAAGACTTAGCGATGGCATGGCCTACTATCCACAGATTCATGACGACAGAATCTTTTACCGCAGTGCCCAATATGACGCGGATGGTGTATATGAGATGGAAAATACGCTCTGCAGCATATCACTGGACGGGGAGGACAAGCAGATTGTTCTTGATGAAGTGTATCAGTTTAATTGTCTGGATGATCGGATTTATTATATTACTCTCCCGAATGATGGGGAAACGACATTGTATTCGATAGAATACGATGGGACGGACTGCCGGGAGATTGTGGACTGTCAGGCCGGATACCTGTATGTGTTTGATGAAACAGATTGGATTCTGTATATGAAAACGGATGGTGAGCTTCCAGAAGATGAAGTAGGAGGCAAGCCGGGGCACTTGTATTGCATCAAAAAAGACGGGACACAGGAAACCAGACTGGATTATCCGCAGGTAATCGGGGAATAATGGTTTATTTGGCTCAACACTAACACCGGAGATAAAAAGGGAGACAATATAGTATGGAATTCAAAGTGGATCATCTGGGCAAAAAATATGGCAATAAGGCTGCGCTGTCAGATGTCAGCTATACATTTAATAATGGTGTGTATGGGTTGCTTGGACCGAACGGAGCCGGAAAAACTACGTTCCTTGATATGATCGCTACGACGACCCGGGCGAGTACCGGACGGATACTTTACAGGGACATGGATGTCGAAAAACAGCTGGAAACATGGCATTCCCGGATCGGTTACCTGCCGCAGCATATGGAGTTTTACCCGCATTTTACTGGATATGAATTTCTGAAGTATCTTTATCTGCTGAAGGGTGGGCAGGAAAAATATCCGGAACAGCTGGATCTGCTGCTTACCCGCCTACACCTGTATGATGTCAGGAATGACCGTATCCGCACGTATTCGGGCGGCATGAAGCAGCGCCTTGGAATTGCTCAGGCATTTATCGGGAGCCCGGAACTTTTGCTGCTGGATGAACCTACAGTCGGACTGGATCTGGAGGAACGTGCGGAATTTAAACAAATGATACGGGAGACGGGGAAAGATGCCTGTGTGCTTTTGTCTACGCATATCGTATCCGATGTAGAGGAAACTGCGGATCAGGTTTTATTTATGAGCGAAGGGCGGATTATAAAAAGTCTTCCGCTCTCTGTCTGTGAGGAAGAGATGACACGGGAAGGGATAGAAAGCCTGGAGGATTATTATTTAAAGCTGGCGGGGAGGAAGCTGCATGATCGGACTGATACGGTTTGAATTAAAAAAGTTTGTGTTTCGGAAACGAAATCTGTTTCTGCTGATCGCTGCTACGGTTCTTTTTCTGGCGTTGCTTTATCATTCGGAAGGCGGCTATTTGTTTATCAACCGGCTTGACCAGAACCGAACGGATTTTTTTTCGTCTCTCGGAAACGCTTATACCGATGCGGAAAAAGAACAGCTGGAATCAGAAGCAGAGGCGCTTGAGGGACGGCTCTATCGTTCCACGGAAGAGGATGGCACTCTGCTTGACGAGGAAGAGGCGGCGCTGCCGGGAAAATATGGAGAAACCCTGTGGGCAGATTTTATTTATCTGAATGATGCGCTGGACTGCATAGAAGCAAATGAACAGAGGAATGACAGTATCCGCAGCATTATCGAAATGAATGGGGATTCTGTCAATTCGGATTACACAGAAGAAAATAACCACTATATGGCGGACAGGGATCAACTGTATGCGGTAGCAAAATCCCTATATGCCGGATGGCCTGCCTGTATCCTTGTACTTTTGATTTTCGCATTCTCCTTTTGTGTGGACACAGAAAATCACTGCAGCCGTCTGCTTGCTGTGACGAAGACAGGGGACACGGCCATTTATACATCTAAGATTCTGACAGGCATTTTGGTGACAGCTGTACTTGACCTGTACTTTTTCCTGCTTTTTGGGGCGGCTCAGTTTATTCTGACAGGTAACTGGATAAAACTGCTGAACTGTCCGCTTTTTCTGGTAGAAGGATTTGAACTCTGTGCCTCCGGCTTAAAGGTATGGCATCTGCTGCTTGCAGCGGCAGGAGGCTGTTTCCTGCTGTCGTTGCTTTGTGTATTTCTTGCCATGCTGTTGTCCCTTTTCTTGAAAAAGAGAGTCCTTGCGGCACTGGCATCGTTTGCTGTGTTTCTGATCGGGGCGGCTGCGGAGCTTTTAAACATGGCCATTTATGAAAATGATTTCATCGTAAATACGGACAGATGGTATCTGATATCACAGGTCAACTTCACCAGAATCATGAACCGAATGAAGGAATTCAATCCCTTTGCACTGATCAACGCTTCCTGGTATTTGGAGCAGCCACAGTACCTGACGGTCGGGAATTGGATGTATCCGATTTATGTGGTTCCGATGCTTATAATTGTGGCGTTTGTTTCCATATGCGCGATCAGCATCCTTCAGACTGCGAGGAGGTAAATGATGCTCCGGTATGAGTGCAAAAAATATCTGAACTGGAAACTGTTTCTTTGCCTGCTGATCCTGTTTGGCATTTCCTGTACGATTTCTTTTCTGCGTTACAAAGGAGTTTCGCAGGCGAGTGATACGGCGGTCAGTGAGGAATTATACCGAGAATATGGCGGAGAACTCACGGAGGAAAAGCTGGAACGGATTGAAGAATTAAAAGAAGAATGCGACCGTATTCTCGCTCAGGAAACAGAGATGGAAGGAAAATACAGCCGGGGTGAAATAGACGCAGACACCTATCTTGTCTACCGGGAGCAGTATCATGATTACTACAGTCGGCGCGAGGCGATAGAAGCATTTTATGAGCGCAGCCTGCAGGCCAAAGAAAACGGGACATGGCTTATTTTTGACCCCTACTACGAAGAACTGGCCGGAAGCATGGGTGTGCGGCCTGCCCTGATTTTTGCTATTGTTTTGATTACGGTATTATCTGCTTCCTGCGAAAAGAAGCGGCTTTTTTGCGTACTTTATGTCACAAAGCGGGGGCGTAAAATGATTGTCAGGACAAAAGCCGGAACTGTTTTTGTTTGCTGCGCGTTTTTATCCATTCTCTTTTATCTGAAGGATCTTTTGCTGTTGGCGAGCTTTTCTTCCCTTAGATGTTTAGAAGCGCCCGTTCAGAGTATTTCTTTACTTGTGGCATTTCCTGTTCAAGTCTCGATTGGTGTATGGCTTGCGCTCGCACTGATTTTGAGTCTGTTATTGTACAGCGGATTGGGTGTATTGATGGTGTGGATTCAGGTGAATCGCTTATAATGGATCTACGATCCATTCATCTTCGTATCTGAATCCTAATTCGGTTGTACTGACGATCGGAATGTCTTCGTATCCAAGGACAACTTGGATGACATTTGCGTTTGCATCAGGTATAATCGTGAATGTAACGTGCAGGGATGCGATACCTGTAGATGTATGAATGAGTATCAGGCAGATGGAAAGGGGAAGAAGACACGATGACAAGAGGAAAGATACAGTTTGTGGAGAAAAACTGGCAAGTTTACAGTACGTTGGAATTTAATGGCGATATGTATCCGTCTGGTCACGGACATGAGATTATTATGCACTTTAAGAAGGGCGGGTTTCGAACCAGAGATGATTATGAGGCATACGCAGTTGATTTTGATGAGAGAAATTTTGGCTACTGCAATGCGGGATATGGGCTGATCTCATCTTTGGGTACATACGAAGGGAAGCCTGATTTTGTTTTTAATGAGCACTACACGGACTATCTGTATATTGTGAATGCCAGTGGAAAAAATATTACATTGTTGAGCCGAAAGGACAGGGAAGCTCCGGGGACTGAGGTGATACTTCCGCCGGATCAGATGGCGATCGTGTGTTTTTATACAGTTGAGGAGATAGTAGAAAGAGAAGCTGCCGATTTGCAAATTCTACCTATCAGTGAGAAAGAGTATAATGGTTTTTTGTTTGATCAATTGTCTCTTCTGGAGGACATTGAGAATGTGGCAAAGAAAGATGGGGCAGTAGAGACGCTGGAAATGATTGAAAGGAAACGTCAGCAGATTGAGCGAAAATTAGGCCAGGAGATGTTGGTTTCCTAGGATGAATATGAATTTTTGAGAATAATCGCGAATACATCCGAAGTATATACGGATGAGGACGGAAATCTGTGCAGGGATTTCGAACTGAGTGGGACACTGCCTTTCTAGATGACAGCAGGAAAAATGTGAGACAGCAACTGTGATTACCTGCGAATTAGATATTATAAAAATCGAAAAATAGACTATATTTAATTAATGAACCAGTATAAATCCCCCAGCAGAGCTGGGGAGACTCCCAGATGCCGGA
>JAJPWX010000027.1 GCA_021205755.1 Lachnospiraceae bacterium | reverse complement strand
TATGCGAATATTACGATGAAAAAACATGTTACAGGGTCAAAAAAAGAGCCGATTTCTCGACTCTATAAAAAATCATTCTGTATAGCCACGTTTTACTCTATTTCCTTCATCTTACTCCCTGACGAAGCAGTTCCCGTAATCGAAAAAAATCAGCTTCAGTCATGATTTCCATATGCGACGCAAGCTTTGTATCTCCATCGAGATACAGAAAAGTTCTCTGCATCTCGTACAGGTTATCATTATTATGATCCGCCATGTATTTCTTCCGCGCCGCCAGAAATTCTTCCAATTCCTTCTTCATTTCTGGCAGACGCGTAAAATCAAATTTCCCATATTCTGCTCTTATGGCATCGTCTGGTACAAGCTGGTAAATATCAGAATTGCTCACAACTATCTTCCCCTTTCGTCGAATTCATTTTCTGCAATCCTATCATAACGACATTATTTACACAACGATGTTCCCTGGCAAACCGAAATAATTTCATCCGGCGTAAGAGGCTTGACTTTCTCTTCCAGTGCTTTCAATGACGGAGTGAGGATAAGCAGTTCTTCTTCTGTAATCTGCAAAAACCGCACCCAGCTATGAAGCTCTGCTATCCTCTTTTCAATCTGCTTCTGCTTTTTCTTACCACCCGCGATCCTCCCCGCTTCAAACCGGCTGCCGGGAATTTTTTCTCCGAGCAGTTTTTCCAACAGCACCACTGCCCGCAGGCAGCGAACTGTTTCCGCTACATCGCTGTCCTTTACCTGAATACCTTTTCCCCCGGCCTCAATAATTTGCTCCATCGGCATAACCCTTCCTGATTTTGAATTCGATCCTCTTTCGATAAATGGGCAAACAAAAACCGCCCTGTGAAAACAAGACGGTTTTTGTGAAGCTATTGATCGATTTCATCAAATAGTTGTCAGGCTATTTCTCAGCCTGCACTCTGCGCACCTCTTCTTCCGTGAAGCCCAACAGGTCAGCGATCTCAGGCGTTTTATAGCCAAGAGCTGTCCACTTATGAATCAGCTCGCGATCACGTTGCATGATTCCCAAGTCAATCCCCTGCTTTTCGCCTTTTTCAATCCCCTGCTTCTCGCCTTTTTTAAATTCCTTTAATTCCCAAGATTCCAGAGCTGTACACAAATTTATCGGCCTCCTTCCATGCTTACCCTTCTGCATAAGAAACGTTGATTCTGTGATTTTCCCAATAACCGCAACCAGTTCAGGTTGGAGTTCTTTATCCTTATACTTCTTCTTTACTTCTTCAATATTCCCTTCAAAAAATTCTCTGGAAACATCGAATACAGTTTTTACATCTTCATTGTTGAAAGTATATTTGCCGCTGTCGCGAACCTGGACAAGATTCATCTTATAATCCGAAAAGAGCCTCGCCATTGGTTCCGGCATATCGACAATCATATCTCTGAGACAAAGCGGTCCGTCCCATTCCTTTTCTCCGTAGTATACAGTAATTGAAAAAATCGGGTGAAGCCTGTCTTCCTTACGCATTTTCGAAAGAAACTCATCTTTTGTTTTCGGTTCCGGATCTTCCTTGCGATGCCTGGTAATCTCATTGTATTCTTTCAGATATCCCATGCCATCATACAGGAGAGTCCGAAGTGGGGATGCATAATGAATGCGCTGCTGGTTCTCAATCCCCCAGATCACAAAATCCGCACCATATGCCGTCTTCTTGACCACATCCCTCGCGCGTACAAGGGATTCCTCATACTGTTTTAGCTGAATGACTCCGGACATGTCCGTGTCAGCCTCTTCCAATGCATCCGGTTTCAGAACCTCCTGCCCTTCAAACAGGACTGCATTAAAAAGGTCTGCAAAACGGTCATTATCGCGCCAGAAGTCTTTCAGCCTTACATCTGCCTTCGTGTTGTCTCTTCTCATAAAGCATTTTCTCCTGATTTCCTGTGACACCTTCATTATAGCAGATTTTCATCGGACTGCAATCAGAAGATTCCCATTTTCTACTGGTACGAATAGGAATTTTCATCCCGGTTATAAATTCCGGTCAGGCTGCTTCCATCGGACAGTGTGAAGGTGATCGTCGCTGTCCGCGTATCCGCATCAATCTCATATGAGCTGACTGCCGCAGCAGTGACATTACTGTAGCCGTTCCGGTACAAATAATCATAGAGCGTGTACTGCAACTCATAGCGATTTGCAAGATAGTTCAGCAGTGTCGTCGGAATCCCCGTCACGGAAAGCGTCGTGGCATCATAGCTCCGCTCTGTTTCTGAGGAACCCTGTCCGCTCTGAATTTCAATCGCTTCCTGCGCCTGTTCATCCGCTTCGCTTTCATTCTGCGTTTCCGATTCTTCCACCGCCTCAGATTCTTCCGCAACTTCCTGTGTATCCTCAAGCAGCAAAATATACTGGCCAGGATAATCCGAGTACATGATAACGGTAAGCTGTTTTTCTGAATTATCCATGCTCGCGCTGAATGCAAACGCTCCCTCCGAAGAACACGGAATCTCATTTTCAAATATTACCTCTGTCACTCCGGCCAGATCATTATCCGATAAAAACGCTGACAGAGCCATAAGAAAATCCGATTCACGGTATCCTGATTTTTCTTTTTGCTCCTCTGTCAGGCCGGATATCTTTATGGCCGACAGGATTACTTTTTCTGAATCTCCGAAAATAGTCTGCTGCCAGCCCTCTGTCTCAGTTTCGCTTTCTTTGGCAGAAGATGTAATATTCAGGTTTTCCGCTTCACTTTGATTTTCCTCAGTGGTTGTGCCATTCTCCCCTGCTGCAGAAATATCCAATTCATCCGCATCACTTGTTCCGGTCACTTGGACAGTTGTGGATGCCACAGCTGTTTCGGATTCTGATTCGATGATTGCCGTTTCCGTCCCCTGGGACAAATTCGTCTCCGTATTCCTGGAACTATTGTTGAGCAGATACACTGCCGCAAGAAAAATCAGAATCACCCCTATCAGCCATTGTCTCCACTGATAAAAAAAATGTTTGCTGTTCTGCTCACGACTATTTTCTTCGTCCCCGGTCTCCACAAGAGCAGCAGCCTCTACTTCCGATTCAACAAACTGCTCTGCTTCAGCCGCATCCTTGTTCTGAATGATTTCATCCGATTTCTGCATTCCTTCATCTTCCGGTGTATCATCAGTACAAGCTTCACCACCTTTGGTTTCATGCTCACAGGGTGTATTCCCTTCAAACTCGTTTCCCGACAATTCCTTCTTCTGTGCAGCTTTCTCCTGAATTTCGCTTTCTATATAATTGCTGTTCCGGCTGTCATATTCCAGAAAATCATTGATGTTGTCCTCCTGATCAACCGCAGCGAATTCATTCTTTGATGTTTCCGCAGGAACACCCGGATTCTTTTCGGGCAGCCGTTTTCTTCCGCCCGCTTTTTTTCTTTTACTCATATGAACCTCCCATCACAGCCCGGAAAAGCTGTACGTATTCGCAGACTTGTTGTAAGTCCCTGTGATTGTCCCACCAGAGCTGAGCATGATCCGGATTGTGGCTGTCTGATTCTCTGGGTCAATCTCGTAAGATGACATCGTTCCTGTGATGCTGCCGGTATAGCCTTTGCTCAGGACATAATCAAATGCGGCCTGATAAAAAACATTCTCGTCTCCGACAAAACTCAGAAATACGGTCGAAACGGAAAGGATATCCATGCTTGTCGTTGTTGTAGTGGTTTCTCCTGTGCTGACGCTGCTGGTGCTACCCGACCCGCTTGAGTTTCCGCTCGCGCTCGTACTTCCGGACGTTCCGGTTGAAGCCGTTGAATCTGCCCCAGTCGAATCTGCAATAGTAATATTATCGTCTGCGGCTTCTGTCTCAGCTTCGCTCTCACTCGTCTTCTCTGTGAAAACATAGGAATCCTCTGTTACGTAATAAGTGGAAAGCAGGGACCAGGTCTCATACCCATTAAAATAAATTTCGTAGCTGACCTTCGGTGTATCAGAATCTTCCGTCTCAACGGCTTCACCAAAATAGACATCCGTCACATTCCGGTACTCACTCTCTTCCGAGTCAATCTGAAGAGCGTCACCAAGCGCCTGAAGGAATTTCTGTTCATCAAACATTCCGTTATAGCTGCTCTGCACTTCGTCTGTGAGGCCATGCAAGGTAAGTCCATAGGGAGATGTCGCTTCCGTTTCGCTCTCTGTTTCAGTTTCTGTCTGTGCCTCCGATTCCACAGACACATCTGTAAAATTGAAGCTGATGAAAACATCCCGATCCGGCATGACAAAGCTCAGCCGCATCTCCTCGGTCGCGTCCTCTGTCCCGGAAACGGAGCGTACAACGCTGCTGACCGTCTGCATGTCGTAATCCAGAACATCCACACTCTCCAGTGCTTTTCCTTTCGCCGGCGTGATCAGCATTGTCACCAGCGTATTTTCTTCCACTTCCAGAACGGACTCCGTGTCACTGTCTGAGAGCAGCCATGATGCATCAAATTCGATTGTTCCGGAGCTGCTCTTGTACAAAAGGATATTGTGTGTTGGTGTCTCCGTCTCTGTCTCAACCGGCATCTCGCTTTCCGCTTCGGTCTCCATTGTTGTTTTTTGTTTGGCCTGTTTTGACAAGGTCGATTGCACGATCGCAAGCACCACGATTAAAATAACTGCCGCAGCGACCGCGATATAAAGTGGTTTGTTGCTTTTTTTCTTATACATGTTTTTCCTCCTCAGTCAACGCTGTACAGGGGATATACCCCGTAATAATCCCATTTCTTGTTGTAGCTGCAGATAAACAGTTCTGAATTGCCATCATCCGTAATCAATTCAATCTGGCACGAACATTCATCATCATTATTCCGGACGGTCTCCATAATCTCTATTTCTGCGATGCTCACCAGATCATCATAGATAGAATAAACATATTCCCCGACTGCTTCCAGAAACTGCGTCTCCCTTCCGTCCAGAAAATCAAAGTAGCTATCTTCAGCCCCAGCTGATACAGAAATTTCCTGCTGGAAAGACGATACATAGCTTTCCATTTCATTCAGCCTTTCCGATTGGGCTGCATCAGCTTCCTCCGTTTTTCCTTCACTTGACGCTTGGGCTGCTTCCTGGCTCCCTGAGTCAGAATCAGTTGCTGTCGTTTCCAATGAACTATCAGCTGCTAATGCAGATCCCAACACATTTAAATTTTCGCCTGATGTCACCGTATCACCTGAATCAACAGCAGTTTCATCGAAACCCGCTCTATCGGTTTCCGAGTCTGATTCCAAGCCCAGCACAACCGTGTTCCCTGCGCCAAACTCTGTTTCTGACACTGTTTCTGTTTCCGTCTCTGCACTAGTATCAGAAATATCTTCTGTTTCCGTCTGTAGTTCTTCTTCTGTATCAAAATCTGCCCCTGTTTCGGAGTGATTGATAATCCTCCCCACAATCGCATCCGAAACAGCATTTACCGCATATGGCAGTAAAACTGATGCGCCAATCAGCAGTACAAGCAGGATAATGTACAGCTTTATTTTCTTTTTATCCATCGTAAATCTCCCCATCATAATTTCATCAGTCCAGAAAGCAGGCTATATGCCGCTTACGCGTCATATGTCTGCGGCTTGATGGGCGTCCCGCCCATCCCAAAATGCAGATACAGCCCTTTGCAGATAAATCTGCACGGGCTGCCTCCGCATTTTGCTGCTGTTCTGGACTGTTAGCCAAAGTAATAGTTTCCGCCGCCGATCTGCTCGGAGCCTTCGGTATAATAACTGCGGAAGCTCGTGTGGGAGTGGTTTCGGATTCCGTTTTCCAGGCAGTCGCTGACGGCCTGTTTGACATAATCAGGCACATTCCCTCCCAGATACCGCTGCCAGTACGAATCAATGCTGTAACAGAACTGCCCGGATGCGGTCAGCTGCTCGTAGGCATTTCTCCCCAGATACGACCACTGTGCGCTGTCCACCCGGTTCATCGCCGTGCTGATCACCGCAAGCGCCCCTGCATAACTGCCTCCATCCTCCTGACAGACAATTGCCCAGATGATCTCCATCTGTTCTTCTGTATAATCGGTATTGTCGGTACTGTTTCCAGAGAATGTTCCGGTTATCACTCGGCGCACCACATACTGCCTGCCATCCGATTCTACGCTGGACATGCACACTCCCCTGCTCACCGAATTTTGTACCATCATCCCATCTCCGGCATAGATACCGACATGACCGCTGTTCCCGGATTGCACCCATCCGTCATAAAAGAGGATGATATCTCCTGGAAGAGCATCGCTCAATCCACCTTCGACTTCGGTTCCAATGTCTTCCATCGCTGTCGTTGTCCATCCGACCTCAATTCCAAAATGACTGAATACCCCATGAACAAACGAACTGCAGTCTGAGTAGTCCTGCCAGTCAGTAGCGGAATCCCGCCCGGCTCCATAAGCATACTGGGTAATCCCGATCCATGACTGCGCATACTCAACGATCTCGCTGCCGGACGCAGAATACATGGTGCTGTTTTCCTCCTCCCCGGCAAGGCTCCCGAACAGGGCAGCAAAAAATGAGACTAAAAAAAGGAGCAGCAAAAGCACTCCTCCAAACATAGCGGCATATTTCCCGATTCCGGAAACCATCTCTGTCAGCTTCTTCTGAATCTGTATTTTTATCTGTGCTGACTTCACCCGAATCGGAATCGTCACCACCCGGACGGCATTTGCTGCGGTCTCCCTCTCCAGCTCTGCCTGCTCAATCATCTCTGTGCGCTGCATTTTCTTAACCGATTCCCGTTTCCGGGCATCCTTATCAAGCAGGCTGCCAAACTCCCGCACAAACATCTTTTTCTTCGCAGCAGATTCTTTTCTGGCCTCCTTCCCGGCTTTTCGTTCCAGGGTCTTTATCCTTCGATTTGCCTTCTTCGGGTTCGGTGTATAAAAAACTTCATGATACTCTTTTTCTATCCCTTTTTTACGGACACTTCCGGAAACGACATACCGGTGTCCCTGCGTACTACCTGCAATCCTGTCCAGTTCTTTCCTGAGGACCAGTCCTCTGTTGCCTGAAGCTACATCATCCTGCCTGGCAAGGAACATCTTTTTTAACCGGATTCCCTGCGCATCTGATTTTCCCGAAACCGATGTCGTCTTCTGATATGCTTTTACGATAACAGGTCCCGCTCTTTTTTCTTCCCGGAAGGCCATCTGCGCCCGGTTCCGGCGTACTGTTTCGAGAGTTTCTTTGGAAATGCGCGGATTCACATAAACATATCTCCGGTTATCATCGGCTTTTCGGATTCGCCCTGCTTCCGTCAGAACTCGGATTTCGCCCTGCCGCTCCCCTGTTGAATGAAGGCTTTCCTGACCTGACATGGGATTTCTAACCCTGGATTCACTCCGCACAGCCACAGTTATCGATTTCCCCTGAGTTTTTTGACCTGCCAGATCAATATCCTTCCACCGATCTATCTTCCTATCCAGTCTGTCATTCTCCAATCGGCCATTTTGAGCCACAACTCCAGAACTATTCTGCATTTTATTCCGGCTTTTCAAATCTACGCTGTCCATCCGGCTGTCATATGTCAGCTTTTCCTGTCGGCTTCCTTCCGGATTACTCCGTCTCCCATGCTCCTCTTCTGGCATTCGGTACGCGCTGCTAATATCCCTGCGCCCCTGAGATATTGGCCTGGCTGCTGTCCCATTCGACTGATACCGCATCCGACGCTCGACTTTTTTCTCTACCGCATCCAGTATCTGTGCCTGTTCCCGGCTGCTGTAGCTGTTCCATTGTTTTCTTTGCTCCCGCGAAAGATAAGATAAAGCCGCCCGGCTTTCCTGCGAGAGGAAAATATTTCTGGCACTGTTTCTTACATATCCGGCCGCTTTCCCGGCTGTCTTCGCTCCAGAATCACCAATCCGCATCGACGCAGATACACCCCGTTGAACCCTTGCTGCATTTTCACCTGCAGCACGCAGGCTGACATCTCTGGTATCAATGTCTCTCGCTTCTTCCTTTTGCCTGATCTCCATCTCTCACCACCTTCCGCGAAGCATCCCGCAGGCAACTCATGCTCCCAGATAAACTGTCTCTTTTTCTGTAGGGGCGTCCCGGATACTCTCTCTTACATTTTCCGGCAGATTTTGGGCCGCATTTTTCAGCTCTTTTTGCTTCCCGCACTTTGCATTCTGGATTTCGTGGAAGTTCGTATTCGCAAGCTTATACATAGCAGAATCAGACTTTATCCTCATATCTCCCGGAATAAATGTACCGCCGCCAAATTTCAGCAGGCCGCAGCCGGGCGGCGTGTTCTGCACGTATTCCAGAAGATTATCAGATATCCGCAGTGTATTGCGCAGAATTTCCATCTCAATCTCCGACTGATTAAAAAAAGCGATGTACTCAGAATTGCAAAGCATCGTCTCAATCGTCTTTAATGCCAGACAATCCGCAATATTCTGCGTGATTGCTGTACAGATGCCGCCCAATTTTCGGACTTCTTTCCAGATCTTTTCAAAAAAGCTCGCGGTGTACTGGTGCGCCGTCATGTTATGAAACTCATCAACATAAAGCCAGGTTGCCCTTCCTTTTACGGCGTTACGGGCAATCCGGGCACGGATACCTTCCAGCATGATCAGCATCCCAATGCCGCTCTGTTCCTCTCCCAGGTCCGCAATCCCATAAACCGTCAGACGGTTCCTGACATTTACATTTGTCGGTTTTGAAAACATATCCAGTGCGCCGTTGACGAAAATTTCCAGATCAAGTCTCAGTTCATGCGCCACCAGCTCGTCCTGTTCCCCAAGTTCGTTATAAAAGTCAGGCAAAATCGGTGCTGCGGCTCGCCTTCCTCGTTTTTTCAAAATCGGCTCATAAACCCGTTTTACACACCGCCCGATCAGAGAACGCTCCTGTCCGGTAATCTCTCCTTTGATCTGTGTGAACAGGCTGCACATCAGCTGGGTTTTGTCTACCAAGAACTTGTCTGTCTCCATAAACTCCAACGTGTCCGTGTCCAGGGGATTAATATAATTACCGGCTCCGGAACCGAACTCAACATACTGGCCGCCGAGGTATTCCGTAATTCCCTTGTACTCATTTTGCGGATCTATAATGATAATGTCATCCTCCAGGCGCAGAAACACTTCAGTGATCTCAATTTTCGCAAATAAGCTTTTGCCAGAACCAGTTGTCCCCAGGATAAACCCATTCCCATTTTTCAGCCGTTTTCGATCCCCGATCAGTACGTTTTTCGATATTTGGTTTACGCCATAGAACTGCCCGCCCGGATGATACAGCTCATGCACAACAAACGGCGTCACCGCAGCAAGCGGCTGCGTAAACAGCGGCCTCATACTGTCCGTGCAGAATCTTGCCCCGGTTGGCAATGCTGTATTTACTGCGTCAATCTGATTCCATCTTGCCGGCTGGAAAACAAATCCTTCACTCTCCGCAGTCTGACAGAACGCCACCACATCATTTTCCAGGCCGGTGAGACTGTCAGCGGTCAAGATCGCATATACCCCAACATAAAACATCTTCTCGTCATTCTCATTCAGGATGTCCATGTAGGATTCCAGCTCTTCTTTCTCCCTGCGTCGTTCATAGGTGATATCCGACGACCACGCCCGCGCATTATTCCTCGCCTCCTGCTGTTTCTCAATCGCCCGGCTGTTCTGCAGGTACAGATCATCCAGTGTTTTTCGTGTAACCTCCTGCGGGATTGCTGCAGCATCAATCGTCAGAACCACATGCTGTGAGCCGCCCATCAGCTTTTGCACCACTGAGGTATCCACCGTATTGGGCCACTTCGGCAGATACAATGCCCGGACATACCGCCCGTCAATCTGCAGCGACATCCCTTCAAATTTCCCATATTCATCCTGACACTGACGGACAGACATCGGGGAAATGTAGCTTTTCCAATCCCGGTTTCTTTTCAGCGCCCGCTTAAAATCAAAGTGGTATTCCGCTTCGCTTCCCAGATTGTAGAAAGCATAGAGATAGCGTAGCCGTTCCTCAGCATTCAATGGAATCAGAGCTGACTTCATCCGTCCAAAACAGAGCATCAGATTCGCTTCCATAGAGTGGAAGTAATCCCTTGCCTGCCCCACATTTTCCCGCCTGCAGCTAATAATAAAAATCCGCGCCTGGTCAATCCCGGCACGGCCTTTCACCAATGAATCCTCGATATGGCTGTTCAACGAATCAACAAGTTCTTTGAACTGTTTGTCCTTACATCGAAGGAAAACTTCTCGCCGAACCTGCCCCATATCGCGGTTGTTATTCATAATACTGATCTTAAACGAGACATTCAGGCTGTTCAGCATCCCGCAGTAGAGCTTCAGAAAATCCTCCTTCTCGTAATCATCCATCATCGCAAAGTTAGCATCCTCAAACAGGTACGCCCGGTCATACAGTTTCTTCACCCCGTCCGGCTTCTTTTCCAGTTCAAAAATGCCATCCTCACTGATCCGGTAAACCGGGATAAGCTCCTGCACGTATTTCGGCGTTTTAAAAAGCTTCTCCGTCTTTACCTTACAATCTGCCATTTTCATGTTTGTTCCATCACCCCGGTTTCATCGTTTGCTGTCCGTAGTTCTGTTTTGCCCTCTTCACTATCTGAATTCGGGTTTGGCTCCTGCAGCAGACCAGAGCCTTCATCCTCATAAGGTGCAAGCAGTCTCTTTCTGTCCTTTCGTTTCATGCGGTGCGCCTGCTCTCCATAAGTAAAACTCCCCTGTTCTTCCGCAGTTGCTTCCT
>JAJPWX010000084.1 GCA_021205755.1 Lachnospiraceae bacterium | reverse complement strand
CAGAACTTCCATATCGCTCACTCTGCATCAGGTAGAATCTTCTGCCTTCCACTAGCAGTTCCTCGCAGGAGACCCAGGTTCCACCCTTCCCTTCTATCTTATAACCAGCGGTATCAATGGAAATTTTCGCATCAACTGTATTCAAACAGATGAAACCGCTAATCGGAACAAGCCGGTCTTTATCCACATAAAAAGATGAGATCACACCATTCCGGTTCAGGACATATACATCGCTGGTGCTGATAGAATGGCCATGGAAGGTCTTGGGAAGCTTCTTCTTAAGCCTTTCATGAACCTGTTCTACGTCTTCCCCCGGAAGCATACGTGAAATATAAGTCTGGACGTATGAGTCGGAACTGATACGTATATTTTTTTGCATCAGTTTCTCATAGGGGATGAACTGGATTTCCCGGTATGCCGGCTCTTCTTTCACCTGGTACACTGCAAACTGGTTAATTTCCATCTTTATCTGACTCCTGCCTGTATACGTCTAAATCAATCTGGACAAATTCATCATCTGAGATCTGCCTCATCTTTTCTACCGTGGCATTCACGACTTCTTCCAGTTCTGAATCCCCTTTTATATAAGGAAGAATCTCTTTGATTTCCTCAGCCGTTTTCTCACGGCTTCCTGCCTCAAACATCGCCATTACAATAAGTTCCTCTTCATCAAATGTAATCTTTGTCATAATTCCTGGATTCCTTTCTTACAATTCTGTATCTCCTGCTTCGGTTTTTCTGGTTCTTTTGCCTTAATTTTTGCCCGACGGTCACGGAGAGCTTGCAGCACGGATTCCTTACGGCTTCCAGAAGCAGCAGTAGCAGTAGCAGCAACTTCTTTGCGGCTATCAGGATTGTCTGCAACAGTAACTCCTTTACGGCTCCCAGAAGTGGCAATGGTTGAGCCACCTATGTCGTTCCTGCCTTGTTCCGCTGTTTTTTCCTCCTGCGGCCTTTTTAGCGGTTCTGCCGTAGATTCAGCCGCAGCCATTTCTTTCGTCTCTCCCGTCTGTTCTGCACTGTGCGGGGAGCGGTATACTGTTTCCAGTTCAGCAAGTGCTTCCTGCACAAGCGGGCTTTCTTTGAAATGCGGGATCTCTTCTACCAGGTCTCGGTTCACGATCCCCACTGACATCAGTTCATAAGACATCCCATCGTACATACTCCCGTCTGACAGTGTAAAGCCGATTCCCTTTATCCCGTTCATCCGCTCTGCAGGTATCTGTTCATAAAGAGCCATCGCTTCCTGCAAGCTTCCAATATCTTCATGATATTCCCCAAGGACAGGAAACTCCATACATTCAGCTACGTAAAAACTGATCGTTGCTCTCTGCTCGGGAGTCTCCGATTCCGGTTTTATCGCTTCCAGCTCTGCCGTCTGAACCTTATCTGACAATTTCCCATAATCCATGACTTTACGGTGTGCAGGCCAGGATGAAATTCCTGCTTCTGAAAGGATTTCTTCGAGCGCTTCCTCCACGGAAATATCCGGATTATCATAGATGCCGCCGTCAATCTCATGGAATAAGCTATCATAAATCGCATAACCATATCCTTCTGATACTGACTGGATGGTGAGATACCTGTTTTCTTTTTCAAAATAATAAGCAATCTCCACATCATGGACCGCCAGGGAATTCTGCACTTTCTGCTGCGCTTCCACTGTTTCTGGAGTAACCCATTTTCCGCTGAGTGAAGCTCCCTCGATATCATACATGGTGTCTATACCATTTTTGCATTGAACCAGCGCCATCCGTGACGGTGGCTCTTCTGTACTCACCATGCCCAGTTCCTTTTCAAAATGATTTGGCATTTCATGATAAGCACGGATTGCCAAGTCCACATCAGAACATTCCTGATAGATGCTTTCCGTTTCTTCCCCATATGGGTCGCTGTCTACATAATAAAAAGCGACTTTCACCTTTTCGCCCTGTGGTTCGTCTGATTTTTCGGTTGTTTCATCCAGGTCAGGATACTGGCCGTCTCCCTGGCTATCCGGAACACGTTCCTCCCTCTGACTTTCCGGGAAACTCTTCCCTTTTTCTTCCATCATCTCATAAAGGCGTTCCCTCTGTGCATCCGAGAGGTTCAGATTCTCCGTATCCATCATCCCATATTCGACTTCCCGCAAGGCATCAGCGGAATCCGCCTGTTCAATTTCTTTCTTCCAGGTACTGAATGTTACCTCCCGGCTGACTACAAACTCAAGCTTTTCCAGTTCCTTCCGGCTCATCCGGTCCCAGATATCGTGGTTCTTTGTGTGGAGTGAATAGCTTTCCCCCTCATCATGCTGGGACAGCTCATAGGTCAGCACATCCGGCTCCCCGCGCACTTCGCACGAAAAGACAACCTCTGAAGTCCTCATGTGGGGATAATACTCCCTGCTGATCTCTTCAAAATTTGCGATCTCATCCGATGTCAGTTCTTTTTCTTTTGAAACAACTTTGTCAGCCATTTTTTCGTTTTCGCGGCTTTGCTCCAATACTTCATGCCGGAACATTCCGACAAAACCGTCCAGCACGGCAGGATGGCTTTCTACCATCCATTCTGTCCGGCGGTCATTCCCGAATGGGCTGATCTCTTCCCCGATGGGTACAGACGCCACCCACTCTTTGTTGGATTGTGAAAATCGTCTGTCCCAGTCTTTCAGCTTAAGTGTAGAAGCCAATACATACGCAATACGGTTCTCACTAAACTGTTCAAGCACTGGTTTTAAAGCGCCGTCTTTTAAATGTCTCCCGTCATAGTTGTCCGAAATAGCCTGCTCTATCGCCGTTTTACAAGCGATGTTCGCACTCCGGGACCGACGATATTGCTCCAGTTCCCCATGTTCACGCGCGTAGGCTGGCGTCTGCATATAGACCGGTGTTGCCATGTCCTGCAATACCCTCTCAGATTCCGAAGCACTTACTGCCGCCTCTGCTGTCTCAACAGCTTCTGTCCCCTGGTTTTCAACATCTTTCTGCCCCACACTCTCCGGCTTAGGCTCCACAGGTTCTTTCTGTTCCTGCCCTGCATTTTCTTCTGGGTTCGTTTCTGCGGTTTCCGTCACTTCCTGCCTTTTTTCGGCAACCGGCTCCGGTCTTTCATAAGCCACGCCTTTCCCCGCAAAATATTCAGCTGCTGCTTTATGAAAGCCGTCATCAAACCCATTCCACAAATCTTCTGCCACGACATCGCCTTTCGCGTTTACGGCTACTTTAGCAGCATCACTGCCAAATTCATTGTTTTCCATCAGATAAATGGTCTCCCCCACCAGCTCCATCTGGCCTGCAGTGTGCCACGTCCCCTCATGTCCATCCAACCCGATGGAATCAGTAAACTCTGTCACCTGCCTCCACTGCTGCTCCCATAAAGATTTTCTCTCCTGGATAAAATCCGGCAGTTCTTTAAACCCTACACTGTTCACATAATGCGCTTTTGCCTCCCCGCCACGTTTCAGCAGCACTACATCGCTGACGGACAGGGAATGCCCTTTAAAATCATCCGGCCGGCCTATATTGAATTTCTCGTAGAGGGTATCCAGGTTCTCCGTTGGCTGCAGAATACCTCCGTATACCAGCCTATAGTCGCTTCCTTTTACCGCCAGATTATGTTTTTCCACATAATCCAGGTTCATAAAAAAGTAATCCTTGCCTGGCCCCGTCCGGTCGATCTGGTAAATCGCGTACTGTTCTTCTTTTCCAGAAAAAAGCAGTTCTTCGTTTGCACAGATGACAGCATTCTGCATTCTCTGTTCCATATCAGGAAAAGACAGCCCTGCTGTGGTCTGTCTGTAATCCTGCACGGAAATCATTCCATCCTTGCCAAAATTCAGCCCTTCACCTAACCGCAGGGATCCGCATTCTGGAAGCGGCACCGGATATGCGGTTAAGATAGAAGCTGCATGGTGAACCTCAACATGGTTTTCTATCATAATGGGGACTGCAGGATCTTGGTTAGACCCCCTCATCTCATAACGGTACATACCAGCCGGAATATCCTCATCTTTGATCCGTCCAGTATCAAACAAAGCCGGCGTCCCGAAAAGTTCCACGGATGTATACTGCGCCTGTTCCCTTTGCAGATTCTGGACTGCTTCTGTAATCCCATCGATCATTTCAGCGGCAGTGTGACGTATTGTATCCATGGAAGCCCGGAGTTCCTTCATTTCCTTATTGCTGCTCCATGATGCAATATAAGGAAAAGCGTAACTGGAAGTATCCATCTGAAACGCAGAACAGACACAAAAGGATATACTCTCGGCTTCACACTCTATGGTCATCTTATCTTTTTGAACCCCCTGTGCCTTCATCCTGTCCCGGTCATGGAGTATGGCGTGGGCTGTCTCATGGATTGCTGTTTTTAAGGTCTGGAGTTCACCCATCCCCTGCTGGATCACGATTTCCTTGGAACCATTGTCATAATAGCCCTTTGCTTCACCTGAAGTCTCATTGAAACGGATCGGTACGGGAGAAATCTGTTCCATCGCCCTCAGGAAGAATTCATAATTTTCAGCACCCGCTGTCAGTTCCTGAATCCCCAGGTCAGGCAGTGGATCACCCTCTGTCTGGTCGAGGTCAAAAACAGTTGCAACACGGAAGCGCGGTATGACATGCACGATCTCTTCCGTCTCCGGCTGTCCATCCGCTTTCAGAATCGGTTCACCTGTTTTCTCATCCACCTTTTCCAGTGTCTCTTTCTCCCGGATAGGCACGGGAGAAATAATCTGGATTCCCTCTTCCCCACGCTTTACGTGGCGGTTAAATTTTTTCTGCCATGTGCGATACCCTGCGACGAGTGTTGATTCAGGGCGTTGCATCGCTATAAGAAGCGTGTTGTTAAAACTGTAGCTATGGAACTGCGACATCGTCCTCAAATAATCCGCATAACGTTCGGATGTAAAGAATTCCTGTACGCCCTGTTCCAGCCGCTCTGTAATCTCCTTCATTTTTTCATCCCGGTTTGCTGCCATAAGGTTTTACCTCCGTTTCTTTCACCCACCGCGTTTTATATTCGTGTGGGTACTGATTTCCATCCTTTGGTTTTCTGTCCCCATTCCACTCAAGCCCACCTGCGTGTCCTTCACAGCGGTATCCTGCAGCTCTCAATGATGTCCCCGGCTCACTCTCCAAAATGTAGGTAATGACCCTCCGGTAGCCCATCGCCTTTGCCGCCCTATAAGCCGCCCCGTAAAGGATGCTACAGGCGTTTTTCGTACCATCTGTACAAACACGGCTGACCTCCAATGTATGCCCATCGTCCATGCGGCGGCTGACCGGCCTGCCGCAAATAGCGACACCGGCCAGTTTTTCCCCATCGGACACACCAATGGAAAACTTATGTCCGACAGATGGCTTGTGATGCCTGTGGTACTGCTGCACAAAAGCATTTGCTTCGCGCAGTGAAATTGGCACTATTTCAAGCAATACGTTCACCCCTTTTCAAAAAAAGCACAGCTGATGCTTTCCATTATTAAATTGCCTGTCCCCGCAGTTTTTTCTGTTGAAGCTGGGACTTTTCCCTTTCTGACTGATGGGACTGCTTCTCATGCAGGCGCGCCAAGACAGATGTTTTTCCATCTGCCCTTTCTTCCAGCCGTCCTGCCCCCGCGCGTGAGTCAGATTTATCTGTCTCTGACAGAATCGTTTTTATCCTGTCCCCGAATGTTGGAACCTGCCCCGGACTGTCTGCAACCTCCTGTTCCGAATGATCTTCCTCACCCAGACCAATCGCATCACTGCTGACACTACTGTCCATGTTGAGCTTCGCGTTCAGTTCCGCCAGACGTGCCGATTTTTCTTCCAGTTCTGCTGCCTGCGGGAATGGCTTCACCGCTTCCTCTTTTGCTGTTGTCAGCTGATTCTGCAGGGTCTCCAGTTTCGCCTCTGCCTCCGGCAGCTTCTTTTCTATACTGGCAAGGGCATTATTGATACGCTGGATGTTACCGTACGCATCCTTCCCAACCCCAATCGTATAGCTGCACTGGCGTTTAAGCGTCAGCATGAACTTCTGGTTAAACGAATCATAGCTCGCTGCCATTGCAAATCCCTGATACTCCCCGATCTGTCCAGACGCACTCACAGCTTTTAAGCCCGCACAGACTGCGATGATCGCGAGGCCTGCTTCCTTCCGGTCGGTATAACTCTTTCCGCCTACCATCATCTGGAAGTGGTCTTTATCCTGTTCCAGCACAGGTTTTGCCACCACCAGGTCAGATTTCAGGCCCGCAATCCGCTCTTTTGTTGCCGCAATCTCCATCGGATATCTTTTTGCTATGTCGGATTCCAGTCGGTAAATCTGGCTTGTATGGCTTGCTTTTAAAAGCTTCAGCTTGCTCACCTGAATATCCAGATCCATTTTCAGTTTGATATCAGGATTGCCGGTTGCCAGCGCCTTAATTTCTGCATAGGAAAGTGCGGTATCATCCACATCTTCCGCAGAACGCACGGGAGATTTTGAGGTCATGATCTGGGAGATAAACTTCTGCTTGTTCTCCAAAAGCTGCCACATGTACGAATCGAACGTATTTTCGGTTACATACCGGAAGATCTTCACCTTGCTGTTCCGGTTGCCCTGGCGCAGGATTCTTCCTTCCTGCTGTTCCAGATCGGACGGTTTCCACGGGCAGTCCAGATGATGCAGGGCAATCAGCCTGTCCTGAATGTTGGTTCCCGCACCGAGTTTTGCAGTAGAGCCAAAGAGAATACGCACCTGTCCAGAACGCACCTTTGCAAAAAGCTCTGCTTTCTGGGTTTCCGTCGCTGCTTCGTGGATAAACGCAATCTCCTCCCGGGGAATACCTTTCGCTACAAGCTTTTCGCGGGCATCATCATAGACATTAAAGCTGCCATTTGCTTTCGGCGTAGACAAGTCACAAAAAATGATCTGGGTTGAACAGTCTGCCGCTGTTTCCTGCCAGATGGTAAAAGCGTTTTCAACGCAGCTGTTCACCTTGCTTCCCGAGTCATCCGGGAGCATATCGTTCATCAGCCGCTGATCCAATGCACACTTCCTGCCGTCATTTGTGATCTTGAGCATATTATCGGTCCTGGAATCAACACCGCCGCCGCGGACAGCCTCCGCACGGTCTGCGAAGCTGCTGACCATATCCTGCTGGATCTGGCTCGGTTTCAGTACTACATTGACATATTCTGCCTCCGGGACAGGAAGCTTCAGCATATCCGCGGTCTGCACGTCTGCGCTCTCCTTAAACAGGGAGATCAGTTCCGGGAGATTATAAAAACGGGCGAACCGCGTTTTCGCACGGTAGCCCGTCCCCTCCGGTGCAAGCTCGATGGCCGTTCACCGTCTCCCCAAAGGATGCCGCCCAGGAATCAAAATGCCCTAAACCCATCTTTTGCAGCGTATCATACTGTAAATATCTCATATTGGTATATAATTCGGTCATACTATTTGATATAGGCGTCCCAGTAGCAAAGGTCACACCCCTGCTTCCTGTCACCTCGTCCATATACTGACATTTCATAAACATATCCGAGCTTTTTTGTGCATCGGTCTGGGAAATGCCAGCCACGTTACGCATCTTAGTGTATAAGAAAAGGTTCTTATAGTTATGTGATTCATCTACAAATAATCTGTCCACTCCAAGTTGTTCAAATGTGACCACATCATCTTTCCTGGTCTGGTTGTTCAGGCGCTCCAGTCTTGCCTGCAGGGATTTCCTCGTTTTCTCCATCTGTTTGACCGTAATACGGGAACCTTCCTCGCCCTTTGAGGCCTCAATGGCTTCCGTAATATCATCAATCTGCTTCTCAATCCCTGCGATCTGCCGCTCCCTTGATAGCGGAATCCGCTCAAACTGGCTGTGGCCGATAATCACCGCGTCATAATTTCCCGTCGCGATACGGGAACAGAATTTTTTCCGGTTGGCAGGCTCAAAGTCCTTTTTCGTCGCCACCAGCACGTTTGCCCCCGGATAGAGCCGCAAAAAGTCACTGCCCCACTGCTCGGTCAGATGGTTGGGAACCACGTAAAGGCTTTTCTGCGCCAGGCCAAGGCGCTTGCTCTCCATGCCTGCCGCGATCATCTGGAAGGTCTTCCCAGCGCCGACCGCATGTGCCAGCAGGGTATTGCCGCCATAAAGGATATGCGCAACCGCATTTTTCTGGTGCTGCATCAGCGTGATTTCCGGCGTCATCCCGACAAACTGGATATGGGAGCCGTCATACTCACGGGGGCGGATGCTGTTGAACAAAGTATTGTAGGTCTGGCACAAATCCTCGCGCCGGTCTATGTCGCGAAAAATCCATTCCTTAAATTCTGCTTTGATCAGCTCCTGCTTCTGCTGTGCGAGCATCGTCTCGTTCTTGTTAATTACCCGGTGTTCTTTCCCCTCTTCATCACGGACGGTATCATAAATCTTTGTGTCCCGGAGGTTCAGTGCATCTTCCAACAGCCGGTAAGCATTTGCCCTCGTTGTGCCATAAGTGGAATTCACCAGAGGATTCCCGAAATCCCTGGTTTTTCCAGAGACTTCCCATGCCCCGCTGACCGCTGCATAATGTACAGCAATTGTATTTCCCGCCAGCCTCCACGGCGTGTGGAAGGTATCTACCATAAACTGCTGAATATATTCCTGTTTAATCCATGTGGCACCCAGCCGCACTTCAATCTCGGACGCATCCAGGTTCTTCGGCTGCACCCGTTCCAGGTACTCCGCGTTGATGGCATATTCCGGATGGTTTTCTGTAAACTGCCTTGCTATGGAGAGCTTTTCCCGGACATTTCCTGAAAGATATTCGTCAGAGCTTTCCCACTGCTCCGTCAGTGGATTCTTAAAGATAATACCCGCCAGTTCCTGCGTGACCTCATCCTCCGTCTTTCTGGATAACTGCGCCATAAACGGCACATCGACCCTGGCTTTTTCCCCAATGGAGACTGCCAATGCTTCGCTCGCCGTATCCACACTTGTTACCGGCACCGGCTTGCGGATAGTCCGCTTTGTGAAAATGTCCGCTTTCCTCTCCAGTTCCCCATTCTCATTCACAATCTCCAGGGACGCCAGCAGGCAATAACTGCTGTCCTGCGAAAAGGCCCTGCGGTTCGCGTTATTATTGAGAAGCCCGTACTGTGCAGTAAAAGCATCGTACTGGCGGTTCAATTTGTCCTGCGCAGCCTTTAATTCCAGGTCGCTACAGTCCTCCATCTGCAAGGAGAGCAGTTCCTGTGTCATATTCCGGATTTCGATCATCCCCAGGATTCTCTCCGAAGTCATTTTCGGCAGCTCCATAAGGTTCATCCTCGAATTCTCACGATAATATACCTGTCCGTCCACATTGGCATAGCTGAAATTCTTCACGCCCGGGTCTGCCGGGATGGAAGTATCCACCTCATTCAGTTCCAGGTCATCCAGTTCCAGCTCCGTAATCGTGCCGTGAATATGGGAAACTGCTTCGGAAAGCTGATCCACAAGGACTGTGCCCTCGATGGATTTCACCGTAACCTCCTGCTTGCCATACTGGGTACTCTCTGTCGTAAACTCGCCAAGCACCATCTCCGGATGCTGTGCAAAATAAGAATTGACCGTATATCCTTCTGATGTCTTCCCCAGATGCACCCATTCCGGTTCCTCCAGCATCGCACGGTCACGTTTCTGCAAAAACAGGATATCCGCCACCACGCCGGTATTGGCATTCATTAAAAACGCATTGTTCGGCAGGCGGATTGCCCCTAAGAGATCAGCCCGGTTCGCCAGATAACGCCGCACAGACTCATTCTGCTTATCCATCGTCCCGGAGGATGTAACAACCGCCACCACACCGCCCGGACGCACCAGGTCAAGACTCTTTGCGATAAAATAATCATGGATCAGGAAGTTGTAGCGGTCATATTTCGGGTCAACAACCTTATATTCCCCAAAGGGGACATTGCCGATAGTACAATCAAAAAAACTTTCCGGGAAATCCACCGTTTCAAAGCCGCGCACAGCAATCTTATTTTTCTGGTACAGCTGCCCCGCTATCCTGCCGGAGATGCTGTCCAGCTCTACCCCATACATTTTCAGCCCGTCCATGCTTTCCGGGACAAGCCCCATGAAATTGCCGACGCCACAGGATGGCTCCAGCACATTTCCAGAGCGGAGTCCCATGTTCTCCAAAGCCGCATACATTGCCTTAATTACAGCCGGGGACGTATAAAATGCGTTCAGTGTAGATGCCCGCGCCTCCCGGTATTCCTCGGTGGTTAACAGTTCCCTCACTTCGGCATACTCAGATGCCCAGGATTCATTTTTCGCGTCAAATGCCTGTGGGATACCGCCCCATCCGACGAAACGGGAAAGTACTTCCTGCTCTTCCGCAGTTGCCAGCCGGCTCTCTGCTTCCAGTTCTTTTAATAGCCGGATTGCGTCGATGTTCGCCCGGAACTTTGTCTTTGCCCCTCCCGCTCCCAGGTCATCGTCCGTGATATGGAAATTAATCCGCTCCTGTAGTGGCGTTGTTCCCGGCCTCTGTCCCGGAGCGGTGGGACGCATCCCTGTCATACCAGTTCTTTGTCCGCTGGTAATTTGCCCATTGGTTTCCTGTCCCGCAGCCCCGTCTGTTTCCGTTCCTGTTCCTACAGCACCGCCTGATCCGGTTTCCTGTCCCGGTTCTTCCCTGCTGCTATCAAAAAAATCCAGCGGCAGGTGATACTCCCTTCGCACCGCATTGATCTCATCCGATGTCATTACATGGCCGGTCAACGGCAGCATTGCGCCATCAAATGCAACTTTCTCTCCTGCTGCAACCCTTGCTTCAACATCCACGATGAGTTGCATCTGTCCAGGCGTAAATTCTGGATTCAGCAACGGTTTCAGGTTCAGTCCTGCTTCTGCGGCGGCATAAATCACATCCATCTGCTCCCCGGAAAAGTCTTCATAATCGTACATGGAACGCTGGATTGCAATAAAAACAGTTTCCTCTGTAGCAAAGTCATACTGCGGTTCTTCCTCTTCATAGAGGGAACGCACATACCCGGTCGGCTCCTCCCGGAAGATTGGATAACGCGCTTCCTTTGCCATCGTCATATCCTGCAGGCTGACCATCCCGCGGTTATAATCCACACTGTCAATGCGAAACTCCCCGCCGTCAATATGGACGGTCGCGTCGATAGGAAGATAATCCCTGCCGCTTAAGTATTTGACCGTGTCATGCGTCCCGTCTTCCTGCTCACCGGAGAGATAAACATTCTCTCCCTGGCTCCACAGCTTCTTAGAGTAATAGACCCACTGTCCGGACGGGAATCCGCTCACCGCAACACTATCACCGCCCTCCACGGGCTTATCCAGCAGCTTCGAGCCAAGGATATCCGATACCATAAGGGCATCATCCCCGAAAAACTCAAAATGGTCTTCCATCTCAAACCCAACCAGGGTATCCGGATAACGCCCCTTGATCGAGAGATATTCCCCATATGTCTTGGCTGACATCGACTGCGGTAGATCTGATGGCTCAGAATGCGCTAGGTCAATCTCATACAGGTCAATTTCCTGTGCGTCAGGGCGATGGGCAAGCACGGTTCCTCTTGCTTCTTCAAGCGTATCAAAAGGCCCTGCTGTTGCAGCGCCCATACCAAGTCCCTCATCAAATCCATAGTGGTTGTAAAACTTGCCGTTGGGATACTGCAGAATAGCTATATCCTCGATATAACCATCCTGCATTTCCATCGTTGACTGATAGCGGGCAACCACCTGCGGATTATCTGCTTCCTCTCCCGGCTCCGCGCCATTCGCTGCATTTGTCGGGTTTATTGCAAAATCCGGCTCCGAACTCCTACCAGCCGACGTATCAAGCACCCCTGCTGAAATATCAGGCTCTTCCTCCACCTCTGGCTGCAGATCTTCTACGCTCATGAAATCAAACAGCGTCATCTGCCTGCCCGAAACCGGTTTTTGCTCAGCCTCCTGTTTCTTATCTGGAAAGATCGTATAGGTGCCATCTACATACTGGTGAAGTTCGGACAGATTCTGCGCGCGTTCCTCATACCGGTCAAAATCCAGCGGAAGTGCAGCCAACACCCCATCCATCTTCTCCAACAGTTTCTCTGCCTGCGCTGGTTCAGCCAGGATCTCCGTCAGCTGTTTCCTCGCGTCCTCACCAAAGAAATCCTCGTTAAAGGGTCTGGGAATCTCTGATGGCAGTCTCCCATAAAAGGCCATCACCTTTCTTGCCATCTGTTCACGCTCGTATTCGGGCATCCTTGAGTAATCCGCAGGCTTTAAAAACAGTTCCATGCGGATCAGATGATTTACCCGCTGCGCTACTTTTGGCCAAGTGAGGAAAATGCTTGCATAAGGGTTCCCGTAAGAGCCACGGGCAAGTGTCAGTCCTTTGGCGGTGTAATCAGCATTGGAATCATCCGCGCCGGACAGGGCGTGGCTGTTTCCTCCCGTCCCATACCGTTCTTTTATAAAATCCGTTTTTTGCGCATCTGTATGGTCTGCGATGAAATATGCATAAGTTGCGAGCCTGCCGTTATCATAAGGGCCTCCCCTGGTAAGGAAAGCGTCAATCTCATCCTGTGTAATAAAATATTTATGCTCTTGCCACGCAAAGCCGTCCCTCGCATGATATGGGACAGCTTCTTTTGCGAACAGCTGGAACTGCGCTGACATTTTATCCGGGAGATAGGTACGGAAACGCATGATCTCAGGATCTTCCTCATATGCTGCCGCAAGCCCCTCCAATCGTTCGTTCAGGTCTGCTAGAAATTCCGGCTGTTTCAGTAACCCTGAGAGCCGCTCTACCACATCGGGATAGCCACCACGGAAGACCGAGCTATCTTCAAAGACAAGTTCAGAAACACCTTCTGCAAGGTCACGTTCCATAAAGAAAAGTGCCTGTGCGTGTTCTGAAACAGCATTCGCCCGTGCAGCATCCAGCACAACCTGCGGCGCATATTCGCCCTGTTCCAAAAGCTGCTGAATTCTTCCAGAAACATCTTCCCATGAGAGGAATGCCTTATCCAATACCCGGTCAGCCACCGTATGGCTTACCGCGATCTGCATCCCAAGCTCATCCCACCAGGCGGAATATTCCTGGCCGTTTACTTCAATGCCCCTGCCGCCAGTCCGATATTCCTGCTTCACAAACTCCGTATATTCCTCCGGGGTCTTTTCTGCCATGAAGTTATAGATCAGGCGCAGCTGCCCGCGCTCCCGGTTGCTTCCCTGCCGGAGTATCTCATCCACCACATCGGAAGGAATAGCGATCTCTCCCGCATATCGCGCCGCCTGCCGCTCCTCAAGCGTCCTGCGCTGTTCATTCACGGTGGGCAATTCGGGCAAAGATAAAGCAGAGGCGGTTTCTTCCTCTGCTTCACTCAAATCTTGTTCAGTTGTATCCCCAGTTAATTGTACACCAATTCCGTCAAGACGGTCTCTTCCGCCATCGCCGTCAGGTTGTTCATATGCGCTGCCCATGCCAGTTGGTCTGCCGCTTTGTCTGGTGCCGGGAACCTCTCTTCCAGCTGTTCCATCAGCACCTCCATCCTCTCGTTCGCCGCCCGGTCGATTTCGGACAGGTGACGGTTCAACTTCCCGGACAGCCACAGGCTCTGATACCAGTTCTGATGGTGTTCCTTCAGGTAAGTTCTGCGAAGCATCCCGTACTTGCCGATCTCTATCGGCTCCATCTGCTTCACTTCCAGGTTTGGAAACAGGTAATCCCCTTTGCGATGATAAGTCAGTTCCATTGTCTAATCCTCCATTCTCTGAAATAGAAATTTGCTGCTCGCTTCCACTTTCACGAATTAACGCGTTAAATTGTTCTCTTGTATTATACATATTGATTGTGGAATTTTCAAGAGCCATTTCCACATTTTCCCGATAAATTTTCTGGACGGTTCTCCCGATGTCCCGAAGGACCGGCTCTGAAAGCATAGAAGAAGCATTCCCCAGGAACGTCAGCACCGGTAATGAATTAAAATCCGTAATCCCCCTGAAATCTTCCTCCTCCAGATAATCCAGCGGTTCAAACCCGCACCGCCGAAGCAGCGTATAAAATATACTGTCTGTAAGCAGCCTTGTGTATTCCTGACGGAGGATTGCCTCGTCTTTTTCTTCCAGGTACGTCCCTTCCGTTTCTTCCGCAAGCCCGTATACTGCTTCTTCGATATTTTCCTCCACCTGCATCCTGGCAACAGAGCGAAGCGCAGCCGGAAGCGACCCTTCATTCATCTCATCTAGCCCATAGGTGTCAATCAGGTGGTCTGTCACATCTTTATGATAAGATGGCTCCATCAGCCACAAATTCGGCTCCCTGCCGCCGCGTACCGGATGGGTATCGGAAACATCAAACACATAGCGCAGCCGTTCCCTCGCACCCCAGTTATCAAGAAGCGCTATTCCTTTCGCGCCGCGGTTTACCCAGCGCATCATTTTTTTGTTCCAGACTTCCAGTTCCGCGCAGGCAGTAGCTTCTGGTTTCTGCGCATGGATCAGGAGATTATCCGCGAAACTGTACCGGTAAAGCCGCGCCGCCGTATCCAGAAACCCCATCCAGTCCCTGGGTGAGCGGCTTACTTCGCAGGCATGGTTCTCAGCCATTGCCCGGATCTCATTTATCTTTGCCATAGTTTTCCCCCATACCATTAAAAATTTTAACCATCCGTACAGGCAGAGGCTACCTTAATAAGCCACGTAAAGCACTCTCGTAAGCAGCCTCTCCTGTGCATTTGTTTTACTTCTTTTCCCGGTCTTTCTTTTTCAATAGCTCTCGGATAGCATCCGAGTAGGCTTCCACTCTCCCTGCCTGTTTTTTCCGTTCTTCCAGTTTCTGCTTCCTGGCAGGTTTAAATGCCGTTTCATAATTCATCATGGCAATCTCCTCCTTATTCAAGTGCATTTTCTTTCAATTTTCCCTGCGTTTTCTCCTTACCCGCTTCACGGACTTTGATCTCAGCTTTTTTCTGTTCCAGCCTTTTTAAGACCGATTTCCGCTCTTTTTTCACAGGTTGTTCCCTGGCAGTTGTATGCCCACTTCTGGCTTCTGTTTTGGGCGGGACATCCTTAGACATATCCGTTTTTGCGGGCGTCAGGCCAATATTTTCTGCCCTATCCGTCTCTGCCATGCGTACCTCATAAGAAGAAAGCTTTTCAAACACCTGATTTTTCCTGTCATAATGGTATGCTTCATTCGTCAGACGGTCTTCCGGGGCGACTTCTGTCCTGTTTATTTTGCTTACCACATTTTTCAGCTCATTTGCAGAGGTGCAGCCATTATCTGGCATAAGAAGCACTTCGTGGACCGAGGAAGGAATCACAATAAAATCACTTCCAAGTTCACGACCAATCTTATCCATCATATCCGGGTAAAAAAGAACGCCTGCACCATTTATCTCCCTCTCATTTGTCAGTCCAATCAGAGGTGTTTGATCCATCTCCCGATAACTTTGAATCAGTTTATCCGCCATCATTTCCGGAATTCCCTCTTCAATCATTTCTTCCCGCAACCGATCCGCTATCACATCAAAAATTGAAAATAAACGTGGCGGGAAAAGTTCCTGGCTATTTCCCATAGCATCCTGATGGAGCTGTTCCTGCGAAATACCATAGTGATATAGCATGTTATTTGTCACCATTGCAGAACCGCTTCCATCTTCATCCTCAAAAACCCGGAGATAGTAGATGATTGCCATATCCTCGACTTTATGATGGGGAACCCTCTCAAGTAAGTCTCGGTTCTGTTCCACGCCGCATACACGGATATACAGATTTTCTTTCGCCATCTCATAATCCCTGAACAACGACATATCCACGGATGGAAGCTTATTACTCTGGATTATTCCAGACATATCCCGTATGGTTTTCTCAATGCTCTTCTGCCCAGCCGCATAATCCTCATAATATTCATCCATATTCAATACAAAAGCAAAGTTTTTACCTTCTGGTCTTACATACAAGGCAGTGTAAGTAGAGTTAATCTTTTCGGTATCCACCATATCCACCGCTGCGTCCTGATATTTTTCAGGCAGCACATCACGGATGCTTTCTTTCACTTTTTCCTTAAACTCATCAAAATTCATTGCCATATAAATTCTCCATTCTGCCATACATTATGCAGGGAGCGGCATCACCGATATTCCCCGCAAATGCTATCTTCCACTTATGCATTACATATCATATATTTGTTCTGGCGTGGTCTGGCAACAAGTACCGGGACTCGCCAATGGTAATGCTAATACTCATTTTTGAGTAATAGGTCTGCTGCGGTTTGACCCGCCACGCTTCTCGTCACCGGTTTTCGCGCCACGCTTCTCGTCACCGGTTTTCGCGCCATGTTTCTTTCCGGCAGAAACCCTGGATGGCTTTCTCGGCGGAAATTCCATACTGTAGCGGACGCGTCCGTCCTCTATCTGCATCACAAGGTCTGCCACAAAGTTCTTCCCCGACTTTGCGGAGTAAAAATCATCCGCATGGGTTCTGCCTTTGCTCAAAAAATCCTGCGCTATGCTTTTTGTGATGGTTTTCTTCATATTTGAGAGATAGTTGCTCTCTTTCCAGATCGCAAACTTACAGGACTGGTCCGCGCAGTGGAAGTTCCGGTTGCCCTCATAGACAGGGCGGCCGCAGAGCGGGCATCTGCCTATCACCTCCCGCGTATCAAAGCGGCGCAGCTCATCTTCAGGGATCTTTTCGCAGTCCGCGAGCATTTTTGAGAGAAGCCCGGTGATCCCACACATGAACTCCTCCGGGCCTGCTTTTCCCCGCTCGATCTCCAGGAGCCGGTTCTCCCATTCCGCAGTCAGGCTGGCCGATTTCAGACTATCAGGCATCACTTCAATCAGCTCTGCTCCTTCTTTCGTTGGCAGGATCTGCTTCCCTTTCCGGACGGCATATCCGGAAGATACCAGTTTTTCAATCATTGATGCGCGTGTCGCCGGTGTGCCAAGTCCCTTCTTTTCCGTTTCCCGGTCAAATTCCTTTTTCCCTGCCGTCTCCATGGCCGATAGCAGCGTATCTTCGGTGTACGGGTGGGGCGGGGAAGTATACCGGCGGCACTTAACTGCGAGGACATTTTTGATCTCCATTCCCTCTTTCAGGCCTGAAAAATCAGCTTCTGGAACTTTTCCTGCGTCATCCGTGAAAACTGCCCCATCCGCCTCATTTTCATCTGTGGCAGACGGATTGCCCGCTTCTGCGCAACAGTTATCCTTTCCTTTCATAGTGGCCAGAAAAGCTTCCTCGACCGCCGTATATCCCGGTTCTATGATCTCTTTCCCTTTGGCGGTAAAGCCATGCCCTGCACACCTGACATTCACTATCGTCTTCCGGAGAACACAGTCACCGGAAACTGCCTGCACAAGCCGCTGGACGATCAGGTTAAAAATATCCTTTTTCATGCCGTCCAGGCTTCCACTGTGGGCAAAAGCCTCCCTGGTAGGCAAAATTGCATGGTGGTCGGATACTTTTTCCGCATTTACGATGCGTGAAATATTCTTACCAACCAGTGGACCAGACAAAAACAAAAGTTCATCAGGAACTGCATCGAGCAAATCCAAAACCGTCCCCTCCATATCCGGTGTGATATACTGGCTGTCTGTTCTCGGATAAGTCACCAGCCGTTCTTCATAAAGCTCCTGCATGATGGAAAGCGTCTCCTGCGCAGTATATCCATAGAAACGGTTTGCCTCCCTCTGCAGGGTAGTCAGGTCATAAAGGGCCGGCGGAGAACTTTTTTCCGTCACACGCTCTACTTTCGTGACCTCCATCATTTTCCCCTGACATTCACTTACAAGCGCATCACAGTCCGCTTCGTCTATGACTTTTCCGGATATAGCCGAAATGCCTTCGGCCTCAAGCCTTACCTGGAAATAAGTTTCCTTTTGGAAATTGTCGATCTTTTTCTGCCGTTCCACTACCATTGCCAGGGTAGGTGTCTGGACGCGCCCGACCGCCAGCTTTTTATGATAGAGTGTTGTAAACGCCCGCGTCGCGTTGATACCGACAAGCCAGTCTGCCTGCGCACGGCAGACGGCAGCTGAAAGCAGGCCGGCGTACTCGCTTCCATCTTTAAGATTAGCAAATCCCTCCGCAATCACATTATCCTCAAGGGAATTTATCCAAAGGCGTTTTACCGGGAGGCCACAGCCAGACAGTTCATAGGCATGTTTAAAAATCAGTTCACCCTCCCGCCCCGCATCGCAGGCGTTCACTACACATTCTACAGGAACCAGAAATTCCCCTTCCCCAGTTTTCTCCGGATTCATCAGCCCCGCAAGGATTCGGAACTGCTTTTCTTTCTCCCTGGCAACAGACAGTTCCCACTTATCCGGGATAATCGGAAGATCCTCAAACCTCCAGTACTGGTATCTGCTGTCATAGAAGTCCGGCATCACATACTCTGCCAGATGTCCAAAACACCAGCTGACCAGATATCCGTTCCCCTCCAAATAGCCATCCTGGCGCTTATACGCCCCAATCACTTTTGCGATCGCCTGAGCAACACTCGGCTTTTCCGCAATTACCAAAGTACTCATATCTGCCTCTCCTTTCCCTTTTCAACCTTATCGGTTATTCCTCGTCATCTTCGGAATCCCTCTCTGTCGAGAAATCTTCCGTATCCATCTCCATATTTTCACTTTCGCCGCTGTCCTCTTCCTCACTTGGGCGGTATACCTTAAAATAGAAGTACAGAACCCCGGCGACAATAACACCAGCAGCAACCATCAGGAGGAGAAACGTAGTACCCGGTTCATCCTCCTCTATCACTCCTTCTGTCTCTGCTTCCTCTGTCTCCGCCTGCGCAGCAGTCTCAGGGATAATGACTGCCGCCTGCGCCTCGGTTTCCGTCTGCACTTCCTCCGTCTGTAAAAGAGATGCTTCAGTCTCTTCCAGGAAATCCTGCAAGTCATATTCATCAATCAGAGACAACAGGTAGACATTTTCCGTCGTACTTGCGCGGTCAACCACAAGGAAATACGTGCTGCCGCTTTTGGTCGTGATCGTAAAAAATTCTTTGCTGCCCTCATCTGTAATGTCATCCAGCACTTCCCCGTTTCCAGAAACAGAGAACGGTGCAGCCTCTGTTTCCTCTACAAAATTTTCTTCAACGATCACCGTCTCCGAATTGACATCTTCTTCGACAAATGCATAAACGGTAAGTGGAGTCACCCAAGGCAGCAGAAGCAATAAAATCATAGCCACTGCTGCCATCCGCTTATTGCCATAAGTTCTATTCTCACTCATAAAACATTCCTTTCCGGTGCCTGTACACCTTTTTTGCATAAACCTGAATTCTTTTATCTCCGGGATTCCATACGGATATCATCTTCCGTCCCCGGCACAGGCTCTTCGGACAATTCCTCATCATACCCCTGCAGGAACTCAAAGGATTCTGTGCTTTCTGCATTCTGAGCAGATTCTTCATAGAACTCACAGTCAGCCCCTCCCGTGTCTTCCGCAGGTTCATCATCCTCATCCGGTTCTATACCATCCAACTTTTCCGGCAGTGATACATTCTGAAACGAAATCGAGCCGTTCTGGATACCATCCAGTATTTCAGCCAGTTCCCGGCTGCTCATCTTAATATCGCGGATGCTCTTGACAATCTCCAGGTCCTCATCCAGTTTCTGTTTCCTTCGCAGGTTGGAAAGATGCTCTTTCAGTTCTTCGATTTTTTTCTCCGTTTTCTCAATTTCAACGATATAACGGGAAAGTTTTTTGCTCATAGATGTTTACTCCTTTCCATTTCATTTCGATAGTGATCGATTCTAATCAAGCAGGGATATTTTTTCCCTACTCGCCGCGCGGGTTGCTGTGTGCCTGTGGCACACGTTTCATGCCCCGATTTTCGAAGAAAATCGAGGACGCAGGCAACGACCGAAGCGTAGACCGCGGACAGCACAGCTGTCATATTTCTTACGCACTCCTGCGCATATAAAAAGGATGCGTCCACTTTTCCGGCTTCTGCATCCTTTTCAGCAATAAAACTCCCCGTTCAGATAAGCTTTCCTGAATGCCATCTACGGGATGTTTTATCAAATCTACTGTATCTTTTCGAAAAAAGCCTTTTTAAGGCAGCCTCCCGAATGAGAGGAAATGGGAGGTATAATAGTCAGTTGTGATACTGCTTATCTTGACTGGTGATCCGCAATGTATCATTTTGCCATCACCAATATAAATCCCGACATGGCTTGCCCCGGACGTATTGTATGTCCCCTGGAAAAAAATCAGGTCTCCGGGCTGGGCCTCTGATGGTGATACATAAGTACAGATTGAACGAAGTCCCTCTGCCGTCAGACGCCCGTAATTCCATCCATTCCCACAGTTATTGATGACGTAAGAAACAAAGCCGGAACAGTCAAATCCGGACGGGGAATATCCGCCCCATACATAAGGCACACCCAGATATTTGACCGCCTCTGCGTACATTCTCGCAAACTTTTCATCCGAAAGCGCTTCCGCTGATGCAGAGTAGCTGCTGCCGTCCGCAAGAGGAAGGGAATCCACATCAAACAGATACCTCCTGTTGCCGTATGTGTAATTGTACAAGTCATACCGTACTTCCTCGTCGGAATCCATTAGGCTCCTGAGTACCGCGTCCAGGCTTGTCCCTGTGACTGTGACATACAGCTGGTTGACCGTTTCTGTTGTGGTGACCTCGATTGACTGGCTTCCATTATCGTCCGCAAGGTAGGCTTCCCAGGTCTGATGTCCATGGGCAAGTGCTTCCGAATGGCTGTCATAGTAGACATCAAAATCTACGCCGTAAGCACTCAGGTTCCCGGTGTCCTCCACCGTATACTCCACACCATTCATCACGATTTTCGTCCCAACCGGAACAATCGGGTTTGATGCATCAACAGCTATTGTATGGCTTGCGGTCGGATATACACCGCTCGATGTTGGGCTTCCCGCCCATTGGCCACAACAGATGGAACAGCTGCAATACCCGCTTGTCACCACCTGCCCCAGGGATTCCCCCACGGATACTGTTTTTGTCTCTGTGACCGTTTCCGTACTGCTCACCATGGAAATACCATACTGTGCCTGGAAAATTGCTTCCAGTTCATCAGCCACCTGCTCGTATGTAAACTGCCCGTATTTCGCAGTGAAATAAGAAATCAGATGGTACGGGTTATGGGTAATTTCGTCGATCTGGTAATTGTACTCATCATAACCAGAGTTACGCGATTCCATGCTGGTGATCTGCTCCTGCAGCGCGGCCTCCATCGCGGCATAGGCATTCTCAACCGCGTAAATATCCGCATCGTCGCTCGGATAGGTTGTGGAAACGAAAGTATTATTTCCGCCCTCCAAAAGCGCCGTGCAGCTGGAAAGCGATACCGCAATCATAATAAACATGACAAGGAATACCCCGCCAACCGACAGAAAAACACGTCTCTTTACGATGGCTTCTTTTACTGCCTTTCGGGCTTTCACAATCACCATCTGCGTCGTCTGTGTCAGCTGGTTTTCCTGCTTTTTCTCCATGGCAGCGGCGGCATACGCCCGCTTATATCTCTTCTTCTGCCAGGATTTCAATATCTGACGTTTCTTTTCCTGCTCCACCTCCGCTTCTTTTTTCCTGTGTGAAGTCCCTGTCGTTCCTGTTCCCGCTTCCTCGGCTGAGAAATGCAAATGCCCGGATGGGGATTCGTCCATGCTGTTTTCAGCCGAACGATTGAGGTGCTTACCCGACGGTCTTCCACGACGGGTACGGGATTTACCGGCTCCCTTTTTTTGCCTGTTCCGATGGCTCACAAGATGAAGCACTCCCTCTGCCGCTTCTTCTGTCTGATGGACTGCTTCTACCGAAAGGCTGTCATCCTCTGCTTCCGCGATTTTGCCATGTACCGCTGCGGATGCTGTCCCGGCAGTCACAGCAGCAGCACGTTTGACCGGCCGCATCCCGGCACCGATTACCATGCCGGATGCTTCATCATCAAACTGCAGCCCCGGTCTTTTCTGTTTCTTTCCAGTAGTTGCCCTTGCTGAGCCATTCTGCCCATTCATCTGACGTGCTTCAGACGTTTCGGATTCATAATACAGTCTCCGATAGGCTTTTTTACTCCTGGAACTGGCCTCGGATATCTGACCTGGCATGGAGATTCCCTCGTTTCCACTCTCATGGGAATCCAATGCATCCACTGTTTCAGATACGAAAGCTTCTGATGCTGAAATAGCCTCCGGATCAGTCTTCCGTCTGCCCGGTCGATGGGAGATTCCCCCACTTTCCATGATTTCAGTATCATTCAGCTCCTCTAACAAATCCTGCTCAGGCTCTGATTCATGCCGCAAACGGTTTTGTTTTTTCTGCTTCCCTGAATCTGCTGTATCCTGCCCTTTCACTCCGTTTTCGGAGATATCCACACTTTTGCTTCGAAGTGAAGTTTCACGGAGCTTGCGCCGCGGATACGGATGTTCCTGATAAGTCTCCTCATCTGACTCAGCTGGGCTCCGACTAATCTCTGCCCCTGCCTGTGCCCATCTGACCTCCGATTCTGCTGTTACCCACCCATCCTCTGATTCTTCCAGTGACGGCTTGTCCAACATGGAGCTACGACTGTTCCTTCGGCGCTTTTTTCCCGCTTGCGATTCAGGTTCTTCCCTGGCATCCACCCTTCCTGCCGGGCGCTGTATCAGACGGCCATATCCCCCATTTTCACCCTTTACCAGGATATTTTCATCCAACAGCTCCCTCTCATCTGCATCCGTAACCGCTGCATTTTCTACGTCTGCCTGCTTAAAGTCAGAACGGAGGCGCCTTTTTTTTCGCTTATCTGGATTTGGGTTCTGCCCTATATCCTTAAACCCGCTTTGCTGCAAACGTCCATGTGGCTTTGTCCGCTGGATTTGTGCTGCCTGCCGACGCGAAAGCCTTCCCTCTGCTATGGGTTGGTCTGACAGTTCTTCCGTAATATCTGTTCTATTTCCGGACGCCCCATCAGACTGTAAACGAAGCCCTGGAGTGTCCGCCCTCGATGAAAGATGCAGAGAACTGCCTCCCCTTCCCGCCTTATGCTCTACCGGATTACCGTTAATCTCCTTTTCATTTGCAGACTCAATACTTCCCACGGGAGCATTCCTGGCGCGGATTTCCATAGCCCGGCGTCGTGACAGTTTCTTTTCCCTTTGCGGTTTCTCTGGTGAAGTCTCCTCTGAGTCAGTCCTCTCTGTAGGTTCTTCTACCCGCCGGGATATCCTTGCAGGGGATATCGTTGATCTTCCGACACATTTCGCTACTTCCGAATCAGCTACACGAGGCTGCTTCTCATTAAAGTTTACGATATCCGAGCGAACCCGCGCTGATTGTCGGCGTGACAGTTTCTTTTTTCTTTGCGATTTCTCAGGAGAAGTCTCCTCTTGGGCAATGATCTCTACAGGTTCTTCTGCCCATCCGGATCTCCTATCAGGCGTTACCGCTGATCCTTCAAAACGTTTCTGTGCTTTTGAACCAGTTACACGAAGCTGCTTCTCATCCAAATTTGCACCATATGTACGAGTCTGCGCCGTCCGCCGATGTGAAGATTTCTTCGACTTTTTTTCTCTATCAGCAGACTGCCCGGAATCCTCTGTAAATTCCACACCCTCTTTTCTGAGGCTTTTACTTCTTCCAACCACTTCCGACTCGTTCAATCTCCGGATGCCTGCAGCCATCTTCCCGTCCGGTGCACGCGGTTCTTTCCACCGGTAAACCTTGTGCCTCCCCTTTGAACTTCCCTGCTCAGCTTCTTCTTTCTCTTCAACAGGGGCATCAAGATGTTTGCGGTCGCTGTGAAGTTCCCGGTCGGTGTCCACAAGTTTTTTCCCATCTGTTTCTTTTTGCTTTTCCAACTTTTCATCTCCCGTCGTTCTAATGTATGCAAAAGCGCCGTTACATGGTTATTGCCATGCAGCGGCACTTCACTATTTTTTCGCCTTTTCTTTCGCTTCCATCGCTGCTTCCCTTGCTTCCTGTTCCTGCCGTTTCGCCACATCCTCCGGTTTCGTGGACATTAGTGAAAACAGTTTCGAAGAAGAATCCCAGCGGTTTCGGAACGGGATAATCGTATTCCCATAAAACAGGAGTCCCTCGCCGGCGTTGCTGTTTGTGATGTATTCAAGCTGTCCCCGGCTGATATTCAGCTGTTTTGCCAATATCTGGCGGTCACCTGCGGCCTGGTTCAGCATCACGATAAAGTCACTGTTATCCAGGATATTCTCAATCTCATCGCTTGCAAGCAAATCCTTAATATTCTGCGTAATGCCTGTCGGGATGCCAGACCACTTTCGGAACCTCTTCCAGATTTCCGCGCAGAAAGCAGCGGTCTGTTCTTCTTTTAAAAGCAAGTGGAACTCATCAATATAGTACCTGGTATACCGATGCTCGGAACGGTTGACTGTAACCCGGTTCCACACCTGATCTTGCACCACAAGCATGCCCAGTTTTTTCAGCTGTTTGCCAAGCTCTTTAATGTCATAGCAAACTACACGATTGTTCAGTTCTACATTTGTGCGATGGTTAAAAACGTTCAGGGAGCCATTCACATAAAGCTCCAACGCAGTCGCTAGCCGCAGTGCTGCTTCACCTTCCTGCTGCATAAGGCATTCATACAGATCACCAAGAATCGGCATATTCTCCGGCTGGGGATCGTTAAAATAATCCCGGTAGATCATCGGGATGCAGCGGTCAACCATTGTCCTCTCCTCCGGTGTCAGGTTGTTCCTCCCGCCCATAATCAGCTCGAAGAAGGAAAGGATAAAATCTGACTTCACGCCGAGCGGGTTATCCTCGTCCGAATAGTCCATGTTGATATCCAGTGGATTGATATAGTCCCTGCTTGTCGGGGAGAGATAGACCACCTGCCCGCCAAGCGCATTTACCAACGGGGAATACTCCCCTTCTGGGTCATTAATCATGATGTCATCCTCAGTGACCAGGTAGGCATTCGTGATCTCCTGCTTTGCCATGAAGGATTTCCCGCCGCCGGGCGTCCCAAGGAAAAGGCCGTTCGGGTTCTTCAGCTGTTTGCGGTCTACCATAATCATGTTGTTTGACAGGGCATTCAGGCCATAATAAAGCGAATCCCCGCCCATGAACAGCTCCTGTGTGGTGAACGGGATGAAAACGGCGGTCGATGTCGTCGTCAGGCCTCGCTTGATCGGGATGTGGTTCACCCCAAGCGGCAGGCTGCTCATCAGCCCTTCCTCCTGCAGGTAATCCAGCCGCCGGAACGGGCAGTTATTTTTCACTGCAATGCCGGTTGTCTGACGGATGGAGTTCTCCAGGCTCTGTCTGTCCTTCCCTGTGTTCAGGAAAATTACAGTTACCAGGAACATTCGCTCATTCCGCGAAACCAGGGCATTCAGCAGCTGTTTGATGTCCCCGCCGTAGGTATTCAGGTCGGACGGAATGATGTCCATATCATATCCGGACCGGACTGCCTTCTTCTGCTCATCAATCTTCATCCGGTTGACATCCGTCTGCTTGCTTTTTACCAGTTTGATCGCTTTCATCTGCTCCACCGGCTCGATATGGATGTTCACAACCAGGTCCGTATCAATATCCAGGAATTTTGCAAGCATTTCATCTGAAAGCTCCGGGGTCTGGATTTGCAGGTAAGAAACCGCCGCATAGGTATCACCCATCATAAAATCTTTCCCGTTTTTAAACACGAAGCTTGTCGGAGCAACATAGTCTTTTGTGCTATGCCCGCTGACCATCAGGTCGTCAAAATGAAAGCGGAACGGGACGGTGCTTTCCGGGTTGAAAGTTTCATACAGGATTCTAAGCCGTTCCGTCCCATCCAGCGGAAAGGCAGAGACCCCAAGCGTCTTGAAATTATTCAGGATATCCGCCTCAATCCGGCCAAGCTTCGGTCTGGCAACAGTGATATTTTCCGCTTCCACGGCAAACGTGATATATTTCTTTTTCACAAGCCCATTGTTCCCTTTTGACAGCTGCCTTTTGAGCATCCGCGCGAATTCCATCCGTTCCTCGTTGAAATCATCATCTTTCGGCGTAATCCGGATAAAATCCTCATATTCCTCCATGCTGCTCCTATGGTTGATAAAGGAAAGCTGCACAGAGACCGTGCTGTCAAAATAGTTGAGGAAGTCGCACCAGTTCTCAAAGATTGCATCTTTCTCTTCATTCTGCACAAGGCGGTAGTTGATATCAAAAAACTGGATCGTTTTGGAGTAAACCTTATCCTGCACCCGGCAGATACCGTCCCGGCTCATCTCCTTATAGCGGATCGTCTCCTGCACGGATATCCGTTTCTCCCGCTCTTTCGCTTCGGATTTTTTCCTCTGTCGATGCTTCCCGGAACTCCTGCCAACAGCAGTCGGCTTTACGGAGCGATTTTGACTTTTGCCGCCTTTTCTTACAACAGCTGCTGTCTCTTGGCGTTTCTGCTCCTGTTCCGGATGTTGTACCCGTTCCGGATGCCGCGCATTCTTCCGTTCCAACTTTCTCTGGCGCTTTGCATTCTTCCTGTCGAGCTTCTCCTGGCGCTTCGTTTCTTTCCGGTCAATTTTCCCCTGCTTTTTTGCGGCTTTCCTGTCATATTTTTCCTGCCGCGCCGCTTCCTTCGCAGCTATTTTCGCCGCCCTGGCAAGCTCCTTTTCTTTCCGCTTTCTCCGTTTCAGTGCACGTTTCTCTGCTTTTTTCCTGGCCCGGCGCTCCCGCCACCCTGGTTTTCTTCCCTTCCTCTGACCGGATACCTGGGCAGGGATGTAATCCTCCTGTCCAGCCGAATAACCATCCGGGGAAAAAGCAACACTTCCTCTGCAACCGGTTTCTTCATCTCCATCAGGTTCATCATAATCGTCCTGGTATTCATTCCCGTAAGAGGGCCTGCCTAGTTCAGAATAAAGCCCCGCATAAGCACGGTCGGACAAGCCTCTGTCAAATGATTCTCCAGAGCCGGCATTTAGCATCTCTTCTTCCCCATAATCTCCAAAACTATCGTCATATGGATTCCCGCCATAAGCTGTATCTGTACCGCCAGGCCCTTCCCGGTCAAAATGCAGCCTCTGGTAATCAACCCTGCCGTTTTGGCTTCTTCGCACGGCTGTTTCCCCCTTTCTTTTTTCTGCCTGTCTTCTTTTTCGTATCCGCCCGTACCGTTTCCGCAGAATAAAAGCTTACCGCTTCATACCGCCGTACTGCCGGACGCAGGAACCGTACCTTGATGATATTCATCAGGATCTGTTCAAAATGCAGGCCATCCTTTTCATACATCGCAAATAGGAATTCCGGCACCATCAGGATAACCATACCGGTCGCGGCATTCCCGGTGCCGATGATGTTCCTTGTCAGAAAATAAAATGGAAGCCCCACCGCCGCACCCGCCCCAATGCAGACAATCTGCCGCATGGTAAGGTTAAAAGCTACTTTATTTTTCACTTTTGCAAGGTCCATTGGGACGTTTACATATGCCATTTACTTTATCAAAGGCAGTGCAGCCAGTTCCGGTCGGGGATTGCCGCTGCCTGCCCTTCTCCTTCCTTTCGATTTCCCCTCAGTGTGCATTGAAGATCGAACGGCTCAGATTGCCCGTCCTCATCAGCGCATAGCATAAAAGGACTGTATATGCCAGAATTTCAAACAGCGCCATATGGACATTTGAAGATACCGTCATTGCAGATACCAGCACCGCATAAATCCCGACACACACCATCATCAGGAATGCCTGGAACGCCAATGCCCACAGTCCCCTGAAATAATTCATGCCAGTCTGCGACCACTCCTTATTTGAGAATGTTGCAAATGGTATCGGTGCAACTGAAACATACAGGTATATCTCAATCATCCTCCCATAGAGAACCACCGTGATCACAATGGAGATCGCCCTCATACAGAAACTGGCAAGCAGGGACTCAAGGGCAAGGAGCAATAGTTCCCCAATCCCCATCGTGGCCATTTCAGCATCCATCTGGGCAACCACGGAGGAAATGTCCAGGTTCATTGTCCCTGTAATTACCCCCGCGGCACTGCCTGCCACACTCTGCCCGATATCGAATACTGCCATTGTAATCGTCCACGTGTTGCTGACCAGATACACAGCTACCCACATCTTGAAAAAATACTTGAAAAACATCCAGGTATCGACCTCTTGCATGTTGTTTTTCTCGGTTATCATCGTGATCAGTTCATAGCAGAGGACCATCGTAATGATAATTCCCGCGATTGGCACGATGACCGTATCGGACAGATTTTTGACCATGTTGTATATGCTGCTGTTCCACCCCGACGGGGTGGCACCAACCTGCGCCGCGATTTCCCCGGTCTGTTCATTAACCCCTGTGACCATCGTCTCCAGGCTGGAATCTACCATCCCCGTCAGAAGCCCCCGCATCCAGTCCTCAATAGCGTTGAAAATGTTATCGAACATGGATGTTCTCCTTTCCGGTTATCCGAACAAGGTTGAAAGCTGCGGAATTACTTGTGTTCCAATCAATATAACGCCTCCACCAGCCATAAGTTGCTTTATTCCTTGTGATTTTGCGCCAGGATTGTCGTTTCCATATCCTTCAAGCAAATTGATAACTCCCCATACGCCTAATCCCGCGCCTATGGCGGAAACGAGAGTTGAAAGGACAGTTACGGTGTTTGTGTAGAATGTCATTGCAATATACAAAACAGCATTTGTCATGTTTTGTCATGCTTCTTTTGTTGGGTAAGCACAATATCTGCCAGCCTGCGTACTGGGATCTATCAACCTGTTACGCGACAAATGCTATTTTTCCCCTTTCTTTCCGTATTTTTTCCTGCTGGCATATTCCAGTGGTAAACGCTCTCCTCACCGTCGGTGAGCGTATATTAGTTTTCATCTCTATTCTCCTCCCTGCCGAGCCGGATTCAGTCGGTATTTACCCGTTTTGGGTATAAAAGAAACCACTCCGGTATTTTCCAAAGTGGTTCATTTCAAAGATTCCTGTCATATTTTCACGTCCACATTTTCCACATTTTCACCATATTAATTTATTCCATAAGCCTTGATTTTTTCCCGTATTCTGCATATAATGATGACAGGTAGAGATACCTACCGGTCATTACGGTCAGAATATAATGAACGTGTATGTTTAACCTCCGCAAGCGACGGGGTGCCTGACGGCGTAGAATATCGCTTACGTGTATACAGAGCCTTCCGTAAGGTTGGCTCTATTTTAAGTAAAGGAGATCGCCATGAAACTTGTCACGATAGATAAAGCCTTGTTAGAAAAATACAAGGAAGATACACAGGTCCTTTATAAAGACAAACGTCCCTATGTTCTTGTGATTCGGCTTCGTTATCGTGGACAGAAACAGGACTTCGCCGTTCCAATTCGTTCAAACATACCAGCGGCAGCTCCAAAGAATCAATACTTTGCCCTACCGCCCCGGCCATCAACCAGACCAAAAAATCGACATGGCATCCATTACATAAAAATGTTCCCTGTTAGTAAAAAGTATCTCCGCCGGTATCGCACCGAAGGAAATGACTTCGCCATCTTAATTCAGGACATCATTGACCGAAATTCCAAACAGATTATCGCAGCTTGCCAGGATTACCTGACAGCCTATGAAGCGGGAAACAAGCCAAAATTTTCGACAGACATTGACCTCCTCCTTACAAAACTGAGTATGGATAACCAGGACAAGGTTGAAGCCATGCAGTCCCTCTTCGGGTGCATCCCGGCAGAAATCACGCCTGAGAAAGCAAGGGAAGAGCGGCTCAGCAAAATATGAATGTCATAGCTAATACCTGCGTCATCATTGGCGCACTGCAACAAGTGCGAACTCTTCGCAAAAGCAAGTTTAAACTTTTTCCCCTGTCCATCCTGGGCAGGGGGAACTCGTAGCAGCCTAAGCTAAATGTTCCTGCCGGATCAGACTGCTTCGCCGCCTTCCGCGGCAGTCAGCTCTGCTTCCGACAGATCTATTTCCATCATCTCGAATTCATCTTCCATTTTCATCCGCAGCTCGTGCTTCAAGTATTTCTCTACGTCAAAGGCATTTTTGCTGTCGTAATCCGCCAGTTCCTTATAACGCTTGTGAGCTGTAATATCATATTTGTCGCTGTAAAACGGTCTCACACCCCGCAGCTGTAGGATGCATTTGTTTCCATCCATGACCGCCAGCTCGTCCCGGCTCATCAGTTCATGGCCGGTTTTCTGGTAATTCATTCCGATGCTCGGACTCTGGCCGCGCGTATCGGAAGTGTTATAAAAATCAATCGTTTCCTTTCCGAGCGTCTCGGACATCTCTTTTAATGTGCTTGCTTCCTTTCCACCAAGGAAAAGTACGGTGTCGCAATTGCCGAGGATGACCTCAGCAGCGTCTTTATAAATCGTTTTCAGTTGGCTCTGTGACTGCAAAATAATAGAAGCCGATATCTCACGGCTCCGGATCGTTGCAATCAGCTTATCAAATTTGGGTATCTGGCCAATATTGGCAAACTCATCAAGTAACAACCTTACATGGTACGGCAGCCTTCCCCCATGGACATCATCTGCCCGTTCGCAGAGGAGATTGAATAGCTGGCTGTACATGATCGCGACCAGGAAATTGAAGGTATCATCCGTATCAGAGATGATTACAAACAAGGCCGTTTTCCTGTCACCGACCAGGTCAAGCTCCATCTCATCGTAGCTTGTGATCTCCCGCATCTCCGCAATATCAAACGGAGCAAGCCTTGCGCCACAGGAAATCAGGATGGATTTAGCCGTCTTGCCGGCAGAAAGCTTATACTTTCTGTACTGTCTCACAGCGAAATGTTCCGGGTTCTCTGCCTCCAGTTCCTCAAACAACTCATCGACAGCATTCTGGTAGCCCTCATCATCTTCGCGTGTTTCGCTGGCATTGATAAATTCCAGCAGCGTAGTAAAATTCTGTTCTTCCTCCGGCGCTTCATACCAGATAAAACCGATCAGGGCACAGTAAAGCAGCCGCTCTGCTTTGACCCAGAAATCTTCTGTTGATTTTTCTCCTTCTCCCTTTGTGTTTGCAATGATGGTGTTGACCAGCTTCAGGATATCCTTCTCACTGTGGATATACTTGAACGGGTTATACCTCATGGACTTCTTAAAATTGATAAGATTCAGCACTTTAATAACATACCCATGCTTCGTCAACATTGTGCCGCACTGGACAATAATCGTTCCCTTCGGGTCTGTAATTACAAGAGAAGTTTTATTATGCATTTGCATAATATTGGGTAACACGTACCCTCTTGTCTTTCCTGCGCCGCTGCCGCCGATCACAACCACGTTCTTATTCCGCGCGTATTTGGGAATCTTCGGCCGGCTCTCCATTGTCAGGTACTCCGTCTGCGTCAGAATGATGTTATTTTCGAAGACCGGGTCGATGAATGGTTCGATATCTTTCGCCGTCCCCCACCTCGCGGAGCCATACTCCTCGCCTTTCCGGAACTTTTTTGCATCACGGCCACGGTATATGACTACAACCGTCAGCACCGCGATTCCGGAAGCGCCAGCCAGAAAATCGAATGGATGGAAGCTTGGAAGCGGGTTCCGGAACGCAAGGCCAAAATTCATAAGAAGCAGGCTCAGCCGGACCAGAACCGATCTGCCTACGCAGTGCCGGTAGAGCCACGATGCTTTATCCGTGAAATAAAAGGCTCCCGCATAGGAGACACACAGGACAGCCTTTGCCACGGTCGGCAGCTTCCGTATCCGTTCCTGTTCTTCCTCTATCTTCTCCAGGAGCCTTTTCCTGAGCTTTTTCTGGTATTTCCTCAGACATTTTCCTCCGTTTTTTTCGGACGGCACTTTCTTTCTGGTCTTTACCATGCTGCCGGTAGTCTGCCTACTGTTTTTCTTTACGCTACTCCCGCAGCGCTTATTTCCTTTTCCGCTCATAATGAGTGCCCCCTGTCTTTCTGCAGTGTCCTTTCCTGCTGGCGGTGCTTTGCCAGACGCTCTTTTGCCTTAGTGAGCCTCTGGCGGATGGAAGGGCGTTTCTCCTTGCCAAGCGACTCCCCCGTATATTCCCGGAAGGCAGTTTCCATCACATCCGTATCCTTTGCCCGGAAAAACACCAGGTAATGGGGCGGGTCTTTGGATTTATCTTTTTTCAGGCTGTAATCGATGCCGTACTTCCTCGCAACCTTTTCAAAAGATTTGATATTGCTGTCCGTAATCTCGATGTTTGTAAGTTCGCTCCCCGTATCCATCATCCGCTTCAGGCTCTGCTTCCCGTTTTTTGTGCTTTTCCCCATCATCCGCTGTGCCTGTCTCTTTTTGTCCTTTTCAGACAGATAATGCGTCAACCCCGCCTTCAGGATGCCAGCCGAGATTTTGCCGCCTTTGATACAAAGCGCAATCGTCTTCTCATTCACTTCCTCCTGCATCTTCCTCACCTCCCCTCTCGATCATTGGCAGGATTCCTTCTTCCTTCAGCTTCCCATAAAGGAACAGCCGCCCTCTCTGCGTCCATTCCGTCTGCATTTTCGTCTCCGTCAGGCCGTTTTCCTTCGGGATCAGGATTGTCCGGCTGTGCGTATAGCCCCTGTCCTGGTATCTGGCGTAGAGTACCCACTGTGTCCCTACCCGGTACTGGATTCCCATGCTGTTCAGCTTCCAGTTGAGCGCCACCGCGCTCATCCCGTAATCCTTGGCAATCTGTGTAACCAGTACAAGGGATGGGGACTGGAGGACGTAATCCACATACCGTACCTTTGGCAGCATCCTGCCAATCTGCTGTTCACCTGCCTCCACCTGCGCGAGTAAAGCTGTTTTTTCCTGTATCAGCTGCTCCACTGTCTTCTGCGCCAGCTGCAGCGCCCTCGCCATCACCAGCTCCGGTTTGTTCCATGCTTCCTCCACCTCGATGAAATACTGGCGGAACCTCCTGCCGGCCTCCGACCTCTGGAGCATACAAATCTCTTTCGCCATGGAAAGCGCCATCTCATGGTCATTCCTTGGCTTGCCAGGGAGTCCGTCAGACCTGTTACTCAAAATTGAGTAATAGTCTTTTCCCTCCACAAAGCCAAATTCGCACATCCTTGCGAACCAGTCATTGTAGCGGGTCATAATGCCAAGCGCCGCGTGAAGCTCCCGTCCGCTTACCGTAGGCTGCCTCCCGTCATAATTGATTGCTATTAACCCATCCATATCTCTTCTCACCCCTTTAACCATCCGGATCTCCGTATAAATCATGCTTCACCAGTGTGCTGTAGTAGCTGTTCATTGTCATTGGCGCATTATAAAGCGCTGTCAGCAGATACTGCCGGATGTTCCGGATTTTTGTCGTATTCTCTTTCAGGCACCGCAGCACATACCGGATATGCCCCATCTCCAGCTTCATCAGCTGGCTCTTCACAACCTGCGCAGGTTTATCTTCCTTCCCGATCCGGAGCGTCTCCCGGCTGGAGCAAACCGTGTCAACCAGCAATTCCAGGATCTCTTTCAGGATGTCCTGTTCATCTGGATAATCATGCAAAAGACATCCCAGGCTGATCTGCTCAGAAAAATAATCCCTGCAGGCATCATATCCATCGAATCCCATCGCATCGTCCCCAAAGCGGACCGCATCAGGCCTGGATAGATGGATAGTCTCAGTCTCGTTTATCTCAGTCTTATTATTCTCAGTATTATTAGGTTGTGATTTCCACAAGTCTCGACTTGTGATTTTCACAACACTGGACTTGTGATTTTCACAAGTATCAGGGCGTGGTTTTGCAAGTACCGCAGAGAACTGTTTCACATATATCCGCATCGGTTTGCCAAAACCCTGACGCTTCCTCTCAATCAGACCAATCCCATCCAGTTCCGCAAGCAGCTTTACCGCTTTCTGGTCACCACAGCATAAATCCTTCTGGATCTGTTCGAGCTTGTAGTAAATATAAGTCCTGCCCTCCTCATCCATCCACCCGTTCCTCATGGACAGCCCCATCCGGTCCAGCATCAGGCCGTAGAGCAGCCTTGCGTCCGTAGATAAGCCGGCAAAGGCCGGCTCCGTAAAGAGCGCTTTTGGAATCCGGTAAAACGCATACTGTTCCCCTTCCGCGCCATAAAAATAGGGCAACTCCAGCGCCTGCCTTTTCTCACCCATAGTCTCACCTGTTTTCTATTGGCTCTTCTACTTTTTCCCCTTTATCTTCTTCATCCGGAAAGCGCAGACTTTCCATCCAGCGGTCCGCTTCTGCACCAACTTTGACACAGCAAAAAAGGGCATAAGCTACCCCTACACCCAAAATCAGCAATATTATTTTGACAGTCTCCATACTGCTCTTCCTTCCTAAATTTGCGCATGAAAAAAGCACCCCATTTCTGAGATGCTTTATCCTTTACTGCTTCTTTATCTGTTTTTGTCGAATTATGAATTTTCCTGTGGAAAATCCTGTCCATCCATGGTAATATGGCTGTTGAGAACTACCTGAAAACGGGTAGGCGGTTGGCCCTCTTCGGAGGGATCAAACCCTCCGATCCATAGATACCTGAAAGGGTATCCAAAGAAAGGAGGGGTACTTATGAGCGATTTTGAATTGCTTTCGATTATCCTGATGATTCTTGGAATCATTGTGACGTTGATCATAGCACTGATAAACGCAAAAAAGTAACCGCCCCAGCCAGGTAATGGTTACTTTTTTGTAGCTACTCGGCCAACCGTCTATCGGTAGTCCCTCAGGCACCTGTTGACGCAGGTGCCTTTTGTGTCTTTTACTATACCATAAGGGGACACCCGATTCAAGTATTTTTTCAGGCATAGCTTATTCTATCGCTGCTTATTCCATTCTTCTCCTGTGCCGTCTCATCAGCAGGATTCCGCCAGCCATTCCAAGAATGCCAAGCCACGCAACCGCAATCCAGAGAAGCAGCGGGCTGTCATCACCGGTTTGCGGCGAACCTGTATTGCCGGATGTCTCTGTAACCTTCCCATTTTCTGAATCACTTTCCGGCTCGCTCTCATCCTCAGTCTCCGGTATATGGGTATTGGTTACTGTAAAGCCAGTTTCTGTTGCCTCGATCACAGACGTATAACCATCCATATCTGCTTCATACAGGCTGTATACAACCTCCTGCCCACCGTCATAATAAACCGGGAGGCCAGGGAAGGTAAAGGTTGCCGTGTCAGAGTCCTTTTCAATGACGCCCTCATAAGAGGTTCCGTCAGACCCGGTCAGTGTCAGATAAACATCTGCCCGAAGACCATCTTTATTCTCCTCATCATCCCATACTTTGGTTACTTCAATCTCTTTCGTCTGCGGCGTATGGGTGTTAGTCAGGATAAATGCATACGGGTCTTCGTCCGTCCATACAACGGATTCGTAACCCTCCACCTCTTCCTCGGTAACTGTGTAGGTGATAAGCTCGCCGCCATTCTGGTAAACCGCAAGATCTGTCAGTACGCAGACATAAGCGTTATCATAGTTCAGTTCACACTCATAAGAGTTTCCATCCGAAGCGGTAAGTGTGACATGGACACTGTCCGGACGAATACCGTCACGGTCATTATCATCTTCCCATTCTTTCAGGATTACAACATCGGTCACAGCCGGAATATGATTATTTGTAACCGTGAACGTATAGCCATCCTCACCTTTTACAATCTCGTCAGAGTACCCATCCACAGATGTCTCCTGCAGTGAATAATCAATCGTTTCTCCAAAGTTCCAGTGCACCGGAAGCTTCTCAAAAGTATAGCTCCAGCCGTTTTCTTCCGTCAGCATGGCACTGTAACGACTTCCATCAGAGCCGGTCAGGATGACTTCCACTTCATCCGGACGTACACCGTCCTGATCCTCTGCATCATCCCATGTCTTTGCAACTGTTATGTCAGTCTTTGCAATTTCGTGAGTATTTGTAAAGGTAAAATCATATCCATCTTCACTCACTACAAGTTCTGCATCATATCCCAGGCTACTGTCTTCCGTTACCGTGTAGGAGATTAACTCCCCATGGTTGAAATACACAGGCAGGTTGGTAAAGACCGCCGCCCATCCGATCTCCCCGGTCAGATTTGTTTCGTAGGTACTTCCATCGGAACCGCTCAGAGTGATATGCAAAAAATCTGCACGGATACCATCCCTGTTTGAGTCGTCATCCCAGATTTTCTTCACATTTACTTCCGTCACAGCAGGCTCATGCGTGTTCGTGACAGCAAAGCTGTAGCCATCTTCCCCCTGCACGATTTCTGTCAGGTAGCCGTCCATCGTCGCTTCGGTCAGCGTATATTCCACCGTTTCTCCCTCGTTCCAGTAGACAAACACATCCTCAAAGGTATACTGCCAGCCATTCTCTGCCGTCAGTTCTGCTTCATAGGACAATCCGTTGCTTCCCGCCAGTGTAACGGAAATGCCAGATGGACGAATCCCATCCTGGTCATCATTATCAACCCACGTTTTCATCACTGGCACCGAAATGGTCTCCGGCTCATGCGTATTTGTAACTGTAAAGATGTATCCGGAACCATCAGCTGTAATCTCCGCCTGATATCCGTCAACTGCATCCTCTTTCACGCTGTATACGACTATTGTACCATGGTTATAATATACCGGCAGGCTGCTGAACAGACAGGAATAGCCATTCTCCGCAGTCAGGTCAGCCTCATAGCTGCCTCCATCCGTTCCTGTAAGCACCACATGAATACTTTCCGGGCGGATACCATCCTGGTTATCTGCATCGTCCCAGTCTTTCACAATTACCAGGTCAGTCACCGCCGGGATGTGGTTATTTGTGACCGTAAAGCTGCAGCCATCTTCCCCGACTACCACTTCATCGGAATAGCCATCAACTGCTTTCTCCTGCAGGGAATAGCTGATTGCCACTCCTTCGTTCCAATATACCGGAAGGTTGGTAAACGTATATTTCCATTCACTCTCTTCCGTGAGGGTTGCCTCCCGGACAGAACCGTCTGACCCGGTCAGGATTACCGTTACGGAATCTGTACGCACTCCATCTTGATCGCCCATGTCATCCCAGATTTTCTCAACCGGGATATCCACGATCGCGATCTCATGTGTATTCGTTACCGTAAACTGGTTGCTGCTGTCAGCATCCGATACCTCACGCACATAGCTGCTTACCGGACTTTCCTCCAGGGTATATTTGATCTCTGTACCTTCCTTCCAGTAGACCGGAAGGTCGGTAAAGGTATATGTCCACCCAGCATCCTCCGCAAGAAGTGCTACCCGCTCCGAACCATCTGAACCGATCAGTTTCACTTCAATTGTTTCAGGGCGTACACCGTCACGGTTCTCATCATCATCCCAGATCTTGACCACCGTATACTCCGTTGTCTCTGTCGTATGTGTATTGGTCACCACAATACTGTATCCGCTCTCCCAGTCACCGTCCAGTGCCGAATAGCTGACTTCATACCCGGCAACGGTTTCTTCAGTTACAGAATAAGTTACTTTCTTCCCTGAAGAATAAACCGGGAGCTTATCAAACGTATATTCCTGTTTCGATGCATTCGCCCGGATCGTGCCGCTCTTCGTCACTGCTGTCACAGTCTCCCCGGTATCCATCGTCACTCTCCCAATCAGGTTCAGCGTCACATCCGTGCGCAGACCGTCCTGGTTATTGTTATCCCGCCAGGCTTTTGTAACTGTTACCGTGGTTATTTCGCTTGCATCTTCAATGACAAGCGTCCCGTCCAGGATATCCCCATCCACAGTCACATAGCTTGTCCAGCCGGAATCCGTAATCTTTCCCTGTACCTTTATCTTCCAGGTTTCCTCCGAAAGCTGATAGCCATCCGGCGCCTGATACTCGGAAAGTACATAAGTGCCAAATGGCAGGTCTTCCACAACCAAAGTACCGTCAGAAGCGGTTGTGAGATAGCAGTCGGAATTCACTTTCTCCCTGCTTCCAGTGTAGGAGCCATCCTCAAACGTCAGATAATTCCCATCGGAATTTTTCATGACAAAGATCGCGCCGCTAAGCCCGACAGAGGTTCCTTCTGCCACTTTTTGAACCGTCAGAGCGGATGTGAATGAAATAAACCCTGCGTCATTATGGTTGCTTTCAAAAAGGTATGCATACATCTCACCCAGTTCCGGAAGGGAGATGCTGCTGATGTAGGCGTACTCAATCCCGGAACCATCCTCATAGACAGCAGCGGTCGCATCCGAGTCCACGGTATCATCCTCCCCGGCATCCTGTACCGTCAGGCCGTAACCGTCCATTCCGCCGAAAACAACATAATATGTCCCAGCCTCCAGGTCAGTAAACTGGTAGCTGCCATCCTTGCCTGTAGTGACCGCAGCCACCTCATTTCCAAGGACATCGTATGCCGTATAAAGTTTCACTCCGTTGACCGTCACCGCTGCATTCTTCGACGACGCATAGCTGGAAGCGTTCGTCCGGTATAGCGTAGCAGTGACTCCAGAGAACAGGCTCTCCGTTTCTCCACGGATTCCGTCGCTGTCTGCATCCACCCACGCGAGGCCGCTGACTGTGCGCTGCACAACCTGGGTAGTGACCAGCACACTGGTTACCGCGGATGACTGGTTTTCGCCGTATTCGTAAAACTTATTACAGTAAATATCCCCCGGTTCATTTCCTTCCGTTGCAACGGAAATGGTAAAGGACAGGTTTTCTTTCGATGAAAGTGTACCAAGATCAAAATAAAAAGCAGTCATATTTTCAATCCCGGAAGTATCAAGCGTCACCGTATAATTCTCCCGGTCAACAGAAGCATGGTCCATCAGGTCTGTCCAGGAACTGAAATATCCACTTCCAGATTCTGTGAGCAGATCCGATGCAGATTCCCCAACCATCCCATCTGTCACATAAAATGCCATGCTGTCAACATCCTTTTCAAAGGATGTCCTGGCATTTGAGAAATCAATTGTAATGGATTCTACACGGTATGATCCCGAAAAATCAGACCCCATATCATCTCCATCACCTGGCAGGATATCTGCAAGCCTTGTTCCCTCCTGCGCCGCATCCGATTCGTTCGCAAACAGGAATGTCCACGAAAAACTTCCGCCCTGTTCAATCAGGCGGGCATCCACCTGTTTTGAAATACTGATTGCCACCAGCTTTACGATTACCAGGCCAACAGAACTATAGTTGCCAAATTCTGCAAGCTTCACCCGGTTATCCCCTGTACTTGAAATCGATGCGGAAGCCGTAAGCGACTGGTTATTTACCACGTCATTCATAGTGCCCGCATGGCCAATCGTACAGGAAAATGTAATGGCATCAAGCGGGGCTCCAACCGTCACATCTACTAATGTATATACAAGTGTTGTTGTCCCGTCTCCTCCTATGGTTATCTCCGGTACAATTACCTCTCCACCACAAAATGAGCTGCCCTCATCATAATTCAGGCCATCCGGCAATGAAACTGTCACTACTGCGGTTGTTTTCCCAGATGTTGCCTCACTGCTGGTCGAAGAATTACCTTCTACTTCCAGATAGGGCTGGACAGAATAATTCACTGTCCGTTCACCGGCATCCATGTCATAAACCGCCTTTGCCGAGCCATTTGATCCGGTATCCGTGATACTGATATCCACCGTTGCCTTTTCACCGCAAACCAGAAGGCTTGTCCCTGCGAAAAAGCCTGTCACATGGGTTCCTGAGACCAGGTTGCCATCCTCATCGTACTCTGATTTAATATAGTAAGCATCCGTTGCCCTTGATTTTCCCATTGCCGTATAGGCAGAAGCACTGCAATATGCAATATACAGGTCATATACAGCAAGCTTATCTGTATCAAGCGTATATTGTGATGTTCCGGACGATGACATCAGTTCAACATCACTGTAGGAAGCCCAGCCTTCTGACACAGCCGCGTAGGTCTGACCAACCACAGCGGAATCCTTTACAATCAGGTCAATCATATACTGTGGGAAGGGCGTACCGTTTGCAACATAGGAAGTATCTGCCACCCAAAAAACACCGACACAGATATAGCCGTCCGCCTCCAGGGCGTCCAGATTCGTGTAAAAATGCAGGCTTGGGTCATTCATCAGGGTATCGCTCATTTCCTGCTCGCTCGACCAGTTACTCGAACGCCCAACAAAATATCCCGAATAGGATTCAATCGTATCGCTTCCGACTGCCTGCCCTGCGGTCTGGTAAGTACTGCTCGTACGGTCAACCTCAAAAGCATCCGCATCCCATTTGATCAGGCCAGCCACAGTCTCAATGCTCTCATCAGAAGAAGTCGTAAGCTTCTGCCACAGACGGACGGAATTTCCTGTATAACTGTACGCATCCCCCGATGAGTATGTGCTTCCCAGCTGATAAGTAGAAAAGGGAGTCGCAGAATGGCCTCCCGCACTCGTCGTAGTAAAGTTCACACCAACATTGATGGAACCGGGCGGAAGAAGCACATAAGTGCCTGCGAAAGACGCTGTAGTATCATAAGCGGTTTCATTCACAGAAAAATTATCAGCTGTCACCTTAAAATAAATATTCGTGATCTCACCGACATCCCCATATGGGAACTGCAGGACTACCTGTACAACACCAGAAGAAAGGCATGCCTGGTTTGCCTTATAAGTCGTCCCATCTTCCGTCCTTTTATACCATGTATTGTCCGCAGTTGGGAAATTGTAATTTTCCGTGTCTACACTATAATTTTTTACCGTCACATGGTAAACAAGCGGATTGTCCGCATCCTGCGTGACTGTCCAGTCCCCACCATCGTAACAGGAATCATAAACAGACGAAAGGGAAAAACACCCAAGTTTATTAAACGGGGCTGCAGAATACGCAAAGCCCTCCTGCTTCAGAAATTCCCTGCCCCACTCACCTGTCAAAGAACTGCGCTCATTCTCGTCATAATCCCACATGACCGGCGTGTATCCGGACTGGTCACTTAATAACTCACCTGATGAATTCATCGAATATTCATCCAGTGTAATATCAAAAGATATTTCCCCTTTTGGGAATTCAAGCCCTTTCAGCCCTTTCTCTACCGAATCATTTTCCATCATGACAGTAATTCCATAGGACTCCATCCGCCCACGGATTACAGACGAATTGCTTACGGTATCCTGCGCCGCATTTTCATTTCCTGTTGATAAGTCATATTCTCCAAGAATGTCCATTTCACTTGACTGTTTTACCTGTACTGTATATTTGGCTGCAGCAGACACTGTTACAGTTGCGGGCTGGACAGTCCTATGCTGCTCATCCGAGTTGCCAGCCATCCAGAGTGTAAAAGTCGGCTGAATCGTAGTCCCATTCGACGCCGCCCCGACATACAAGCCTGCAGATAGCGTACCCGCTCCGGGAATTGTCATGAACTCCGCATTTGTCAGTTCCCGCCGGCCGGTCAGCACCTGGCTGACTACAGATGACGCATCATCATAGCTTGTTCCGCTTGTCCCGTCAGAAAAGTAATAGGTCAGTACCGGGTCTACCATCCAGTTCATCGTGTCCATATTAAATATAGCAACATCCGGTGAACATGGAAGGACAAACTCCACAAACAATACACCGGAGTCCACTGATTCCTTTTCATTTGATAAGGCCGTTGTATAGGACAGTGTATAGGAAACATAATCAAAAGACCTCACGATCCGGTTGCTGTCACTGCTGTCATCTCCAGCCTCATCATCACTGTCAAACGGGGCAGTGCCATCCACAATGCTTGTAGCAGAAAGGCCGCTTACATAGCTTTTATTATCCCCTTCCGACTCTGCGGATAAAAGCATAATGCCCTCATCTGTACCAGTCTCTGTCTCGATCTCCGTTTCCATTTCTGTCCCGGATTCCAGCTCGCTTTCCTTCCCATCCTCCGAAACCGTTTCCCCGGTTTCCTCAATCACGGTAAAGGCGTTCTCTGATTCTGTAACGGATGCCCCAGACTCTGAAAGACCTGCAAGGGTGCTTCCCTGCTCCGTCTGCGGCTCACTCTCTGTCTGGCTTTCACTGCCTGCCGTATCCCCGGCAGCTTCCGAAGAGAAAACGGATTCCGTTTCAGAGATATCTGTAGAATCAGTTTCCAACACTGTATTCCCTACAGCTGCGGTAGTCTCCGGCTCGGCAGCATCCGCCGGGTCAGCATCCCCGCTGGAATCCTCTTCCTCTGAACCGGAGCCACCTCCAGAGCTGTCTCCAGCGTCTGCCGATGCCACACTGGCCGTATCAGCGTCCGCCTCTCTGACTGTTACTGACCTTCTGATATAATATTCCGGGTTTCCGCTTACCGGCTCCACCCTATAAACTGCCTGATAAGTGTCTGCCCGGTTCGTTGAAAAGTCATATCCGCTTTCGCTTTTCGCTTCATAAAGGGAGAGCTTCACTTTCCCCTTCGTATACTCCAGGCCATCAAAGTCATTCTCAATATCAAAATCAGAGCCATACTCAACTTCGATATCAGCCACACTCACTACTTCATCTTCCTGAAGCAAAGCAATGACATCTTCCATATGAACCAGGTCCGTGTCATACGATAGTTTTTCCTCGGCACTGACTGTCGTAGATACATACTCCGAAGCATATCCAACCACCGGGGAGCCTACACTGCCTGCGCAAAGCACAAACGCAAGGGTTCCCGCGATCATCCGCTTTGAGATTTCTTTCTTCATCTGCTTACGCATATTTTTCCTCTCTTTCATTTTCGGGATTTTTGCAGCTACTGCTGCTGATTGTAAGATTTGCCACTTTTCCTGCGCCGGGTGCAATTGCCCCGGCACCCACTAAGTCTTCATTGGAATCGCCTCCTTTCTGATAGCAGCCGGTAATCATATGCTGCTATATCTTTGTGCTCCCTGGATATGGTTTGGTTCATATAATCTCAAATGCCTCCCCAATGCCCCACATCCCTGCCGGCACAAACACGCAGTGGAGCCGCCGATGGAAGATCCGTTCCACTGCGTGGCTTCTGCCGACAGGCCTGGTCAGTCTTTCTTTTTGTTCCGGACGCCGCGCGGGATTGGACGCTTTTTCACACTACAGCCGGCCCTTGCCTTCCAGATCGCATTGCGGATCACCTTGCTTATGTACTGGCGGGTAACATGGTAATAATCCGCTATTTCCCCCATTGTCATGCCCTCCCCGTAATACAGGTCGACGATCTCCCTCTGGCGCTCTGTCATACAGGAAAGGCATTCCCCATAGACCCCCTGCTCCTCCCACCGGAGGCAGATATTCTCCGGGTTCATGCTCATATCGAGCAGATAATCCGTCCATTCTGAATCAATCAGGTCGTACCGGCTCACCCGCCTGTAATATCTTCTGTGGGAATTTCTTGCCAGACGGTCTTCTCCTTCTAACAGAAGGCGCAGGAACCACTCCTCACATTCAAACAGCTCATCAGACAGAATCCCAACATCCTGTTCCTTAGCGGCATCGTACAGGTATTCCTCACAGGAATGCAGCCGGAATACCGTTGCGGCGGAACTGTCCACGCCGATTCTCTCATAGAGGACATAGCCATTCGTAAAGACAGAAAGCATTGCGTCCCCAAACATTTCTTCGATAACAGTCTTTGCGCCGGACTCCATCAGCTGCCGCGTGGTGGGCAGTTTGATTCCCCTCGGTGCTTCCGGTACAGATTCCTTTAGTTCTTTCAGTGTCATCATATAAACTTCACCTCACATTCCAGGGCATCCTGCCCCTGTAGTATTTGCCGGCGTAATATACCTGTTCATCCCGCGACAGGCTTTTCATCCTCTGGTTAAACTTCTCCCTGGAGGCCTGCCGTTCCTCCTCCGTCTGATGAAACGAACATCCCGACGCATTGAAGCAAACTTCATCCTGCATAATTCTGCAGCTGTTTTCTTTCTCTGACCTCATTGCACAGTTTTCATTACATCGAATTACATTGCCCCTGTCTTTTTCAAAAACACCGCTCATGTCCTGTCTTGCCTCCTTTGAATCTTCCGACTGTTTTCTTTAAAAAAGGCACAAAAAAAGCCCCCATTGAATTCGTTTCAATGACGGCTTACCCGGCTCATCCTGACCTGGTTTCAGTGATGCCAGTTTAACACACTTGAGAGATTCTGCAAGATGAATCCGGGGGGAACTTAGGTGAACCTGAAAGAACTGAAGGGAACTCAGGTGGCCTGTCCCATAATATAACAAAAGCCGTCATTTCACATGATTCTGTATTTCATTGGATAGGAAGAAGCCCGTCATTGTCACTTCGGTTTTGCTCTTTCCTCATCCTCCAGGAGCATTCTTTCAAAGCTGCCCAACGCCCGGTCATGTACCCGAAGCACCCACCGTTTCGTAAACCCCATCTTCTGGGCGACAGTTCTCCAGGGCAGCAGCAGCAGATAACGATACCGCAGGACAACCCGTTCATTCCAGGACGGGAGCTGGTCAATCGTCTGTCCTACTTCAAACTTCATCCTCCCAAGGGCTGCGGTATCATCCTTAATCTCAGCTTCGAGATCGACCACCTTGTTTGCAAACGTAACAAAGGGCGGGTCCGCACTGCGTGTAGCATTAAAATGCTCATCAAAATCACATCCTCTGATACTCTCCAATAAATCCCGGTAACTATTAAGCTCTGCCTGTTTTTCATCAATGTGCTGGTGGAATTCAAATACCTGTCCCAGATATTTTCTTGCCATTGGGCAGGTGCATTTCCCATTGCCGTTATCTGGACGTTCCGAATCCAAACCACAATGTTCCGTTTCGCCATCAAAGATTTCATTATTTTTCTTTGCTTCGCTCTCTTTACCCATTTTCTTTGTCCTCCTTCTTTTTTTGCTCGTTGCTTCGCGGGAATAAAAAACTCCGGAAGCATTCCCACTGTGAGATACCTCCGGAGCCGAAAAAAGAGTATAAGCTGGCAACAGATCCGCAGATATTTCACAGCACAGATCACAGATGTCTTTCAAAGGTTCATTGAAAAACATGATGGAACTGTTATGAGATATCTCCGCCCTATTGCAACTCAGGCTTTCGATATTTTTTATTCTATGGGATTCCAATTTTTCCATCCCATCTGACAGGTTAATCATACCAGGATAAGCAGGAAAAGAACAGACACAGGCCTGCACCAGTTTTATTCGAAGCCGGTGCAAAGATGCCACGATATACGGAAAAATGGGGCACATCTGCCCCTTGACAGACAAACGCCGGATATAAAAGCGCAAAAAAATAGCCATCCGAAATCCTTATCTGACTTCGGATGGCTAAGAATGTATCTTTTCGCTTTCCATATACCTCACTACTGGCTCCATTGATTTTGCCAGCCCTTTCATGGTATTTAAATATTTTTCTATAAATCCAACCGGAACAGTTTCCTCATCTGCCAATTTCAGCAGCCGAAACGCGCATCGTCGAAATTCAAGAACTATTTTACTCTGTTCAGGTGTAAGTTCCTCCGCTGGCATAAGTTCCATGTCCTCATCATTCATATCCTCATCCGGAGGTCTTGCCCGGAAACTCTCATCAGTAGATTCACCAGAAGGGTCTTCCTTTTTCTCATATGTACTTAGGCAGAAGAACTCAATAGGCACTCCAAGATGATCCCGTAAAATACAGGCCTCGTCAATACTGATATCTGCCGTTCCAGCCTTTAGCCGGGAAACCTGATGGGGGTCTTTCCATCCCAGCCAGGCAGCAACTTCTTTATTCTTAATATTCTTCTCCAGCAGCAGTTTTGCAATAGCAAGACCTCTGTCTTTTTTCTCTTGTCTGGTTTTTCGCTGCTCTTTTTGTCGCTCCTCCCGCTTCTCTTCATCCGTCTTCTCATAACAGAGGGCTGCATCCATACAACCTGCCACCTCCTCTCCAGCAACATATTCCTGCTGCCATATAATTGAATCCATTTTGTCCGGATAAACGTCCACAAACAAAAATCACCAGGTACAGAAATGGCATAGCATTTCTGCCCTGGTGACACGCGCCTTTGCATGTAAATTCATGGAAGCATAGAAGGTCCTATTCTTTTTTTGCTTTCGGCCATCACTTTCCGTCGTATGGGTGGAGGGTTCTATCTGCGGTCGGTATTTTTACCAGGCACTCTGCCTTCCGCTGGATAAGCAGCATAAGGGAAAGTGCAGGCATTCTTTTGAATAGGATCGGTCACGTGTACGACCTTGTGCCATTTCGTATATTACACTTCGCCCCATGTTCATAGAAGCAGCTCCAGCAGTGCGCGCAAACACAACACTCCTGTCTGACAAACCTGGATTTACAACTTTCGCAAAGATTTTCATTTATACACTCTTTTCTAAGCACAAAACAATCTCGGCAGGGGTTTAAACGGTGCAGCCTGACTCCCCATTTAGCAGCCTTAGCGGGATAAACATATCACAGTCAGTCAAAAACGTATTTTACGGAAAAAGCATTTCTGACCAGACAGAAAAGTATCAACTTACCCATCCAGCACATTTCACAAAATATTTTCAGAATGTTAACATTTTCTTTTAATTTTTGCAAAATTCTTTGTTGACTTGTATTGTCAACCGTGTTAGAATAAGCATTGTTGTACGTAGTGAGGGCAGAATTATTTTTATCAAAAAAAGGAACTGGGATTTCTTTTTTTAACAAAAATGTACGCTTCTGTCTGACATTTGTCTGTCGGGGGCGAATCCGACAGCAGTTGGAGCTACTATCAATAAAATTGAGGCAGGAACCACAAATATGTATCTCCGAGGCGAAACGGATCATACAACTTAGGCAGGTGGTGTCTGCCGATAATAAGATGCCAAAGAGCTTATCCCTGCAAGGATTGGCTCTTTTGTATTTAATGCAAAGATTATACTCTAATGCAGCTTGTAAGTCAAGTTTATTTTTTCTATACAATTCAGTTTTCTTGCTTTGTTTTTCAGCATTTTTTGCAAAATATTGCGCATCGCCTTTTTTTGCGGTTGTTGATAATTGTAGGTTTGTAAAAATTTCACAATTCTTGTAATTTCCAAATGGTTCTACATAAGTGTAATATTTTTCTTTTTAGTTGGTCTTATTTATATTATTTTCCAAAAGAATGAAATATTTTGTGTATTTTTTTATTTTTTATTGTAAAATATTCTCAAATGTGGTATGATATTAACAACAAACCCGAAATGAAATGTGAGGTGATATTGTGAGAAATCAGGAAACGATCCGCCAAGTTATCCGCTATATTAAAGGGATTATGGAACAGCGCGGACTCAATGAAACGCAGGTCGCTGATATGTGCGAAGCATTAGGTCCCGACTACAGTGTCTCTAAAAAAACAATTTATAACATGATGAAAAAGCCTTCTTCCACTACGATCTCCACGCTTCTGAAAGTGTGCGACGCCCTCGAATTAGATCTGCAGAGCATCTTCCATACTTTAGAGCGCAACAGGACCTCAACAGACAATAATGAGGGCAGCCGGCTGGTCTACAATGTCCATGACCCTGCATATCGTGGGTATCTTGGATCGTATCATGTGTTTTACCTGAATACGAAACCCGACAATGAGCAGTATGACGATGATACTCTGGTACATGGATATCTTACTTTCGAAGACAGATATAATAGCGGAGAATGCTCGGCCAGCCTTACCATTGATTCTGGTGATCTGACAGATGATGGTCAACCTTTCCTGAAAGTATACGATGGCACCCTGGTTTATTCCAGCAACGGCATCATGTTTTGCCAGATGATAAGCCAGAAATACGGCGATTTTTGGAATCTTTGCTTTGAGCACAGGAATCTGAACAACAAAAGCCTTTCCTGCGTCTTAGGTTGTGCCTCTACATCATCGGCAGGGCGAAACCGCTACCCCACCATCCACCGCTTCTGCCTCTGCAACAGGGAACGTTATCCCGAAATCAACGAGGCAACACAGGAACTTATAACGGGTATTTTACGGGTAAAAAATGACCAGATCATTATTTCCGAGCAGAAGATAAATGCATATCTCGAACAGCCCAGGCTGAACGAGACTTTCAAGCGTAATATTAAAAACCTAATTCCGATTCTGCCAAAATATTACGCCCTGCCAAAGAATATGTTATCTCTAGAATTGTCCCAGGATGATTTTGCTGCATTGATGGAAGATTTGGCTGCGCATTCAGACCTGGAAACCGCTTACCATATCAAACCGGAGGATAACCAGCATCTGCTCTCAATATTAAAAGGTTCAGAAGTGAAAAAGAAAAGACGTTATAATAAACAGATCAGTGATTCCCCTGCAGCAGAAGACACAGCTGCAGCACCAGAAACCGAAGACAGTAACAATTTGACTTCGAACATGGAATAGAAGTATAAGTTAAAAAATATGGTGTGAGCCAGGCTGAACAAAATTCTTCGGGCAGTCTGGCTCACATTAGGGGCTTATGCAAATCATTAAATAGTATACTGAGGATTTATATCTACCATAATCATTCACCGTATGTGCAAATCGCGCCCTTTTCATTTCCATTTCGTATGCCAAAACCGACCTGAATTTTCACATAGTCAGAACACTTTGGCACTTAATCACTACAAGTTCACAACATAGGCTTCTTTGCTTGCGTATCCGCTCAGTCCATTCTTCATTTCACTCATCTTCAAATACTCCTTTCAAATCCGATCCATTTCAGTGCTTTCTCTATTCTCAGCTTCCCCGCCAGAACATTCACGATGTTCACAGCAAGTACGCTCAATAAAGCCGTCATTAAGAAACAAATTATGAAATTGAGTATCCAGATGTCGCTTAATCCAATCGCAGAGCAGAATTTACGTATGAATATCAGGATAAAACAGTGAATATAAAATATACCATAGGCGCAGTCACCAATATGGCGTAATACTCTCACAAAAATATTTGCTGATTTATTTGCATAACTATAGTGTTTATTTACCAGAAATAGGCAGCATATTACAGCATAGAAAAATCCACAAAATCTTATCTGACCCGTTGCCCAATCATAATTGCCAGTCTTAAAAGCAATCATTTCTGAAGCAATTATTTCTAAAATAATAGCTGTAATTAAATTTCCTGATCTGCCATATTTTCTTGCGCGCTGTTTCCACAAATCTGGATAATAGCGAACATTCATACCCAAATAGTAAAATAAAAACCAACACGGAAACAGTACCGCCTTTAAAGTTCCCTGATCTGTCATAAAAGCCGAGTCTGGAAAAAACAAATACATAATGTCCAGAAACAAAACATAGATTGGGGTGAGAAGCCATAACAACTTGTGCAACAAAGATTTTCTGTTTTTTACAACAGGAATTATCAGCGGCGTGAGAATAACCAGTTGCAGCAAACATACGATATAATATAATGGTGTGGCAAGACCGCCAGTAAAATATTTGACTACGTAAGCCTCAATGTTAATATTCCCGCCATTGTGTAATTTCTGAGCAATACTTATTGCGGCATAAAACAGTGACCATAGAGTATATGGTATTAATAATACCCCCCCGGTTTCTAACATAACTGCCGCTTAATGCTTTATCATGATTCACAAAATATCCTGCAAGGAAATAAAATACAGCCACAGGGAAATTGATAACGCACCGCCACAATAACCAACATTGAAATGAAACGCTCTCCGTGGGAAATTGCGATGTTCCCGGAGAGTGAATCATTATAACTGCAAGCATACATATTCCTCTTACCATCTGCCAGAATTCATCCCTACCTTGTTGTTTATTTTTCGCTTCTGCCATCATTCCTTACTCACCTTTCCCAATAGTCTGCCCTTTAGTGAAAATCGTTATTCGCAGATTCATTACATCCTGTCTCCACCAGACATATTAAGGTTCACACCATTAACATAGTTCGAATCATCCGAAAGTAAAAAGTTCAGTCCTGCCACAACCTCGTTTAAAACCACATTTCTCTTCATTGCGCTTTCCCTTGCATTTACTTCTATGATTCTTTCATCAATATTTGCGAGGAACTTCGTCTCAATCATATTTGGAGACAACCCATTTATTGTTATCCCTTTCCCTTTATACTCACTGGCCGCACCCTTAACCAAACCAAGGAGAGCATATTTGGTTATAAGATAATCCGACATAAATTTTGGAGGAACACCAATCGTATAAGCTGTGAGCATGACTGCCACTTTCCCATACCCGGCTTTCGACATCTTTGGGAGAAAAGCTCTAAACAATTGTCCAAGGGTATTTACCTGAATTGTAAGTTCCCGAACCATCCTGTCCCAGTCAAAATTCTTCAACCTCATGTAGTCAAACCTGTCTGCGGCAAGATGTAACATATGAGTCGGTATGATTGACATCTCCTCAAGCGAAGAAATCATCTTGTCAGTGTCCATCGGATCAGCGAGGTCGCACTTTATGGCATGTATTCTTACATTTTTACATTCCTTTCTCAGCTCATTCAATCGGGAGCCATTGCTGTGGTACTGGCAAAATGCATCCACAGATTCGGTACTCCTGACCTCTAAATCTTCGAGAAAGGCTGTTCCAATCTCAGAAGATGCGCCAGTTATAACATATATTTTATTCATTGTTCCAATACCCCCACTGTCAGAGTGGCGCGGGACACTTTCTCGCCTTTCTGATTACGTATGAACGCCTTAACCTTAATTATTTGCGTCCTCTCGTCAACCTCCTTTACCTTTCCTACCACAGTCAGCCTATCACCCACATAGACCGGCAACGGCCACTGCACATCGCACTCGCGGAAGAGGCATTTTTCGCCAGGAAGGTAAACCCCAACTAGTCTTGAATAGAAAGAAGCCGTCAGCATCCCATATACAAGCCTGTCCCTAT
>JAJPWX010000100.1:4566-10688 GCA_021205755.1 Lachnospiraceae bacterium | reverse complement strand
ACTACGGCTTACTCTATTCTCCCCAGCATAGCTGGGGGATTGGGTTTTTCATTCAGAACAGCAGGCGGCAGGTCTGTGCTTCGGTTCTGAACTGTTACAAAATATTCAGGAAAGGACTTGACGGGTATGCTGAACCGGGATAGACTTTCGACAGACAGACAGACAGACAGACAGACAGACAGACAGACAGACAGACAGACAGACAGGATAATCCTGTCTATTCTCGTTGTTTTTATTACTTTACAGGGTGCATTTCGCCTGCATAATTATTGTAGGTGTAACGCGCCTTTTTCTATATAAAAATACACTGGCCGGGTATGGCAGCAGCCGCTGTTGAGGCAGAAGGGAAATGACCATGGAAAAAAGAAAAGGTTTAAGGAAGTTGTTAAGTGTAGTCCTGGCATTCTGTCTGGTTGCCGGGATGATTCCTGATGCAGCCTTTGCGCAGGATGAAATCCTTGTGGTATCCAGTGAGGGGGAAGCCGCGACGGGAACGACGGAAGTTTCAACAGAAGCTTCAACAGCTTCAGCCCAAACGGAAGAAGCAACGGAAGCGGCGGAAGCTGCAACGGAAACAGTAGCCGCCGGAACAGAGGCTGCGGCGGAAAACGAAGCGGCGGAAACGGAGACTGCCACAGAGGCAGTTGCAGAAGCGGCAACGGAAACTGCGGAAACAGAAACGGAAACTGCGGCTTCGACCTGCAGCCATGGGAATGATGCGGAGACTTGCGCGATCTGCGAGGTGGAGGCATTGATTGCCGCGCTGCCGACCGTGGATGAAATCGCTGCAATGGATACAGACGGACAGAATGAGATTTATACTTTAGCCTCGGAGATTTGCGATGCTTATTACGCATTGTCCGAGGAAGAGCAGGAGCAGGTTTCCAATATTGATACCCTGTGGGATGTGCTGGATTATTTCAGTGGCGGGATATCTGAGGCGGATGATGGGAGTTCAGAAACTTATTATGTAGATGAGAGTGGGACTACGCATACGATTACGGAATATATCAGCTTTGCTGATGCTGCGGCTGATGATAATAATTATTCATCAGACCAGCTGAACCTGGGAGAAAAAGGCGAAATAAACTGGTATGTGGTGGACAGTGATGTTACTATTTCCAGCGATTACAGAATTTCTTTCAGGGGTACTGTATATCTGATATTGGCGGATGGCTGTACGCTTACGGCAAACCGGGGCGTGAGAGTCAATTTTGATGGATGTGAGTTGATTATATACGGGCAGAGTGCAGGCACAGGCAAGCTGGTTGCAACGGGTGTGAATGATGACAAATCCACCGCGATCGGTAGCAACCAGAATGAAGCAGGCGGGACGATAACCATTAATGGCGGTATTATAGAGGCTACTGGTTACGGCGGCGGAGCAGGCATTGGCGGCGGCACAAGTGCTTCCAGCGGTACGATTACGATCAATGGAGGTACGGTAATGGCCACGGGCGGATCTTCCGGCGGAGCAGGCATTGGCGGCGGCCAGAACGGTGCCAGCGGTACGATTACGATCAATGGCGGATATATCACGGCAACAGCAGGAGGCAGTGGAAGTGCCATTGGAGCAGGCAGTGGTGGCAGCACGGGTACGATTTCGATTACGGGCGGTTATTTTGGTACAGGAGATACGGACGAGGATACCGTTTACGGTGTGAACGTTGTAAGTGGATATGCTGTAATCGAGAATACAGAAAGTACACAGGGTACCTGGCCGTATGTTGTCATTAAAGAGGAAGCCTCTTATACCGTGACGCTGAATACAAATGGCGGAACGATTGCCGATGGATGCGATGTGACTTCCTATACTTATGGAACAGGCGTGACGCTTCCTACTTCTGAGGATTTGACGAGGGCAGGATATACTTTTGAAGGCTGGTATGAGGACAGTGATTTTTCCGGTGATAAAGTTACCGCAATCAGTGCAACGGATTACGGTGATAAGGTGTATTATGCCAAGTGGGAAGCAACAGATTTTGTTGTACAGAAAAGCACTGGGAGCTATACCTACACAGATAATTTGCTGACAATTACTTCTGGTGGTGAATTCACCATTTCGATGAACACATACGAAGGCATTATAAGTACAGAGACTGACAGGATTCTGGTTACGGCAGGTGAGGAGGTTACAATTACACTTGTCAGCGTACAGATCACATGCAGCAGTGCGTCTCCGTTTGAAATTGCTACAACCAGCGGTGTGACGATAAAGCTTTCCGGCGAAAACATCCTTACTGCGGCTACAATTTCAAGTCAGGTAAGCCAGTATGCTGGCTTGCAGAATCCTTCGGGTAATACATTGACCATTACCAGCGCTGAAGGCGATTACAGTACAAATGGAAGCCTTACAGCCACCGGAGGCGGAAATAAATCTTATTATTATGGAGGGGCTGGTATTGGAGGCGGTTATAAAAGCAATGGCGGCACAATTATTATAAATGGTGGAACTATAACAGCTATGGGCGGAAGAGACGCAGCTGGCATTGGCGGCGGTGGTTATTGCGCCTGTGGGAGCATTACAATTAATGGCGGAACTGTGACAGCATCAAGCCATGATAGTTCAAGTCCGGGAGCTGGCATTGGCGGAGGCTATGAGGGAAACGGTGGTTCGATCTTGATTACAGGTGGCACTGTGACGGCAACAAGTACTTCTAACGGTGCGGGTATCGGTGCAGGTAAAAGTGCGGCTGGTGGCACAATTACTATTGCCGGCGGAACGGTGACTGCTTCAAGTGCCGGGGGCGGAGCCGGGATCGGGGGTGGCATGTCATATGGCGGAGGAACTATTAATATCAGCGGCGGCTATATAATCGCTTCCAGTTCGAGTGGAAACCCAATCGGTGCAGGTTCTGGCGGCAGTGGAGGGACCATTAATATCACCGGCGGCTATTATGGCGAAGGAACCTTGTATTCACAGGTTTATGACGTAGAGGTAGCGGATGGGTATGTGGTTGGCTATAATGCGGAAGAAGATTCAAAGGACATTTATCCTTATGTCATAATTGAAAAAGATACAGAACTCACGGTGTCTTTTGATGCCGGGAATGGTGGCACCTGTGATGACATCACCGTAATCTTTGGCAGCGTATACGGTGATGAACTTCCGACGCCTTCGCTCTATGGATATACTTTTAAGGGCTGGTATACGGAAGCGGATGGTGGAGGTGATCTGATAGAGAGCGAAACAACGGTTTCTATTGCAGGTGCTCATACTCTATATGCACTCTATGAACTGACTCCGGTGGACTATATTGATGAATCCGGAGAAATTCAGACATGTGAAGAATTTACAGTCATCACCGCAGATATGACAGAACTGACGGCTGAATTGACCGATGGCTGGTATGCAGTGATCAGTGATGTAACCATCTCCGACCGAATCACCGTTTCGGGCGAAGTACATCTGATTCTGATGGATGGCCATACACTGACTGCAAGCGATGGTATTTCTGTAAATGACGGCAGCACATTGAATATCTATGGGCAGTCCGAAAGTACGGGAAAACTGGCAGCATCGTCATCCACCAGTGGAAATGCCGGGATCGGCGGAGACAGCGGTTGCAGTGCAGGGACGATTATTATCAATGGCGGCGTGATTACAGCCAATGGTGGTTATAATGGTGCAGGTATAGGCGGCGGCAACGGCGGCAACGGCGGAAGTATTACCATCAACAATGGCACAGTTACATCTACAGGCAACTATAACGGAGCCGGGATTGGTGGTGGTCATGAAGGCAGCAGCGGCGAAATCACGATTAATGGCGGTACGGTGACAGCGATAAGTACACATACCGGTGCAGGCATTGGCGGTGGCTACAAAGGAGCCGGAGAAACCATTACAATTAACGACGGTACAGTGACAGCTACGTCTAACGATAACGGTGCCGGAATCGGCGGCGGAGGCAATTGTACCGGTGGAAGGATCACAATCAGCGGGGGAACTGTAATTGCCGTGGCGCAGACTTTAACTGCTACCCAGGGTTCTGCCGGGATTGGCGGCGGCGTCTTAGGTGATGGCGGAACGATTACGATCAGCGGGGGAACGGTTACGGCTACCGGCTGCGGTAACGGAGCTGGGATTGGTGGCGGAGGCGGTAACGGTGATAATGCTACTGGTGGAAGCGCCGGAAGTATTAGCATCAGTGGCGGCTATATAACAGTGTCCAGCTCAAAAGGCAGCATTATCGGTGCAGGCAGTAATAGCAGCGATGGCACAATCACAATCACTGGCGGCTACTTTAGCGATGGCATTCTCTACACCTATGCTTATGATGCAGAAGTAGCAACGGGCTATATGGTTACCAGTAACACGGAAGAAGATTCAAAAGAAACATATCCGTATGTTGTCACTGAAAGTGAAACCGCTACCGTGACTTTTGATACGAATGACGGCACGTTATCAACAGAGACAAAAACTATGGAGGTAACATTCCATACTGCATATGGAGAATTGCCTACGGCCACGAAGGACTGGTGTGTTTTTGACAGCTGGAATACGGCAGCGGATGGCAGCGGTGATGAAATTACTTCCGAGAGTATCGTTTCTGTTTATGGAGCTCACACTCTGTATGCGATTTATACACAAGTGGCTGTTGATTATATTGATGAAGATGGGGATGAGCAGACCTGCGAAGAATACACCCTGCTCACTTCTGGCATGACGACACTGTCAGACGGCTGGTATGTTGTAGGCAGTGATGTAGAGATTTCTGACAGGATTACTGTTTCCGATGAAGTGTACTTGATCCTGGTGGATGGATATACGCTGACAGCAAACAGTGGCATCACCGTTAACAGCGGGAATATGCTGGTTATCTATGGGCAGGAAGAGAGCACTGGTACGTTAAATGCAACCGGAAGCACCAGTTATTATACCGGGATCGGCGGAAGCGTAAGTGCCGCGGCAGGTACGATTACGATCAATGGCGGGGTTATCAATGCCAAAGGCGCTGCGGGAGCTCCGGGCATCGGCAGTGGTGCCGGATTTAATTCAGCAATAAATACAAATACCACAGTCATTGCGATCAATAATGGCACAGTGACTGCGGTTGGCGGATCGGATGCGGCCGGAATCGGCGGCGGCCAGGATAGCAACGGCGGCACGATCACGATCACAGGCGGCACGGTAAGTGCCACTGGCGGTAACTTTGGAGCAGGCATTGGCGGCGGCAGCGGCGGCGATAGTGACTCCGGGAATGGCGGCACAATCACCATTACAGGAGGCTTCATATATGCAGCAAGCGGCAATACCTGTGGTGCGGGCATCGGTGGCGGGAACAAGAGCCCGGCAGGCACGGTTTCCATCAGTGGTGGGTATATCGTCACAAGCAGCATTGGCGATGGCGACGGTTATACAGGCACTGACGGCACGATCACAATCACCGGCGGATGCTTTGGGGAAGGTGTTATCGCTGATAGAACCGTATACGAAGTGACGGTTGCGGATGCCTATGGCGTACGGAGCAATACCGAAACGTCCACAAAAGCGACCTATCCGTACAAGGTTGTGGGGAAAACACCGATCACCGGTTCTGTCACTATCAGTGGGTCTGCGGTATATGGGCAGACACTTACAGCAACGGCTACAGGTACCCCTGACGGGACAGAAGATTCCCTGGAATACCAGTGGCAGCGGGACGGATTTGCTATCAGTGGCGCAACTGACAGCACCTATACCTTAACAGCAGAGGATGTGGGATCCGTTATCACGGTAGTGGTTTCCCACCCAAGCTGCACCACCAGCTTGACGGTCTCAACAGACGAAGTAGCGAAAGCAACCTTAACGGCTTCTATTAGCGGAACAATGACGAAAGTCTATGATGGCACGACAGACGTCTCCAGTGACGTATCCATCAGTTTAAGCGGAGTGGTAGATGGGGATGAACCGACGGCCACAGCGGAATTTGCTTATGATTCCGCAAGCGTTGGGGATGATAAGACCATCACGGCAAGTGACATTACCTTAGAATCACCTTGGGATGGCTGTTATGAGCTTAATAATACAATAGCAACCACTGCCGGAAGCATAACTGCGGCGGAACTGAGTGCGGAAGATTTTGATGTAGATACGGATGATGCAATCTATACCGGTTCTGCTATCACTAAGACGATTGTGA
>JAJPWX010000100.1:0-4466 GCA_021205755.1 Lachnospiraceae bacterium | reverse complement strand
GTAGATACGGATGATGCAATCTATACCGGTTCTGCTATCACTAAGACGATTGTGAGCGAACTGGAGGAAGATATAGACTATACCGTCTCCTACAGTGAAAACACGAACGCCGGGACAGCTACTATCACGATTACTGGTACTGGAAATTATTCCGGTGAGCTGACCTATAACTTTACCATCAACAAGAAAGAGGTTACAGTGTCCATCAGCGGCACGACGGAGAAGACCTACGACGGCACAGCAGACACGACGGCGGATCAGGGGCTTTCGATTGAACTGAGCGGCGTGGTGGATGGCGATGCAGTAACCGCCACGGCGGAAAGCTATACCTATGATTCGGCAGATGTTGAGTCAGCGAGCACAATCACTGCGGTCGGCATAACATTGAGCGGTGATGATGCGGGCAATTATGAACTCGCAGCCACAACGATATCGATAGCCGGTACAATTACCGCGAAGAAGATCACTGTAAGCATTACCGCGAACGGCGGAACCTATGGCGGCGCGCTCACGGCTGCGACGGCAACGTTGGACGGTGTAATAGATGCGGATGCAGACAGCGTAGAAGTTACCCTGACCTACACGGGCACGGCGAATGACGGCACAGAGTATGAAAGCACAACCGCGCCGACACTGGCAGGTACCTACACTGTGACTGTTACGATTAGCAATACAAACTACGGCCTAAGCGGAACAACAACAGCGGATTTTACGATCGAGAGAGCGGCGTCCGGCCTATCGGTGGGTGTGGATTTGAAGCTTGACAAGACCTACGGGGATGAGGCATTCGCGCTGAGCGCGGAATGGGCAGATACGGAGAATGCCGCAGCCACCTATGTAAGCAGTGATACGAATGTCGCGACTATAAGTGAGGACGGCACGGTGACGATCGTGGGTGCAGGCATGGCCACCATCATGGTGAGTGTATCTGAGACTGCTAATTATAACAGCGGCAGCGTGGAGATTACGCTGACGGTGGAAAAGAAAGACAGCATCCTGACCGTGACGGAAGCTGCGTATGAAGTGACCTATGGGGACGCTTCCTTTAATCTGGAAGTGACCAGCGAGGGCGGTACGGTAACTTATACGAGCAGCGATGAGGACGTTGCTACAGTAGACGCAGATGGTAACGTGACAATCACAGGCGTGGGCGAAGCTACGATTACATTGAGCATCGCAGACAGTGATAATTATAACGGCACAAGTAAAACGGTTACTGTTAAAGTGAACGAGGCAGCGCTGACGGATGTCTCGGTAGAACAGGACGGCACGCTGACCTATGATGGGATAGCGCAGACCGCTGAAGTCATAGCCAGCGCTGAAACTGTCGATGGGGCGGACGATTCGATTACCTTTACCTACAGCGCTTCCGAAAATGGGACGTATACCGCAGCGGTTCCTGCATTTACAGACGCTGGGACATATACGGTATATTACCGTGTTGAGGCAGAAAATTATGAAACAGTGGAAGGCACCTTTACCGTAACCATCGAAAAAGCGATCTATGACATGAGCGGCGTAAGCTTTGCGGATGCAACCTACACCTACGATGGGGAAGAAAAAACGCTTTCAATCAGCGGGACGCTTCCGGATGGTGTGGAAGTAAGCTATACGAATAATACCCTGACAAATGCGGGAAGCATTGAGGTGACAGCAACATTCACCGGAGATGCAAGCAATTACGAGGCGATTGATCCGAAGACGGCAACGCTGACGATTACCAATGCGGACTTTACCGTGACGGTAAGCGGCTACGAAGGTGTGTACGACGGGGATGCGCATGGAATCACGGTCACGGCAGAGGAAGATGTGACAGTTACTTACTGTAATACAGAGGACGGCGAATATTCCGATACGGAAGTCACTTATTCTGATGTGGGAACCTATACGGTATACTACAAGGCAGAGAAAGCGAATTACAACGCAGTGAATGGTTCTGCACAGGTTATCATCACCCAGGCGGAAGGCACAGCAAGTGTTACGATGGAGGGCTGGACGTATGGGGAATATGACGTGGATACGAACAACCCGGTTCCGGTATCGGATACAAACGGTACAGATGCGGTGACATACCTTTACAAAGCACAGGATGCGGAAGACAGTGCTTATGCAGAGGAAGTCCCGACGGGCGCCGGCAGCTATACGGTTCAGGCAACTTTTGCAGAAACCGAGAATTATCAGGCAGTAACGGCCACGGCTGACTTCACGATCAGCCAGAGGGCGGTTACGGTCACCATAGACAGTAAGACCAGCGTTTATGGTGAAGAGATTGAGGAGCTTACGGCTTCTGTTACAGCAGGAAGCATCGTGGAAAGCGATACGGACATTTATTCGCTTAGCACGGAGGCGATCGGCACATCTACCGCAGGCTCGTACGATATTACGGGCACAGCCCTAGATGAGAATTACAGCATCACTTTCGAAAATGAAGAAAGTGCTTATACGATTACAGCAGCGGAGATGGCCGATATCACTGTCTCACAGTCTGGGACGCTCACGTACAATGGTACCGAACAGACGGCTGAAGTTGAGGCAACCGCTGAGACAACAGACGGTGCGGAAGTAATCTTTACCTACAGTGCTTCGGAGGATGGAGAATATTCTGAGGAGGTACCAGCCTTTATGGATGCCGGGACTTATACCGTCTACTACCGTGCTGAGGCGGAAAACCACGAAACGGTGGAAAGCACCTTTACTGTAACCATTGAAAAAGCGGTCTATGACATGAGCGGCGTAAGCTACGTAGATACAACGTTCGAATATGATGGGGAAGCGAAAACGCTGGAAATCAGCGGCTCCCTCCCGGATGGCGTGACGGTAACGTACTCCGGCAATACGCTGATAGAAGCGGGAAGTACTCTGGCAACGGCGTATTTCACCGGCGACACGGACAATTATGAAGCAATCGATTCGATGACGGCGACGCTGACGGTTTCTGTTCTGGTAGAACTGCCGGAGCAGACCTTTCCAGATGACAGCGCGGCGCACAAGATTGAACTGGTAGAAGGACTTACGGAAGTACCGGAAGCTTTGCAGGGAATCTCGGATCTGGATACCGTGGAAGAGATTGAGACAGCGCTGGTATCCCTTGTCGTTGAGCTGGATGGATATACAGAAGAAAATACTGCCATCTATGATGTGATCCTGATGATCAGCTTTGACGGCGGTATTACCTGGGAAAAAGCGACCGAAGAGAACTTCCCGGAGGACGGCCTTACTGTGATCCTTCCTTATCCGGAAGGCACGAATAAGGACGAGTATGACTTTACCGTGATTCACATGTTTACGACAACTGCCTTTGGCAAGACGCCAGGAGATACGGAAACACTGGATCCTGTAAAGACCGATGACGGCCTCCAGGTTACTTTGACCGGCCTTTCACCGATCATCATCGGATGGAAGCTGATTGAGGCAGAGCCGCAGACTGAGACGGAAACTGAGACCGAGACAGAAACGGAAACTGAGACGGAAATGGAGACAGAGTCCGGGCAGAAACCGAAGCCGACTCCTTCGGGTACCTGGAAACACGGCCTGATCCTGGATCCGGACGGTGTCTTCCGCTACTACATCAATAATGTGTTTGCGAAAGACTACATTGGAGTCGTACCCTATGACGGCGGTCTGTTCTTCATCAAGTATGGCCTGATTGATTTTGAGGCGAACGAACTATGCCTGTACGAGGACGTGTGGTATTATGTATCCCTTGGCCAGGTACAGCTGCAGTACACTGGCCTGGCGATGCACGATGGCGCGTGGTTCTACATCACGGAAGGCATCCTGGATACCACGGTAAACGGTCTGATCCCATACGACGGCGAGCGATTCCTGTTCGCGGCTGGACGGCTGGTATATGAGTACAACGGCTTATGGCTGAACGCGGCGTCCATCGGCGGGGACAGCAAGTGGTACTTCCTGGCAGCCGGAATGGTCTGCAACGTATCACAGGTTACGATGTATGACGGGGAATGGTTCGTCGTAAAAGACGGAATCCTCGATTCCGATTATAACGGAACGATCGAGTACGATGGGGCCACGTTCACGGTAGTGAATGGGCAGCTGTATGAGTAAACAAAGGGATATCTGAAACGCAGCGGCGTATCGGTTATTAAAAAGATATCTGAAACGCATCAGTGTATCCGTAATAAACAGAAAAATATCCGAAACGCATTGACGTATCATGTATTAAATTTAAAACTATAAAACAAACAGAGAACGGAGCCGGGAGTATTGATGCTGATACTCCTGGCTCTTTTTGAATGGCTTCCTTTTTATCCTTTTGGAGCACGCAATGAACCCATAAAATATTTTAATGAAATATATTATATTAGAAATATCAAAAATGTTGACAAAAATATAAGGATGTGATATTATAAATATGTTTTTTATTACACTCACGCATAGATAAGGAGCTTATTTGCCTATGGATGAAATCAGCCAGATTTTTGACAGAGTTTTTAAACGCATCT
>JAJPWX010000095.1:50914-51543 GCA_021205755.1 Lachnospiraceae bacterium | reverse complement strand
ATATATCCACTAACAACTATTTTCATAATGTATTTGTCCTTTCATTCATAACATTATTTCCTATTCAATATATATTGATCTTATTACATTCACTACTTTATAGGAATTTCTATTCATATTGCCATACTACATTATATTTTAATATTTTATTGTCGCAAATCACTACATTTGGCACAGAGCATTCCTTTGTGACAGTAGATCCCATAGCCACAATTGTACCTTCTGATAATTTTGTCCCTTTTAAAAGATTACTCCTACTTCCAATCCAACAATGATCACAAATTATAATCTCTTTATCAGGATTTAATCTTTCATTATCAAGTGAATAAATTGGATGAAAATCTGTATCCATAATTTGAACATTCCACGATATTAGGCAGTTATTTCCAATTTGAATATTTTTATTAGCGATAATAGTAGAGTCCCCATTTAACATAAAATCTTGACCCAATTCCAATCTTCCACTGCATACAATTTTCGATGCCACAGATAAATGCGCAGAACCATGGAAAATAATTTCACCTGTGTTGTCCCAAATTGCCCTCCGATATTTTCTATCATGTGCTTGCACATTCCCAAATCCTATTCTTATTGATCCTAAATGAGAATTCTCAACTTCTACTTTTCCT
>JAJPWX010000095.1:0-50904 GCA_021205755.1 Lachnospiraceae bacterium | reverse complement strand
ATATAGGGCAAAATACCCCCCCCCTATTCCAAAATAATATAAATTCATCCGAAGAGTATTAAGTATTGATAATTGAAGTAACTTTCTCAGTTTCATGTCATTTCTCCATCTGTGCAGCGATATCTGCATCAACTATTTCTTCCCCTGTTCTTCCCTTTAGCTGTTCTTTCGAAGCTTTACTTAATCCATCGTTTGCCACAGCATTTAAATCGCAAGTACTGCATTGATCTAGTTCTTTTTTTGTTACCTTTCCATCACGATAATCACAGCATATTTTATTCTCATACATCGAATACGGATGATTTGTAAACAATGCCTTTGCTTTATGTTTCAACACCCACCATGTTGGTTTCCAAATATACTTGTGCATTGCAGGTGAAACAGAACCAATCATCCAACACTGACGATCACAACAACGTACTTTTTTTCGCACTATTTCGGCTTCTGAACTGTTCCACAACTCATCCCATGTCTGTTTATTTAAATTACCCATAACTTCTTTGTCCTTTGTTCCATTACATGGCATAACGTCACCGTATGGATCAATAAAGAAAGTGTCAAAGCTCATATCACATGGCAAAAGTCTAGGTTGACCATAAATATAGTTTATAAGGCCATGATTAAAATAAGCTCTAAACCATTTTTTCGGGCTTTTAGAAAGTAATAGTTCATTAATAAGTTCCTCGAAGTGCATTGCTACCATAGGTCTATCATGAATAACATTCTTTGCTTCAACAAAATAAAAACTATTATGAAGAGAAGCTGTTGCAAACTCCATTCCCATCTCATTAGAAATTCGATAGAGAGGCACTAAATCAGGAGCATTCTTATCTTGCACTGTCATGCCAAATCCAACATCTTTAATCCCCATTTCCACTAGTTTCTTTAATGTGTTATAACCTCGCTGATAACCATTCTGTAAGCCACGTATTTCATTATTAGTCTCTTCAAGGCCTTCGATGGATATACGAATTCCTACATCAGGGAATTCCTTACATAGACTAACAATTCTGTCTGTGAAAAAACCATTCGTAGAAATGACAATTCGGTCACTTTTTTTCCTAAGTTCAGCCACTACATCACGAATATCAGTTCGAATGAAAGGCTCGCCTCCTGTAATATTTGTAAAATACATTTGTGGAAGCTTCTTAATTGTTTCTATACTTATTTCTTCTTCCGGTTTGGAAGGAGCCTTATATCTATTACACATGGAACAACGTGCATTACAACGATATGTAACAATCACTGTACCATTTAACTTTTTTTTAGCCATACTTTTTTTCTCCTCCAAGAACTATTCTATTTCAATTGCTCAGCATCTTACCTTTAATATCTCAGCTTCTCCTAGTAAATAACATTTGCCTGTTCCTGCTGACAGAAACAAACAGTCACCTTTACTAAATCTCACAGGTCTCGTATTTTCATCTACTGTTTCAACCTGCCCCTCTCCCTCAATACAGAGTATTATTTGGAAAGATTCTTCTTTAACTACAAAAGAAACTCCTTTTGTTACTTCTATTTTTTCAGTTTCAAAATATTTGCAGCGGCACAAGGTTTCTCTAGAACACCCAGGATAATAGTGCACAAACCTATGTCTTTGCTTGACATCTGGTGCAACACCCATATTCATAACTTTCACAGCCTTGTCAAAGTGCAGTTCGCGTTTTTTTCCATTTGTATCAATCCTATCATAGTCGTAGACACGATAAGTGACATTTGAGTTTTCCTGTATTTCGGCAACAAGCGTACCTGCTCCGATACCGTGAACCATTCCTGCTGGCACATAGTATATATCGCCTTTATGAACTTTCACCTTTTGCAGATGCTTGTCCAAATTTCCTTGCTCTACAGCTTTCCGTAACAATTCCTCTGTCACAGGATGAATAAAACCATATATAATACTAGCGTTTTCATCTGCGTCTATGACATACCACATCTCAGATTTGCCGTTCTGCCCTTCATGTTCCCTAGCATATGCATCATTCGGATGAACTTGCACAGACAAGTCTTTCTTTGCATCAATTAATTTCATCAGAATCGGCAGTTCCTTTTTATCTTCGACTTTTGTTCCAAGATATTCAGGGTGCTCTCTCAGCACTTCTGCCAGCGTTCTGCCCGAATATTTACCATTTTCTACAACGCTCGGACCGTCCGGATGGACGGAGCATTCCCATGTCTCGGCCAGTGGTGTCATATCAATTTTCTTACCAAATTCATCTCTAAGCCTTGTACCACCCCAGAGGTAGTCTTTACCCGCCGGGAGAAGTTTCATTATTTCCATGACGGGTCTCCTGCGTTATTTCTCTATCTCATATTTCTTCTTATCATCCACATTGATTGCTTCACCAATCTGAACCTCGATGATATCTAAATCAGTCTCTGCTTCTACCATGTGCTTGCATCCAGCAGCTATCGTTATCACATCTCCAGTTCGAAGAACCTGCTCCATACCGTCCACCATCGCTTTTCCTTTACCAGAAATAACCGTCCATACTTCCTCGCGATAATCATGGCTGTGATAACTCATATGCTCTCCGGCATGAATCGAAACCTTAACTGTCATTGAGCCCTGCTGAGCATCCATTACGGTGTATGTACCCCAAGATTTTTCCGCGAACATCACGTCTGTGCTAATTTCTTCTACAAACGATTTTATGTAACCACTGCGTTTTTTTTCAGAAACGAGAATTCCATCGCCACTTGCCGCAATGACCATATTCTTGCAGCCCATAGCGAGAATTGGAATGTTCAGCTCATTTACAATCTGTGTGTTCTCACATATTTCGTCCATAACAGCTTTACCCTTAATATCGTCTACCATAACTTCTGTCATCATGTTCCATGTTCCGACATCTTTCCAGGAACCAGAATAACGAACAACCTGGATTGACAGTTCTCTCTCAACCACAGCGTAGTCAAAACTAGTTTTAGTCAGAGTTTCATACTTACTATAAAGATCCCGATAATCTGAAAAATCCACCATGCTGTGAGCTTTATCTAAGAGATAGCTTAGCTTAAAGGCAAACACACCGGCATTCCACAGGGCATTCTGCTTTAGATAATCCTTTGCCGTCTCAATATTCGGCTTTTCCCTAAATTCTTTGACACTGCTGACACCTCTGTCTGTCTCTGGAATAATATATCCATATTTCTCACTCGGATAAGTCGGTTCAATTCCCATGAGGGTCAAATTTGCAGTCCCCTGTTTTACTATATTCTCCAGCTTCTCTACACATTCGTAATAGCTGTTCTCCACATATGGATCGACCGGGCAAACAGCCACAGCATCATCAGCCGACACACCTAACTCATCGTGCAAATATGCTGCCGCCAAAAGTATAGCTGGGAAAGTGTCGCGTCTGCATGGCTCAACACAGATAGAAACTTTATCTCCTAACTGATTATGTATGGCACTTGCCTGCGACTTACTTGTGGCAATTGTTACCTTGGCATCAGAATCGACCTCAGTGATTTGGCGATAAACTCTCTGCACCATAGACTCATAATTACCGTCTTTATCCTTAAACAGCTTAATGAACTGTTTGCTTCGCACATCGTTTGAAAGTGGCCACAATCGCTTACCGCTTCCGCCTGAAAGTAAAATAATGTTCATGTACCTTCTCCTATGTTTCTATCTTTTTCACTCTATATCAAGTGCATCGCTTCTTTAATTTCCGGATTTGAATACGAGCAGGCCGGAAAATTTTTAATCATACTTCTCACAAAATAATGATGCATTATACCTGTAGACCAATTCTATATTTCTATTTCATCCCCATATACTTTACTAGTCTGCTTCGCAACATCATCCCAACTATACTTTCTGCAAATGAATTCAGCAGCTACTATCTTATATTTCTGAACCATCTCGGGTTCATCACACAATCTCTGCAGCTTTTCTCTAAGATCTCCAATATTCCGGCGTTGAAATACTACTGCTTTATCTTCAACAACATCCGTACATTCTTCTATATCACTAACTACGCAGCAGTTTCCATAACTCATAGCTTCCAATAAGCTTAGTGGCATTCCCTCTAGATCACTTGGAAGCACATAGATGTATGCATTACTGTATAGTTCTTCATGTAGTTCTCCAGTTACAAATCCAGTGAAAATCACATTTTCATTAGACATGCTTTTAAGTTCTTCCATGTACTCATCCGTATCAGAAGACCCACCCGCAATCACAAGCTTTTTATCGGTATTCATTCCTTCATAAGCTTCAACCAGATAATGCAAGCCTTTTTCTGGAACAATCCGTCCTAAGAAAAGGATGTAACCGTCCTTTTTTAATCCAAATTTTTCTATAATCTCTTTAGCTTCTCTAATCTCAGATCCATTTACACCATTTGGAATGAAGGCCGTTTTTCTGTGATATGTCTTCCAGAAGTAATCCTGAACTCCTTTACTCAAAACGATGATTTCATCAGCATATTTTACGGCAATTTTCTCTCCGAATCTTATATACTTCGAACCGATTCCCTTTCCCCACTTTTCACGTTTCCAGTCAAGGCCATGAATCGTCACTACACATCTTTTCCCAAGAAGTTTGGGTAACCACAGCATCGCGCAGGGTCCCTCTGCATGGAAATGTACCACATCATACTTACCGAAAGCAGTGTGGAACGCAGCGAATACTGATGAAGTCATCGCGGCCAAGCCTTTTTTATGTATTGTAAATACTGATTTCAGTTTTACTCCTTTGTACTCATCCAAGTCACCATTGTCACATCCAGTACGATTATAGCAAGTAACATCGTGTCCTTGCGCCACCATCCGTGTTGACAACTCTTCCACAACCACCTCAATGCCGCCACGAGAGACATCTCTTGCAGGCATGGTCTTGTGACCAAGCATGGCAATTTTTAGTTTTCTATTCCCGTCCACAAAATTTTCTCCCTTGTAGTCGAATTTTCTCTATATGAGGTAATATACTTTATCTGTTGCTTTCTAACTCCCCATGTTCGCGAATCAATGGCTTGGCTCCACCATAAATGAAACATCCAGCCTGGATGTAAACAATTTTTCAATTTATCAAGTCTTTCTTGCGTCAGGTTAGCGGTAGCCTGTGCTTTTTTTGCCTATATGCTATTGACATACCTTGGAACCATTGATTCCAAGGGCTTTTTTCGCTCTAGAACCCCATTCCATCTCGGAGAACCACACTTTTCATTGATTTCTGGGGCTGCAACATATTTATTTGTATAGCTGTGATTACTACCATGAAGCTTATCGTCCTTTAACTACTGATTTTTGACATGGCTACCACCTACTTGCCGACTGAAGTAAAAGCCAGAACCACTCCTGTTTCTGAAAAATACAGTGACAGAGATTGTCTTCTGCACCACTCTTTTCCAGAAATCATACCGAATCCATACAAAGCCAATGTTTATGCGAACTGAGGGCACTTCAGCACCGCCATTTCGTGGAACGCTGCAAACATTTTAAATATCATCTTGACCCTTTGCGTTGGAATATAACCAGTATTGTCTTAAATAATATTTTTATATCCAGACTAATACTCCACTCCTGTATATACTTCGTATCCAACTTTACGACCTCTTCAAAGTCATCAATATCACTTCTCCCACTTACCTGCCAAAGTCCCGTTATTCCCGGTTTTATCGCAAGTCTTGCCTTATGATAGGTACTATACTCGGATACTTCTCCAACTGTAGGCGGCCTGGTACCTACCAATGACATGTCTCCTTTCAGCACGTTCCAAAACTGTGGGAACTCATCTATACTTGTTGAACGAATGAATGCTCCGATTCCTTTCTTTGTTCCGTCTGAACCGCTCCCGATTATCCTGGGATCATTCTCCATCTTGAACATCAGGCCTTTCATTTCGTTCTTTTCCATCAGTTCGGCTTTCCGTTCTTCTGCATCCTGATACATGCTTCGGAATTTATACAGTTTGAAGATTCTTCCATTTTTTCCTACCCTCTCCTGACTAAAGAACACAGGACCAGGATCTGACAGATAAATAGCGGGAGCCACAAAGATAAATAAAATTCCGGTAATTACCAGTCCAACGATACTTCCAATAATATCTATAAATCGCTTGACAAAAGCCTGCCCTGCTGTAATCAGTTTCAGATAGCTGGTCATAACACTCAGGCCTGCAATATCTTCTTCATACCTTGCCCCAGCCAATTCGTCGGACGACATAATCTCCAGATGAATCGTAATCCCCATCAGGCTGCATTCCCTGATCAGATCTTGCGGTATGTCTTCTTTTCGTGGAACGCTGAACAGGATTTCATCCACTACAGTTTTTAACAAGTATTGCGTTAATGTTTCTACGCTGGTTACTACCGGAATGCCTTGAACAGAGTCAACTGCTTTATTATTTGTTCCAACCAAAACAATTCCTTTTACCTGAAAGTCCAGCATCTGTCCCTGGAACTGATTTAATATACGTTCGGCTCCTGCCAAATCTGTTACAAGCAAAAGATATCTTGGATTTTTAGCAAGACGATGATGAATAAATTTCTTCCATACTGTTCGCTCTGCCCAAAGCATCACGAAAGAAATAACTACTGTATAGGCAATTACCATCCTGGAAAGATTATCCAATGTCTTTAAGAAAAACATCAGAACCAGCATCACTGCTATCACGATGGTAATATGCCGGATTACAGCAATCAGTTCTTTCAGGTATCCCCGCCGCAAGATGTTTTTGTAAGAGCTGTTAAAGATCGACACACAAATATGTACAAGCGCAATTATGATTAAAAGACTTCTGTATGTCTGTGATTCCCATATTTCTAATTCATTCAGCCGCAGGCCATAAGCCAGCCATAGGGAAAGCAAAAAGCACACAAGATCAAGTATCATGAAATCGATATGCTTGATGATGCTGCTTGGATTCTTCTGGTACATATGTTAAAAATTCTCCTGAATTATATTAATTTAGAGTAACAGTTCAGAACAGCAGGCGGTCTGCGGCCTGCTGTTCTGAATAGTTACAATTTCAATAATGAAAAGCTTTTGACCTTCCCTTCTTTTCAAAGCAATCTGGAAAGTTTTTAAAAAAGTTTTCATATCCATAAAAGTCTCTCCTTCAGTCATGCCCACGTTCCAAGTAAATTCCATGTTTGATACAATGTCAAAAATGATGGATTTCTTCTTCCCCAGGCAAAGCTTCGCCATCCCGCGCAGTTTTTTGAGCAGGCAATGACCACAACAATGACATCCGGCACCTGCAGCAGCGACGATGCGACATGCTGCAGGTAACCGGAATTTTTATCCTTATATATTTACGAATTCTTTCGTGTAATACTAAGGAATGAGCGTTTCACAGAAAGAAGTACAGTCCAATCCCTTAATATCCATGAATTTTACATCACATTATTCTATCTGTCAAGATACGCAATGGAAATCCCTTGATTTTCACCAACTTTTTTACTCTTCATATGCAATTATTGAATTTGCTCTCTTTTGCTTGTTCCCCAAAAAATCTGATTATTTTTACCAGCAAAAAGGCCATCTGACCCCGCTAACGCGAGTTCAGATGGCCTCTATCCTTCAAAAGGAACCTCATCAATATCATTTTCATTTTCCAAAGGAATCAGGACAATCGTGCTGCCTGCTTTTCATAAGACTGACTGCAGCAGTATATTCCTGCAAAATATCATCATATTCATGCAGCTTCAGTTTTTCATGTACCTGGTCAATCTGCCATGGTTTCACCGTCAGCGTATGCAGCCAGGGGAAAAAGCGGAAACTGGTCGTAAAGTGTTGAAATACAGTCTCTTTATGAAGCCTGCGCTGCTCGTTATAGGCTCTGCTGCAGAGCTTTTTATGATCCGCCAGTTTATTGATGGCGGTCTGGTCTGGCATAAACATTCTTTTTTCACTGCAGAGAACGCGGCACCGCGCAAACAGTCCAGTCTCGCGGATACATGCCAGATTTAGCAGCAGCACACCGGAATTCAGATAATCCATATGAAACAGATTCTTCCGGAAAAACCATTTCCCGTAATAGTCCGGTACCCCGGCCAGCTGGCAGTCTGCCAATTCCTGATGGTAAAATCCTCCAAAATCCTTCCGGCAAACTACATCATTGTCCAGATAGAGGATTCGATCCGGCAATTCTGGTATCTGATCCGCATACAGCCGCAGCATACAGCAGGGTGTAAAACGCGTCTCCATATTCGCCAGCGGCGGCGCAGCGCAAAACAGCTCCGTGGCATCAATACGAACAACAGAGTTCTTCTCATCCTTCTTTTTCAGGCGATCGTCCAGATAGCTTATGATTTCCCGGGAAACTGGCAGAATATGCTCCGTCTTATTCGTCAGATTCATTGTCATCACAAAAATATTCAATGGTTCCGAAGCATTTTTCAATAATGACAGGACAGAAATCACCAATCCGTCCTCTATCTTTTTATCTCCGCAATACAGAATATTCATGTGTGCTTCTCCTCGTCTTGGCTTTCTCTGCTATTCCCGTTCCTGTTTTCTCAACCATCTCTCCATCATGCATCATCCGGATGATGCCTACATGTTCGATGGCGGAATCCATCCCGCAATATCATCCATCTTAAAGTCATACGTAAGTGCTTTTCCATAGGCCTGTTCATATGCAGCTGTTTTCTGCCGATAATCCTGCCGCATCATTTCCTGGCTGTTCTCTCTGGCGCTTTTATCCGGATCCGGATAAATGGGTTTGAGAATGTGCATCACATACCAGGTTTTGTGGAATTCTTCATTTTCTTTGCCCGGCAGATCCCGAATCTCCACAAAGCAGGAAATGACCGGAACATGATTGACAGCCGCATAGTAATATGCGCCCCGTTTCGGCGGACGCGGCTTCCGATAGTGAAACCACATCTCCTGCTCCGGATAGATCAAAATAGCATCTCCATGTTTCAGCCGCTCCCGAATCATGGGGCCGAAATATTTACGCAAATACTCGGAATGCTTCACAAGCGGAATGATGTCCTCATGGTTCATCAGAAAACCGACCCAGCCTTTCATAGCCAGATTCGTCTCCTGACTGACGATAAACAGCCGCCGGTAACCCGCGCGGTCCATCGCTTTCCGCACCGCCGTGTTATCCAGTGGGCTGAAATGGTTGCTGGTAACAATCGCGCCTCCATGAATCTCTTTTATATTTTCCAGTCCCTCGATCCTGGTATTCCGATTCAGCCATCTGGTAGCCGTATCGGTCAGCGCCCGCGCGCACACATTGCAGAACCGATAACCAAGGGTCTTATAATTGTCCAGATAATGCCGGATGAGTTTCTCCCGCTCGTCTTGTGATAAGACCGGATCGTCCATCTCAACCTTACAGTTCAGATCGCCCCGCTCTGCGGCCGCCTTCATATTAGCAATCACCTTTTCTTTATTTCCGCCAATCAGCATACGTAACTGTTCTCCCTTTTTTGATTCCAGTGACTAATCTATGCAAATACGTTCCCCTTTTTCAAACATCTTGCGGAAGGTAACCTCCTGGCGGCAGACTATAGGCCCTTTTGCAATCATATTTTCCAGACAGGCCTGATCTGATTTTTTCTGTTCCTCCGAATAATCCTCTTTAAAACGCAGGATATCCGGGTAAAATGGAGATTTTTTTGCACAGCTCCAGAAATACTCCTCATACGGAATATCGTCATAACACCATGGTTTCTGAAACAGATTGTAATGAATCAGTTTCGGATTCTGGAGCACTTCCGCTTCTTTTCCACCCATCGGCGGCATCGCATCCCACGTCTCATCCAGATAGACAATTTTACCGCTGCACATCGCATTGATGTAATCCTGATCAGGAGCAAGACAGTCAAAATGGAAGGTGTGCAGCAAATGAAGAAAATGATCGCAGAACCCTGTTTCCCGCATCTTTTTCAGATTCATCAGCAGAATGCCGGAATTGATATATCGGTCAATCGGTACCCCAACTGCATTTTCTACATACTCCACCAGCTCGGGAACCTGCGTGATGGAACGATCCGCACAGGCTCCGATGATGTTATCTCCCAATTCCACCCGATACAGTTCGGAAATATCACCGGGCACTACAATATCACTATCCAGATAAATGCCCTTGTCATACTCTGGAAAGCGGTCAGCGATAAACAGCCGAAAGTAAATCGTTAATGTAAAATAATCGCACCGCAGGCGATTTTCCGTCCGGTCGGTAATTCCTGCCAATTCATTTTCCATCGGAATAAAGCGAATTTCAAAGGGGGCATGTACTCCCGAAGCGATTCTTCTCTGACTCTCCTCCGATAAATTCTGATGCAGGACATTGATTTGATACGTATAGGCTTCGGATGCGTTCTCCTCCATTGAACGAATCGCGCAATCCAGCCAGGGGGCATAGCTCTCGTCAGTTGTAAAAAAAATGGGAAGTACTGTTTGTTCCATACTATCGTCATCCTTTCAAAATCTGAAAATACCTGTATCCACTTATCCCAAACGAAAGGCTTTCGTTACATGTGTGTTATAACGTATGTTTTTTCTCATGTCAAGTCTTGCCTCGTCAGTCTAATAAAAGTTTTCCTGAAAGTTGCTTTGAGTATGCACTTTCTATTTCCAGATATCATTCTTCTTGCCGGCTCATATATGTGCATCAGCACAAGCCTGTTTTTTCCAGCACCTCTGACACTTTGTGTACTGAAATAATTTCCAGGCTTTTCTTTACTTCCAAAGGTACTTCATCAAGGTCATTTTCATTTTCCACCGGGATAAAGACTTTCTTAATGCCTGCCCGTACCGCAGCCATGAGTTTCTCAGGCAGCCCTCCGATCGGCATCACACATCCGCGCAGGGACACCTCCCCCGTCATCGCGATCTCTGAAGAAACCGCTTTTCCGGTTACAAGAGAAATGATTGCAGTGGTCAGAGTAATCCCGGCTGACGGTCCATCCTTTGGAACGGCTCCGGACGGGACATGAATATGCAGATCATTTTTCTCAAATAATTCCGCTTTTTCCGGGAATCTGCTCTTCGCAAGGCTGACCGCAATCTGCACAGATTCTTTCATAACGTCGCCGAGCTGTCCCGTGATAATTACGTTTCCCTTCCCTTTGGTAAAAAGAGCTTCGATAAACAAAATCTCGCCGCCCGCCTGTGTCCAGGCAAGACCGGTCACCACGCCAGGCTGTTTCTGCTCCAGCATATGGTCGTGCAGAAGAGGTTTCATATCCAGATATTTCTGCAGCTGACCGGGTGCAACCGATATACGCCGGCTATTTCCTTCTACCAGATGGACAGCCGCTGTACGGCAAAGGGTATCCAGCCGCTTTTTCAGGCCGCGTACGCCTGCTTCCATTGTATAATCGGAAATGATCGTGCGCAGCGCGGCATCGGAAACCTTCAGTTTTTCCTGATGAATACCCATTTCTTCCATTGCCCGCGGCAACAGATGCCGTTTCGCGATCTGGAATTTTTCCGAAGCCGTATACCCTGGGAACTGAATGACCTCCATGCGATTCAGCAGCGGTTCCTGAATGGTATCCGTAGTATTTGCCGTGCAGACAAACAACACGTCAGAGAGATCATACGGCACGTTCATATAGTGGTCGGTAAAGGTACTGTTCTGCTCCGGATCAAGGACTTCCAATAATGCGCTCGACGGATCACCGCCATAATCCTTTGCCAGCTTGTCCACCTCATCCAGCACCACCACCGGGTTCGATACACCGCTCCGTTTGATCCCTTCCATGATTCTGCCAGGCATGGCCCCGACATACGTGCGGCGGTGTCCGCGGATTTCCGCCTCGTCGCGGATGCCGCCAAGGCTCACCCGCACATACTCCCTGCCCAGTGCCTTCGCAATGCTCTGTCCAATGCTCGTTTTCCCTGTGCCGGGAGCGCCGACGAAAAGCAAAATAGATCCGGACTGCTTTTGATTCAGTGTCATCACCGCCAGCTGCTGCACGATCCTGCGTTTTACCTTCTCAAGGCCAAAATGATCCGCATCAAGGATTTTTCGCGCTTCCTTTAAATCCACTGGCTGCATTTCTTCCTTTTTCCAGGAAAGTGTGGTCACAAAATCAAGATAATCATACAGCATCCCGTATTCATGGCTGTCCTGTCCCTCCTGCTTCATGCGATTCAGAACTTTTAACGCTTCGGCATGGGCTGTCTCATTCATCCCGGACTCTTCAATTTTCTTTTCAAATTTCCGCACATCGGAAATATTTTCCGGATGCATCTCATCCAGTTCATTTTGCAGAAATTCGATCTGCTTCTTAATCGCCTGCTCACGGTAAACCTTTTCATTCTGGCTCTGCTGTGCTGCGGCCGCTTCCTTCTTTACCTTTTCCGCCTCTATGTACTGATAAATCGCCTGTTCCATGCGCTCCGTCCGCTCAGAAAGCGTATCAGCCGCCAGAATCTGATACTTTTCTTCGTTTGAAATCGCCAGCTGATAGGACATTGCCGCGGTCATTTCTCCCAAAGAGTCCCACTGCTGTATATAATTATGCGCAAGCAGGCTAAACTGCATATTCTGTGTGTTCTGTATACTCTGAATAAAAGCCGTCCTGGCATTGTCAAAACGTTTCGCAGCCTCTTCCGGATCCAAATCCTCAATATCCTGACGTTTGCTCAGCGTCACTTCTATCTTCCCATCCACAACGTCGATTGAATCCATATTGACACGGCTGCCTGTTTTGATTTTCACGTTTCCTTCTTTGTCAACTGCCTCAATCGTACCGGTTATACCAATCGGATAAAAATCATCCGGCCGCATGTCTTCGCGTGTTTTATCCTCTTTCAACATCAGAAACACTACATTCTGTCCCTGTTCTCCGATTGCCTGCGTTACCTCATGAAAATATTTTCCGTCAAAATAAAGATTTATCTCCGGAACAATCACAATATTATAATAAGGAACAATAATCATAGCCGTCTCCCTTCATATTTCTGCGCATATAAATGAAAAAACCGCAGAGCCTTGCCTTTTCTGCGGTTTTCCATTTTTTAACTGCGTTTTGCAGCTACGCAATTTAATAATCCATATCACCCGCGCCTGCCGGTGCTGCCAGCGCCGGTTCTTTGATTTCGCCAGCTGCGGCTTCCGTGGTCAGCAAAGTGGAGGCCACGCTGGTCGCATTCTGCAGGGCGCTTCTCGTTACCTTCACCGGATCAAGGATGCCTGCCTGCACCATGTCCACGTATTCTTCTTTGTATGCGTCAAATCCAATCCCCGGATCAGATTCATGAACCTTGTTCACGATCACGGCGCCTTCCAGTCCTGCGTTTTCCGCGATGTAGTAGAGTGGTGCTTCCAGGGCTTTCAGGATGATATTCGCTCCAGTCTTTTCATCCCCTTCAAGTGACTCTGCGACTTTCTCCACATCCTTAGACGCATGGATATATGCAGAACCGCCGCCGGCGATAATGCCTTCTTCTACGGCTGCTCTGGTCGCAGCGAGGGCGTCCTCCATACGAAGCTTTGCTTCTTTCATCTCAGTCTCGGTAGCGGCTCCGACACGGATAACAGCTACGCCGCCTGCCAGCTTCGCCAGACGCTCCTGAAGCTTTTCTTTGTCATAATCGGATGTGGTTTCCTCGATCTGAGAGCGGATATGGGAAACTCTCGCCGCAATCGCGTCTTTGTCGCCAAGCCCGTCCACAATCACCGTGTTCTCTTTCTGAACTTTTACCGATTTTGCTCTTCCGAGCATATCCATCGTCGCATCTTTTAATTCCAGGCCGAGATCCTCGGAAATCACCTGGCCGCCCGTCAGGATTGCGATATCCTGCAGCATTTCCTTGCGGTTATCGCCATAGCCCGGCGCCTTTACGCCAACCACATGGAACGTACCGCGAAGCTTGTTGACGATCAGGGTCGTCAGCGCTTCTCCCTCGATGTCATCCGCAATGATCAGCAGCCGCCTCCCGGACTGCACGATCTGCTCCAGCAGAGGAAGGATATCCTGAATGTTGCTGATCTTTTTATCTGTGATCAGAATCAGCGGATCGTCCAGCACCGCTTCCATCTTCTGATTGTCCGTTACCATATAAGAAGAAATATAGCCTTTGTCGAACTGCATACCTTCGACCAGCTCGATCTCCGTTTTCATGGTCTTTGACTCTTCAATCGTGATCACGCCATCCTCGGAAACCTTCTCGATCGCATCTGCAACCATCTCTCCGACCGTGTCATCCCCGGAAGACACCGCGGCAACTCTGGTGATCTGCTCCTTGCCGCTTACCTTTTTGCTCATGCCTTTTATGGATTCCACTGCAGCATCGGTGGCTTTCTTCATGCCCTTGCGAAGCTCAATCGGATTCGCACCGGCAGCGATATTCTTCAGGCCTTCCTGCACCATCGCCTGCGCAAGTACGGTAGCGGTCGTGGTACCGTCTCCGGCCACGTCATTCGTTTTCGAAGCGACTTCCTTGATCAGCTGCGCACCCATGTTTTCAAACGGGTCTTCCAGCTCAATTTCTTTCGCGATTGTCACACCATCGTTCGTAATCAACGGAGAACCATAGGATTTATCAAGCACTACATTTCTTCCTTTGGGTCCGAGCGTTACGCGAACCGTATCCGCTAACTTATTTACTCCGGCTTCCAGAGCCGTCCTTGCATCAACACTGTATTTTAATTCCTTTGCCATAATTCAACTGCCTCCTTAGCAACTGCTTCCATATTTATATGATCATGCTTCCACCAGAGCAAGAATATCGCTCTGCTTTACAATGATGTATTCGTCCTCACCAAGCTTTACTTCTGTACCGGAATATTTGGAATAAATAACCGTATCTCCCGGCTTCACCGTCATCTTTACTTCCTTACCATCCACAAGACCGCCCGGCCCGACTGCGATGACTTCCGCCTCCTGCGGTTTTTCCTGTGATCCGGACATCAGGATGATACCCGACTTTGTAGTTTCTTCTGCCTCGCGCTGTTTCAGCACGACTCTGTCTGCTAATGGTACTAACTTCATAAGGGTTTTCCTCCTTGTTCTTTTGTGCATGCGCCTATGGGATTTTTCGTGCAAAACGAAATACATGGCATGATTGTTTTGCATTTATAACTTCTCTCAGGTGTCGTTCGTTTGTTATACGAAATATAGCACACTTGTTAGCACTCGTCAAGTTCGGTTGCTAATAATTTATTCTTTTTTTAGATTTAGGTTCTGCAGCTGTCCTTCCGATAGATTTTTGGTAATTTGCTGCCTCCGTCATTCATAAAGCTGAAACGCCTGTTGGCTACTCTACCAGAGTAACCAGTTCATCCATGGAATTCCTCGCGGTCGCTGATGTATTGCCATCCGCATCTTCATCCAGGGATGTGTCCTCATAACCGACCAGCAGAACCGCTACGACAGAATAATCCTCTGGAACTCCCATCAGCTCCCTGTATTCCTCTCCGTTCAATATATCTGCGGGAGATGAAATAATCTTTGAGCCATACCCCAGGAGCTGGGCTTCAATCGACATCGTCTGACATGCAAGTCCTGCATCCAGTTCCGAGCCTTCTGCACAGGAAACTATGATTGCCAAAGGTGCGTCTGCAATATCGGCGCCCGTATCATCTGAAACCTGCTGCAGCACAGTTGTGTCAGTGACAGCGGAAAAATGCCAGGGCTGACTGTTCATAGCGCTGGGTGAATTAATCCCTGCCGTCAGGATCATCTCAATATCCTCATCCGCCACGGGGTCGTCTGTAAAGTATTGCGTGGTAGGTATATCCGAAACCAGTTCCGCCGCACTCTGATTTCCCTTTTCATTTTCCTCTGTCAGAAGGGGGCTGATATACTCTTCAATCCATTCTGCAATACTTTGATCACTTTCCATGAATTCGTTTGTCAGATAAGAGCCGATCGAATCTTCGATCTGTTCCATAAAGTCCTGGTTATTCAATAATTCTTTTGCCAGATAAGAGCTAAGGGCATCCTCAGACTGATTCTCTGCGCTCTCCTCCTGGAAAGAATTAATGAACTCCTCAACCTGTTCCGCAACGCTCTGATCATCTGTCTCGTTTTCTTCTGTTTCCGTTTCCATTTCTATTGCTTCACTTTCCCCGGCTCCGCCTGACTCCTCCGCTTTCACAGTCAATGCAGGACACCATGTAAGGAAAATTGCAAGGAACGATACTATAAACGCGGTTCTCATGCAGACAGCTGACAGACTATTATTATTTTTTTTCATAAAATTATTGCCTCCTGATTAAAGATTTCTATTCGCATCTTTTTCCCACAGCCGAAATGTCTGCCTGTAAGCACAGTCATTTGGCAAAGTAGGATGAAACAATGCCACGAATAAATTGACCTTCCCGCAATGATTGCATTTACGGAATCGGTCTTTATATATTCTGCATAGATGTGTTTCCACATCCAGATTTTCACACGGGCTGTCATAGTGAATAGCCACTTTTCCTTTCGCCCAGGCTGATCGTGAATAACAGCATTTTCCACAGCGATTGCACAGAGAGTCCCAGTCCTTTCGCCATTTGAGCCAGGCCTTAAAAATGTCCCATAGCATTTTCACTTCATATTCTCCCATATATGATGAGACGCTTAGCAGACACTGACCAGTTGTCCATTAAGCGCCATCCTTATCTGTTATCAATTCAGCGGCTTATCCGTGTATTTGCTCACTTTGTGCCATGCGTTCATTGCCTCCTGTAATGTCATAATGACCTCCTTTTTTTGCTGTGGTTTCCTGCATCAGAACTTAATGAGCTTGATCATTTAGTATCTTCGCAGTTACATCAGGTATCACTTCTCTCTTCCATCTCCTCCTACATGGAATCTGGAATGCGTCATATCCTTCAGCCGGATATTCGGATTTTGATAACGTCTGCGTTTTTCCGGCACGTTGGGATGGCGGATGGCGTGGTTCGGGCACCACATGATGCATGCCATGCACTGCTGGCAGTCATGTCCCCAGACCACGCCGTCTTCCGTCAGAAGGATGTTTCCATTCTTACACAGTTTCTCACAGGTGCCGCATTTTGTACAGGCATCCGTTGTATAAAATCCGCCTTCTGTCGAATCGCGGTCGACGCCCAGCCAGCCGTTAAAGGTTTTCGATGCCCAGGAAAGCACCCTGCGGTTGAGTCCTTTCCGGTTCTTTGTTGGCTGGTCTGTTTTAATCTTCTCCGCTATTTTCACAGATGCTTTCTTTTCATGCTTTAAATAGATATGGACGATCCAGTCCGGCATCGGTGAAAAACCTACGATATGATTGGGCGGCATCGGCAGCATGAATGTCTGAATCGGGAAATCCGTTTTGGGCTGCAGGATTGCTTTCAGGTCAATACAGACATAGCCGTCATAGCCGCCGCAGGTTGCAATGATAAATACCTTCTGCGACCGGGAGAGCATGAGCTTTTCGCAGACCTCCCTTACAATCCGCGGCGGACGGACGAACCACGTAGCGGTCACGATGCCGACCCGCGCGTAATCTGCAGGAACCACTGCATTATCACGCAGCTTATAGACCGACACAATATCAGTGTTTCCCAGCTTCCTGCCGACATGCTTTGCCACGGAGAGGCTGTTGCCGGAGCCGGAATAATAGTAAATAATGTTCTTATCCGCCATGCTTTTTCCTCCATCCAGTTCTTAAAATCCATTGACAATTTTCTTTACTCTAATTATAATTATCACGGTTATAGAAAGTCAACAAACTGTTTACTCTAAAATGTTTTGTAATCAACTATTTGTAATGTTTTTGTCTTAAAATCAACAGATTTTATAATTTTGTCGAGGAACAAGGTAATGGAAAATCAAAGAATCCGCATCAGTAAAACCATGCTCAAGTCCGGCATGATCCAGCTGCTAAAAGAAAAGTCACTCAGTCAGATAACCGTCTATGAACTGTGCAAGGTCTCGCAGATCAACCGCACGACTTTTTATAAATATTACGGCAGCCCAGAGGAGCTTCTGAACGAAATCGAAGCTGATTTCCTGACACAGCTTGACAATGAGATAAAGCCTGTCCATACGCAGGCGGATATGTCTTCTCAAAGGGGGCATCAACAGGGGAATCTATCCATGCAAAGTCCCCATGCGGCAGACGAAACAAATACAACTTCACTCCTGATGGTCCTCCATCATTTATATGAACAACGGGAACTTTTTTGCCTTCTGGTACGCTCCCTTCCGGCGCAGGAATTTGCATCGCACCTGTTTTCGATTCCGAGCATCCTCGCTATTTTTCAAAATATGACAGAAGAAAGCAGCTATTCAGAAACAGAAGGAAAGTACATCCGCCAGTTCATCTTTCAGGGCACCTTTGCCATGCTCTATGACTGGCTGGACAGCGAAAATCCCGAACCGGCAGAAAAAATCACAGAGATTCTGGAAATATTAAAAAAGAAACTATGGTAAAGCCTTTTGCACCTGGCGCGTGGCATATGATCTGGACACCATAAGAGAATGGTTGTTTGAACAGACAAAACAGGAATGAAATCACACACAAAACGAATATCAGGCCCGATAGAATTATCCGGCCTGATATTTTTCTTTTCAGTCTGTCTGCTATATCTGTCTGAACAACCAGCCGCGTGAAGCCTACTTTGTCTGATCAAACAGCCAGTCGCGCACGGCTTCGATCGGATAAGTGATCTCCCACCCGCGCTGATGGTACATGATTCCGAAATACTTTTTCCCATCATCCGGCAGACTGGATTCTTTGGTATAGATGGCGAGCTTAATGTTCGCGTCGCCGGAAAGATACTCTGCCATCGCGGCATTCAGTTCTTCTTTGCCCGCTCTGGCATTGAAAAACTGTTTCTCGACGCTTGCACCACGCTCCTTTAGCAGATCATACAGCCTGCTCATGGAGTCAAACTCGCCCAGTCCGCCTTCGCTTAAAGCGATCAAAAGCTTTTTCCCGGAAAGGGCGTTGGCTATCTTTTCGGCATCCCAGTGTCCGGAAACCAGCAGTGCCGCTGCGAAATAGTCCGGATAGCGGATGTTCAGTTCAAAGGAAGCCATGCATCCCTGGGACTGCCCGGTAGTGTAAATACGATCCGCATCAATACTGTAGGTCTCCTGCAGGGAATCCAGCAGCTCTTTGATGGTTTCCAGCTGCGGAGAGCAGGTGTAATCGTTGTTGGTCAGCGGTTCGCCGTCGATCTGCGGCGCCACGATAAAGCACGGATGCTTTTTCTGCTCAGCGTCTGTCGCCCAGATGGTCGCTCCCATTCCCTGGATTAGCGTCCTGTCCTGCTCGGGGCCATTTCCGGTCGCGTCCGGAATGAACAGAAGCATCGGATATTTTTGCGTCTCATCGTAGTCCTGCGGGATGAAAAGATTGTATTTCATTCCGCGGAATTCGCCCGCCTGGAAGCGATTCACTACCAGATCTACCTCTCTGTCGCCCAAAACCATTCCTTCAAACGGCGCAATCTCCGAACCGTCTGCAGACGGCAGGGCTTTTTTCTGGATCAGATGAAGGCGTGTATCCTTTTTCTTCATGCCTATGAACTTCTTGCCTCCGGCGCCTGGACCACCCGGACCGCCTGGGCCTCCCGGGCCTCCTGCCGGACCTCCTGGACCTGCCGGGCCTCCCGGACCGCCGGGGCCTCCTGCCGGACCTCCTGGACCCGCTGGACTTCCTGGGCCTCCCGGACCTCCTGGGCCTCCCGGACCTCCTGGGCCTCCTGGACCTCCTGGACCTCCTTTCGGGCCGCGATTCTGAATGTATACCTTCTGCATGAGGCGGCTGCTCTCGTCTTCGCTGGAGAGCCGGAAGATCACGTAGTTTCCATCTGCCTTCTCTGCGTTAATATCAGGCTTATTGCTCACGTAGCAATCAAGGATTGGCGCTTCCGTAAACGTAAACATGTCTTTGTCAACCCGGCTGGCATCCAGCGCACGATCATACTCAACAATAGCTCCGCAGACACGCTGACCGTCATAAGACGGCTCGGTTACGGTTGTGATGTGAAGCACCGATGCAGGCTGCTCCTTCATCTCTTTCATGACCTTCTGGATATCTTTGACAAGCCGCTCGGCCGTGCCCTTTGCGTAGGCTGAGCTGACGGCCTGCATGGTGATTTTATCGTAATAATCGCTCTCACCCAAATATTTTCCGTTGCCGGACTCAATCGGGCCGCTGCCGGTAAAGGTCTGCACAGCCACATTCTGGAAAGGAGACGTTGTACGCAATGCAATTTCGGTTCGGGCGCAGATTTCCGGAATCAGACCCACAACAGCGATGTCTCCGATCTGCATTACCGAGAACTCCAGAGTCCGCTCTCCTTCCGGTTTGAATTCGTATTTCTTCTGCGGCTCCCGGGTATTTCCGATTTCCTGTCCGTCATAGGTGAACACCCGGCGCACAATCTGCAGCGGTCCGTCCATTTCCTTACACTGAATGCGCTCAGCCGCCATGACAACCTGCATACCGAGGCGTTCCCCGAGCAACTCGCAGAGCAGAAACGTCTTTTCATGCAAATCTTTTTCAATCATACGGCCGCCTCTGCCGGTCACCGTATACTGGCCGCGCAGATAAGGACTCTCGTCGCCGCCCGCTCCTGTACAGTACATCGCCACAGCATTCAGATATTCCTGCTCCACAAAAGCCGCGGAGTATCCGGCAATATCTCCGGAGATCAGATGGGTTCCATCCGCATTCCGCGTCTGATCCAACACAGCCGGCTGCGCATTAAAGAAAAACAGAACAGCGATCGGCTCGTTTTCGGTATCGTCGATCCGGATAACAGGTACTTCATGATCCACAGGTCCTTCATCGTTGACGCTGACCGTCCATCCCTTTTCTGTGCAGATGTTGCGGTTGGCGTTTGCCGCGCAGAATCCTGTACCAAATCCGTATCTGGCTTCTTTCAGAGACCGTACCGCATCCTCCGCTGCCTTTTTTGCAGCCTGCAGCGTCAATTCATGAAGCATCTTAATTTTTACCGTATCTGCCTCTGTGCGGGGCGGCATTTTGGAAGTCAGTGACCATACGTGCGGAGTAGAAAGGACATGCGAAGAGTGATACCAGACATCCTCTGGATCCACCTTCGTGATTTCCGCCACTGCGTTTACAACCTTCTCCCGCGCGTCGCCGAAAAGATTAACACTTTCAATGTTAATGACTGTGATTCTTTTTCCATAGTCTAATACAAGAACTCTTACCGCGGGAGAATCATGAACCCCGGTAAAATTTTCAAACGGTGTCGGAAAAATCTCCTCTGGGTACTCCAGGTATGCTTTTCCGGCGCCGGCCTGTAGTTGTAATTTACTCATAAAAGTCCTCCAGAATCCAGATTATATTATTCGCCCGTGGAACACCAGGAGTCATCCCACGGGCGGAAGGAAAATATCATTTTTCTGCTGTTTTGAAATATCACTACTTACTGATTCAAAACAGCAGGCCATCCCAAACGGTTAGTCAAGATAATACTCGCATGCGCCGATAACGAAGTTGGAGGTACCGGATACAGTGTAGAACTGTGCCATTACCGGTGAGTACACGCCTACCTTAATTGCGTAGCATCCGGCGTATCCAAGCGCATTGTCATAGATGTACTGCATGATTTCGTTGGTACCTTCCTCGCTGTAGGTATCAACATTGAATACGGTACTCAGCATCTCCTGGAACTCATCGTTCTCATAGAAGCTTAAGTTATAGCCGTCCGCATAGCCATGAGCGATTGCATAAGTCTTCATGAATCTGGAAATCGCATAGTCCTTATCAGCGGAGCTGTAGATGAGGATATCCCACTGTGTCGCGTCGCCTGCCGTGTTCTCGATCAGTGCATGATCCAGGGTCACGATCTCGCTCTTGATGCCAGCGATCTCCAGATAAGCCTGTACGACCTCAGCGATGGTGTTCTTCTCAGAGTTATCCTCGGTGATGATCTTCAGCGTCTCGCCGTTGTAGCCGCTCTCTGCCAGATACTGAGCGGAAAGCTCCAGGTCATATACGGTGTTGTAGGTTTCCCAAGTATCCCAGTCAGACTGGTAGTCGCCGACTACCGGAGCGCAATCTACGGTACACGGATAATATACACGACTGCCAAGTGCGTCTGCAAAAGCCTCGGAATCCAGTGCATAGTAAACTGCCAGGCGCATATTGATGTCGCTCATCAGAGAATTGCTGCTCATATTCGGAAGGATGGTCTGTGCCTGCGCATCCTCATAGCAGTAAATGTTGAACTGTCCTGCATAGTCGCCGCCCTCCTCGAAAAGACTGAGGCTGGTGTCATCAATTGCGCAGTAAGCGATGGTACCGGATTCCAGAGCGATCAGTCTCATGGAGTCATCCAGAATAAACTGATACTCAATCGTCTGTACATTGCTCTTCTGGCTCTGATACAGATTCTCCTCGGACTGCCAGTAATCATCTCTTGCCTCCAGGATACAGGATGCGCCTTCCTCATAGTTGGTAATCTTGTACGGGCCGCTTCCAACCGGATCTACGTTGAAGTTGTGGCTCTCATACGTCGCCTGGCTCACGATGTAGGTACTTGCAAAGATATTGTCGAACCCATCCAGAGAGCTCAGCTTCTGTTTAAAGTGGAACGTAACCTGATAGGTATCCGTTGCTTCACTGTAATCATAATCATCGAAGTCTCTCGCATTCCCTGAATCGATGTAGGTCTGGAAGCTAAATACGACATCCTCTGCCGTAATCTCATTGCCATCAGAGTCAGTCACGCCCTCATATATGTTCATAACCAGCTCCGTCTCAGTATCGTCTGTGTAAGCCCAATCCTTTGCGATAATTCCGACAAAATCGCCGTCGTCCGTCGCTACGACCAGGGTTTCAAATACCTCCACTGTGATCTCACTGGATTTGTTGAAGCTGTACGGATCCATAGAAGACGGGACCGTGCCAAGTCCGATGGTAATGTAATCCAGCTTCTCATCCGAATTTGCGGTGGAAGTGCGGGATTCATCCACGGTCACCGAGGACAGAAGCTCCCATTCATAGGTCCCTGCTGCTGCCTCTTCCGCTTCTTCCGCATACGCGTTCACACCGATTCCACCCAGGGCAACTGCAAGAATACTGGCCGCTGAGCCTTTCAGAAAGCTTCTTCTGGTTATTGTTCTCATGATAAAATCCTCCTCTTATTGTGATTTTGATGCGCAGGACCGGGCAACGCGTTCTTCCGTCATAGCCGCATTCGGCCTGTGCGTGTGAGCAGGAGATCAACAGGCTGCCTCCTGCTCGATTTATAGGAACGACTTTTCGCCGTTTACCTTTCTTTACAATTCCTGTCAGAATATCCTGACAGCTTAGTCATTCATCTCCTCTGCACGGCAGCAGGCCACGAAATGGTCTTTGGATAATTCACGCAGCTGCTGTGGTTCCTGACAGCGTTCCGTCGCATAAGGGCATCTGGCCGCGAACCGGCATCCCGGCTTCGGATTGATCGGACTGGAGATTTCGCCTTTCAGCTGGATTCGCTTCATCGGATGATCCAGATCCGTCGACGGAATCGCGCTCAGAAGCGCTTTGGTATAAGGATGCAGCGAACGGACAAACAGCTCTTTGGTCGGACTTTTCTCTACCATCTGCCCCAGATACATGACCACAATATGATCCGAGATCAGACGTACCACAGACAGATCATGGGTTACAAACATATAAGAGAGCTTCATCTGATCCTGCAGATCCATCAAAAGGTTCAGCACCTGTGCCTGGATCGAGACATCCAGTGCCGATACCGGCTCATCACAGACGATAAATTCCGGATTCAATGCAAGCGCACGGGCAATCACGACCCTCTGCCTGCGGCCTCCATCCAGCTCGTGCGGATAGGATCTCCTCAGGCGCTCGTCGATACCGACAAGATCCATCAGCTTGATGCTTTCCTCCTGGAGCTGCTTTTTCGTATAGTGACCGGCGTATTTCATCGGCTCCGTCACCGCAGTGTCGATCGTCATACGAGGATTCAGGCTGGAATACGGATCCTGGAAAACAATCTGCATTTTTTCATGCACCTGTTTTAATTTATGACCCTTTACATGCGTGATGTCCTCTCCGTTCAGCTTGATCACTCCATCTGTTGCCTCCTGCAGGCGGATAATCGTTCTGCCAAGAGTTGATTTTCCGCAGCCGGACTCACCGACGACTCCCAGGGTCTGCCCCTTATTAATCGTAAAGGTCACATCATCCACTGCGTGATTCTGCGCGCCGCCGGGACAGGGGAAGTATTTTTTTAAGTTTTTCACCTCAACAATCGGTTCCGCCATTTTTTATCCCTCCTCAGTCTCTCTTAAACATCTGCAATAGTGGCCCGGAGCAACCTCCTTCATCGGCACCTCCGTGTGGAAGCAACCCTTCGTCGCATAGGGACACCGCTTCGCAAACCGGCAGCCCTCCGGCAGATGGGTCGGATCAGGCGGCAGCCCCGGGATCGGAGTCAGCCTGGTCTCATCCCCGGTTAGACTCGGGATCGAGTTGAAAAGTCCTTTCGTATACGGATGCTTCGTATGGCGGAACAGATCTTCCTTCGAAGCATACTCGACGACCTCACCAGCATAAACGACTGCTACGGTGTCGCAGGTCTCCGCAACCACACCCAGATCATGGGTAATCAGGATCATGGAAGTGTTCTGCTTCGTCTGAAGCTCTTTGATCAGGTCCAGCACCTGTGCCTGGATTGTCACATCCAGAGCGGTCGTCGGCTCATCCGCCAGAATCAGATCCGGGCTGCAGGCCAGCGCCATGGCAATCACTACACGCTGCTTCATTCCGCCGGAAAACTGGTGCGGATATTCTTTATAGCGTTCTCCCACAATGCCTACCATCTCCAGCAGCTCTTTGGTGCGCCCTACCGCCTCTTCCATCTTCATATGAGGATTGTGGATCTGCAGCACCTCGACGATCTGATCGCCTACCGTCATCAGCGGATTCAGTGCTGTCATCGGATCCTGGAAAATCATCGCAATCTGATTGCCGCGCACCTTGCGCATCTCCTCCTCGCTCAAAGCCGTCAGGTTCTTTCCGTCGAGCCAGACCTCACCGCCCTTAAACCTGGCCGGAGGCACCGGGAGAATTCTTAAAATGGTCTTGGCGATCGTCGTCTTACCGGCGCCGGTTTCCCCGACGAGTCCCAGCGTTTTTCCTTTTTCCAGATCAAAGGATACGTCATTGACCGCATGTACAATATTTTTTCCCTGTGTATATTCTACTGTGATTCCCCTGACAGAGAGGAATTGATTTTTCTCAGCCATTGTATGTCCTCCTTATCAGGATCTCATTTTCGGATCCAGTGCGTCGCGCAGACCGTCGCCCATCAGGTTGATGGACAGTACGCAGATGGCAATCGCGATCCCCGGGAAAATTACCATGTGCGGATAAGCGCTGATGTAGCTGATGCCGTCGGAGAGCATTGCGCCCCATTCCGGTGTCGGCGGCTGAATACCAAGCCCTAAGTAGCTTAAGCCTGCAACCATTGTGATGGAACCACCGATCTTCATCGTTGTATTGACAATCGTCGGAGAGATAACATTCGGCAACAGATGGCGGAACATAATCACCCGCTTCGGGCAGTTAAAGGATTCGGCCGCCTCCACATACTCTTTTCCTCTCTCGCCAAGGATCTGGCCTCTCGTCATACGTGCGCCGTTCGGGATGGCACTGATGGAAAGAGAGACGATGGTCTGCCAGAGACCTGCTCCAAAGGATGCCGCTAAAAGCAGAGTCATCAGAGAGCCCGGAAGTGCGCCCCAGATATCGCAGAAACGCATGATCAGGTCTTCCACTTTTCCTCCGAAATAGCCCGCGATGCTTCCCACAATTACACCGCCAACAGAGCCTACGATCGCGGCAGTAAGGCCAAGTGCCAGGGAATATCTGCCGCCGTAGAGAAGTCTTGAGAAAATATCTCTTCCCAGCTTATCCGTCCCGCATAGATGGGCAAGCGACGGCGTCGCAAAGGTATTTTTCAGATCGACCGCAGTCGGTTTATAAGGTGCAATGAGCGGTGCAAATACCAGCAGCAGTACTACAATCAGAAACATGATGCCGCCCAGCTTGGCGCTCGGACTGATAAATACCCGCTGGAAAGTCTCCATGAAATTGTTGAAAGCCGGACTGTAATGCCTTTCGTGATGTTCTCCATGATGCGGCCCCTTTTTGTGCGGTCCGTGGCCATCCCCGTGAGGTCCGCGATGTCCGCCTTTTTTCTCTAAATTCAGATCTTTTTCAGCCATGATGCTGCTCACCTCCCTGATTTTTTGCCGGATGTATACTGAGCCTTGATCCGCGGGTCAATCCATGCGTAGACCAGATCCAGCAGCAGATAGACCAGTGCGGAAAACGTTGCGAAAAACAGTGTACAGCCGCGGATGATCGGATAGTCGCGGTAGCTGATGCCATCGAGCAGGTAGAGTCCGACGCCCGGGATGGAAAACAGTCTCTCTACAATCGCGGAGCCGCATACCACCAGGGCCAGGCTGCCGCCAAGCATCGTGATGACCGGCATCAGAGCGTTCGGCAGAATGTGCTTGCGGACAATCAGATCTTCACTTTGCCCTTTCGCCCTCGCGGTAGTTACAAAGTCGGAATGAATGACCTCCAGCATACCGGAACGCATCAGTCTGGCCTGTCCGGCGATGCCACCCATGACACCGGATACGATCGGAAGGATGTAATACTGCGGTCCGCCGATTCCGTATGCCGGAAGCAAGTGAAGCTGAAGGGAAAACAGCAATACGAACATCAGCGCTACCCACATATCCGGCAGGGATACCAGAACCATGCAGACGCCCAGCACACCGTAGTCCTGCCAGTGTCCCTGATGCCGTGCCGCAAAGATTCCCAGCGGAATGCCGATCGCCACTGTCAGGATCATCTGACCGAAGCCGATAATCGCCGTACGCGGCAGTCTCGAAAGGATGGTAGACATCACAGGCTCGTTGTAGGTCCAGGAGGTACCCCAGTCCCATTTAATGAATGAGTTATACAGGAAGGTCACAAGCTGTTGCAGGAAAGGCTTGTCTATTCCCAGCTTTGCCCGCAGAGCAGCCAGGTCAGCGGCGCTCGCGTCGGAGCCAATCAGCTGTGCAGCCGGATCTCCCGGAGTGAAATAGGTCAGCAGGAAAATAATAATTCCTGCGCCGACCATAATAACGATCGACCATAACAGTCTTTTTACAATGTATTTCCACATGTTCATCCCTTCCTTTCGTCAGCTGATCTCGATACCGGCTTTGCCCGCCTGTTTGCTTTCCTCTACCTCGTATTTCGTTCTCATCTCGATGAGACGTATCATCCAGAGGAAGCCCGCTGCTGCTACAAGGATTGCCGCATTTTGAATATGGCGGACATCCAGGGCTCCTTCGTAAACTGCGTAAATCAACTTCGCCGCCGCTGTAGCTGCCAGTGACACGCTGCCGGCCAGAGTTACCTGTGTCAGGCGAATGTGGCTGCCTTTGTATTCACTGTAAATCATTTTTCTTCCGGCAAGCAGGCCGCAGACATAAATATATGCCAGCCACAGAAACAGGAAGATGTCCACGGACTGGAGCACCGACACTGCCGTCGCGTAATTCGCAGCCATCTGCTCTGAAAAGCAGGATACGTAATACAGGTAAACAGCTCCCGCTAGCAGGATGGCGTACAGAACTCTTTTGCCAATAAAATCCGCCGTTTTCTCCTGATCCAGGTAATAGCATCCCGCATAAAACCGTTCCACTTTTTTATGCTTTCCGTCCTGATCCGCGGTCGTATTTTCACGATAGCCTTCAAAATAGCGGTGGTAAAAACCGCTGTGCCAGGTACGGGCAGGCTGGTCTTCGTTCCAGGTGCGGTACATCAGCCTGTCGATTCTTCGGATAATCTGATCCTTCAGCTTCATGTAATCACCCCTGTCTGTTTTCCCTGCGGCTGGTAAAAAGCCAGTCTCTGACCGCCTCAATGCCATAGGCTACCGGCCAGGTACATACGTGATTCGTCGCCGGGGTCACTTCCTTTTCCGGCGGTACTACCGAGCTGCCTTCAAATACGGTATAACGGATCCGGTACGAATCCGATGCCGCCTTTGCTGCCGCTTCATTCAACAGCTGCGGATCCATTTTCGCGTCCCAGCGGTATCTGCCGATCACAGCGCCTTTTTCTTCAAACGCAGAGGTGATGGCGTTCATACCGGGCAGTGCCTTTTTGTCGCCTTCCGATACCAGAATCCAGATGTTCTGATTCCAGAGGACGCTGCTGCGAGCCGGATCCCACTGTCCTGCCACCAGCAGGAATCCCGCGAAGAATTCCGGATAGCGGATCCCCAGCTCCAGGGAAGCCATGCACCCCTGTGACTGGCCGGTTGTGTAAATGCGGTCCATATCAATGCTGTACTGTTCGGAAAGCAGATCAATCATGCGCTTGATCGTCTCAATCTCCGGATGGGCTACAAAGTCATCATCTGTTAGTCGGATCCCCCTGGGAATCTGCGGACAGAGCACGAAGCAGGGATGTTTTTTCTGTTCTTTAGGCGAAGCCCAGATCAGGCCGCCGTTTCCCTGCGCAAGCGCCAGCATCGGATCATCTCCGCACGGCCCTGCGTCATGAATAAACAGCACCAGCGGATATTTTTGGGATGGGTCATATCCTTCAGGTACAAACAGATTGAACTTCAGCGCCCCGAGCTTCATCTGCCTGAACTCATCCGCCACCGGACAGATGCTCCGGTCCGATATGCGGAAGATGTCACTGCCTTTGCAGAGTTCGCCATTCACGCCGACGATATCTGCCTTCTGTTTTACAGATACCGCCACCGGCCGCAGCTCCGCCGCCGAACCAGCAGGACCGCCGGGACCTCCTGGGCCTCCTGGGCCACCCGGACCTTTCGGACCATCCTTCGGCGGGCCTCCTGCGTCCATGGAATCACCTGCTATCGTGTCTTCCACCGCCATGGAATCCCCTCCCGGCTGCTTTCCCGGAAACTTCGGGCCATCCTTTGGCGGACCACCCGGTCCTGGTCCCCTTAATCCGCCCGGACCTTTGTCGATCTGCACACTGGCTGTTTCATCCTTTTCGCTCAGTTGCAGTACCACAAAGCTTCCAGACGCTGCCGGTTCTTTTCCGCATACATCCGCGCTGACATAAGCATCCAAAATGGTACGCTTTTCCACCTCATATTCTTCCGGGCTGACCTGACTGGTTTCAAGCTCGAAGTCATATTCCAGGATTGCTCTGGAAATCACCATACCGTCAGGCCGGTTGGAAGTCATCGCCGTAATGTTTTTGATCGTTCCGTTTTTTCCCATCCTTTCGCCTCCGTCTCCTATATACCTTTCATCCGTTTTTATCTGTCATGGGGCTTCCGTTTCTTCAGAATAACCCACTGCTTTTATATTTCTTAATAAGTCTCCATTTATTTTTCATTCATTACTGATTCTTCAAAGCGACCCTGCCCTGTCTGCAAGCCAGTCACAATTCATATCCTTCCAGCGAAGTCAGCAGGCCGGGATGCTCTTCGGTAATCTTAAGCGCCAGCTTTTCCGCATCCGTTTCCACCAGGTCTGCCATCTGATACCCATCATCGCCAAAATGCATGGCCAGCGGAGTCTGCTCTGTATAAGGCTCCCAGCGGCAAATGCCCTCTCCGGCCGCATCTCGGGCTGTATCTCCGTTCGGATCGCCGGTCTTCGCAAAATTCGTCCAGTAGGTCTGTATTGCCTCAGACAGTTCAAAATCAAGTTCTCCAAATCCCTTGCTGCGGCTATCGAGTGTGCCAAACACATAGACGATTTCCGATGAATGCGGAGTCCCTGCGCCATATGCCGGAGCCCTTCCGTGCGTCGGACCTCCCTCTTTTTTCGGCTGTGTCCGATCCATGTAATAGGTGTAAATCGGTGTGCGTCCTTCTTTTACGCAAAGTCTGGCCCATGCCTGACTTGCCGCGTAGGAAAAGCCCCGGAAATACCGGTCATTCGGGAACTGGCGCATCACCTTTCTGGAGAACATCCAGGCGTCCCCGGCCACGGTTCCGCAGATAATCGGGATATCAGGATATTCGCCTCTGGCAATCAATTTTCCAGGTACCTCTATCAGAGAAACACCATCCAGGAACGGCTGAAAATACCCGACCTCAAAACCTTCCGCCGTCTCCTTCGCAGCCTCTGCCATCTTCTCTGAGATTTCTTCCGCATCGCGTGTCAGCATATCTTCGATCGTCCATCCGATATGCCGCATCGCCCGCTCACACAGTGCCATAAATTCTTCCTTCGGCCGGATCGGATCGGCTTCGTTGAGGCCGCCTCCGGATTCAATGATCGCTCTGGAAAACATTCCTTTTGCCAGAGGGGACGTCATCAGCATCCGCGTGGACATTCCGCCTGCGGATTGTCCAAACACCAGGATGCGCTCCGGATCTCCTCCGAATGCGCGGATGTTTTCCCGCACCCAGGTAAGCGCCGCAATCTGATCGAGAATACCGGCATTTACCACCTGACCATTTCGCTCCTCCAACTCCTTTGTAGCAAAAAAGCCGAACACACCGCAACGGTAATTGATGGTAACGACCACCACGTCCTTCCGGGTCAGGCTCTCGCCATACATCTCCGGATCCGAGGATCTTCCGCCTCCAAAGCCGCCGCCGTAAATCCAGAACATGACCGGAAGCTTTTCTTCCGCTGTTTTCGCCGGTGTGTATACGTTCAGGTACAGGCAGTCCTCCGAGATCGGGAAGTCGCCTCCCTTTCGATCCTGGATGCAGGCCGGCGAAAACGAGAAGCACTCCCGCTCACCTTCCCAGCTTTCCGCCTTCTGCGGAGCCTGATACCGGAGCTCCCCAACCGGCGGCTTTGCGTACGGAATTCCGAGGAACATCGTACATTCGGTCTGTTTTCCCGGCATTCCGACCACAATTCCATTCTTTGTCACCGCTTTTGTTATTGTCATTTCGTACATCTCCTAAACCATTCGTTCTTTTAACTTGGTCATATTATACAAAAACCATCCATCCTTTGCAATTCGTTATATCTCTGCTTCATTCCGTTTTGGAATCCAATCAGAAGCTATTTGGAATCTGTCCGCTTTCAGACACAGGGCACCAGCTGCCAAAAATGCATAAGCCAAATTGATTGAAAACGGACATTTATTTTGACATCGTTTTCTCCATCTGCTATACTGCTAACTATAAAGAATATTAACGTATGCAAAGGGTCGGAACCGATATGGAGCTTCCCCGGAGTCTGTATCGAAGCTTTGCATCTTTACACCATACTTATGGTGTTCCGGAAGCGAGGTACCATTATGGAATTAAATTACATCAACGAATTTGTCGTCCTGGCACGTGTGCTGCATTTTCAGGAAGCGGCGGATCTTCTTTTTATCAGCCAGTCCTCTCTCTCAAAGCATATCAAGTCGGTTGAAACGGACCTGGGTGAGGATTTGTTCATCCGCTCCAAAAAGGGGGCTGTGCTGTCCGATTTTGGAAAAGCATGGCTTCCTTATGCAGAGCAGATGGTCAGCATCCAGAAAGAGTACACCCAAAATCTGCTTGGCAAAGAGTCGGAAGCGCCGGAGGTCAACATCGGGTATATTCCACTGGTAACACTTTACAATTTCATGCCCTTTTTTAAAGATTATAAAAAGCAGCATCCGCACTGTCAGTACTCTTTTTTGCAAGGCAGCGAAAGGGATCTGATCGACTGGCTGCAGCAGAAGAAGGTCGATTTTATTCTGACCGGAAATTATGAATTCCCGGAGGATCTCTACCAGCAGCAGCTCTACACCTGTGATACGCTCTCAGTTGTGATGCCTCAGTCTCATCCTCTCGCGAAGAAAAAAACAGTTCTCCTGGAGGATTTGAAAAGCGAGTCTCTGATTGAGTTCCGCCACATGAGCTCGCTGCGCAGCAGTATCAGGAAAGCCGATCCGACTTTCGATCTGCACCCTTCGATCTCCGTCGACAGGGCATCCGTTCTCTTTGACCTGATCCAGAAGGGAATGGGACTGTCTATTCTGACTCACAACATGGCTTCCCATCTGGAAATGGAGGGAACCGTAATCCGCCCCATCGCACCGGATATTTTTTACGAGATTTATATGGTCTACCCGATCCGGAAAGCGTCTCTAGTTGCCAGAGAATTCGCTGACTTTCTCAAAGGATAAAAGATTGATCATTTTGTAATGTATGAGAAGCTGTCGCCGGACTGCACATATTTCATCGGCACTTCACATCCGATGACGTTTGGCAGATAGCGAACCATGTAGCGCATGCCCAGCTCCTCCACATTGAAATGTCCCATCTCCAGTATGGTTTTCGGTATCCCCGCCGCGCAGGAATCGCGCACGTAGGCACTCAGCGTCCAGTCAATGATTTCAAAAGGAATCAGCACATCTGCCTGCTCTCTCCTTACTTTTTTCATCGTCTCATTGTCCGGAATCTCTGTCTTGTTGCCAAACGGTCTTGCTCCCTGCACATGCTCGCAGAAGAACACTCTGCGGACGACAGTGTCGTGACTTCCTACTACGCGGATACCGGAAATATTCAGCTTCTTCATCAGAAAGTCCGCCAGCTCCGGCACCGTTGTCTGCGGGATTTCATAGAGCAAAGGCTTTTTCGTATCTCCGATGACATATTCCTTCCAGCCCAGCTCATTCATAATGCCGTAGAAAATCCCGTCAATGTTCGCTCCGCCGTGGCCCCCGTGGATGTGGTCATGATCCCGGTAAACAACGATCTGGTTTTCTTCCAGCAGCTTTCTCTTTACCTCGTATACCGGATCGTCTTCCAGCCAGTCCGTCGTGTCCTCGTGACTGTAAAAAAGAGGTTCATGACAGATGATCAGGTTGGCCTTTTCCTGCACAGCCCTCCGGATCACTTCAATCGACGCGAAGCAGGTAAGAATAATTCCGCTGCACTCGGCGTCCGCGTTCCCGATCTTTACCACATCACAGGTGTGCGGATGCTCCAGCGGCGGGTGAAATGCTTCCAGCTTTTGAATAATTTCTTTTATTTTCATGGGGTCTCCTTCTATCGTTTTTCATGCAAATTTCCTGTGTATCTTTTCCGTGCAATAACTGATAGACAGCCTTACTTACTATTCAAACAGTTCTAATGTGCCACCAAAAGCGTTTTTTCAGGGCAGCTTTCCCTTTGTCAGCTCCCTGATCACGCCAGGCTCGGTGACAATCATGCGGTTCATCGGCGAGGATGTCGCTCCGCGGAAGGCCGTGATCGGGTAGCCATAGGTGTCATTCGACATCCCGATGGCGCGTCCGCGGCAGTTCAGATAACACTGGCCGCAGCTCTGACAGTTTTCCGGATAGGCCAGCACAGACTTGCGTGCTTTTTCATCAAAATAGAAGACATCCATCGGGCAAATCTCTACACAGTTTTTGCATCCGATGCATCGGTTCAGATCGATTCTTACCACACTCATTTTCGCTCCCCCTTTCCTTTACGGCCTCTTTCGGGCAGCTGAAAGCCCATTTTTTCCGGCTCCCCGGGGAAATAAAATACATAGCGAGACGGATAAGCTTCTTCTCTGTCGCCCGCCCAGGCGTCCGGAACCGGCACCTTATCAAACGTACTTTCTCCGTTTTCTGCCTTTCTCTGGGTGATGTAGCATAAAAAGTTCTCATCATCCCGGAACGGATAATCCTCGCGGTAGGTCGTTCCGCGGCTTTCCTTCCGTTCCAGGCCGGCGCGGAGCTTTAATTCCGCGGAGAGTACTTTGTGTTTCATCTCGATACACAGTCTTAAATCGTGGCTGGTAGCGGCCTGCAGCTTCGGAATCACATGATCACGCATATATTCCACCTGCACCAGCGCCGCCTTCAGGGTCTCCTCGCTTTTAACCACAGTGATCCAATAAGGCGCCATGATCGAATGCAGCACATCGCGCGCCCAGTTCGGGTCAAAGCCATTTTCACGTCCCAGAGGAGCAAGCATTTCCTCTTTTTTCAGCTGTATTTCTTCTTCCGGCAGCGGTGCAAAGCTTTCACCGGCCGCATAGGAAGCTGCCGCGCGGCCTGCATGATCGCCATCGATTGATGTAAAGCAGGATGTAAAGCCAACACCGCAAGGATAGGCCGAACCGGACGGGGAGGTCGCATGGATCCCGTCTCCGGCTACATAGAGTCCGGCAATCTCCGTTTTTCCGTCCGTTTCTCCGAGACCACAGAACACACCGGACGTAAGATGGCAGCACATACCGGTCGCTGCTCCTGCCAGCGTACTCGCTGCTACCGGCGTACTCATTTTTCCGGAACGCACTTCCTCGGGGTCTGTCTCATAGACCTTCGAGCCGCCGCGGCGGGTATAATTGGCTGTCGCCACATTCTGAACCTCACTTCCATTTGCGAGCGGCACACCATTTACGGAGTTCTGTACCCGCTTCAGGACCATCGCGTACCCTTTCGCCGAGGCATATCCGGCAGCACTCTCCAGATCTACATCACCGCCGCACAGCCAGATGTTTTCCAGATACTGCCAGTGGTTGTCCAGAAACACATTGCCCGGCGCCTGGCTGGATGTCGTGTGGAAGTCCTCAAATTCCTTTCCCGTAATCGGAAGCCCCATCTCCCAGGCCATATATTCTCCGTCAAAGGTATCGCCGCCGACCGGGTATCCTGTCGGCTTGTAGCTGCCGCCTCCGGTCGCCATGACCACAGCTTTCGCGCTCACAGTGATCACCTGTCCGCTCGGGACATGGAAAGCCATCACGCCGCAGATTTTTCTTGCATCCTTCCCTATCTGGCTCTCTGCTTCTTCTCCGGGCTCTGCAGCCCCGGCGATCAGGTCTGTCACCATCGTATGCTCCAGATACGGAATCTCATACCGGTTCAATACCTCGATCCATTTTTTATGACGGTCAAATTTGTCAAACATCTCCCGGTATCCAACAAAGTCCTCCCGCTCGTAAAAATCTCCGGCCTCCGCAGCCTTCGGATACTGGGCGAGAATCCCCCAGTCGGTCAGACGCTCATAAATGCCCTTCGATTCCTTCAGCCAGCATTCATACCAGCGCAGATTGCACAGATAGTCTCCGCCGCGTTTCATAGCCTCCTTAAAGGCTTCCTCATCATCTCCGCGCTCCGGGTCGAACCAGCGAAAGCTCGACGGCCAGGGAGAGAGTCCGGAATAGCCGGGTTTTCCCTTGTCAATCACTAGGACATTCTGTCCTGTCTCTTTTGCGGAGACAGCAGCATTCAGCCCTGCAAATCCGCAGCCAATCACCACAACATCCGCCTGATAGGATTCTCCATAAGGGCAGGTTACCTTTTCCGGTCTCGGCAGCTCCATCGTACGAGGGGTACGGGGCGTTTTGTTATTTTCTTTCATGCTGTTCACTTCCTTATTCCTTTTTTAAAACAGTTCTTCATGCCGTGCGTGCTCCATCACAGCCTTCGTAACATCCGCGGTCTTGTCCGGACGCCCGATCAGCACCGCACCCTGCAGGGCATTTCCCATGAACCAGTACTGCTCCTGGCTGTTGTCCACATCGTCGACGATTTTTACCAGTCGGTAAGGCACGCCGCTTTGCTTGCCCGGATCTCCGATTGCAAACAGGGTTGTCCCAAACCCATCCAGATTCAGTCCCAACAGCTGTGACTCGTATGCCAGCCGTTCTCCCGCCGCGTTCGCACCCGCAATCCGTCCCTGCTCGGACGCTTCCGCCCAGAGCTGGAAATTCACGCCGTCGTACTGCGCACAGTCTCCGCAGGCATAAACAGAAGGAAGGCTCGTCTCCATAAAGGCGTTCACAACAATCGCACGCTCCACCTGCATTCCGGCATCCTGTGCGGCCTTCACATTCGCCCGGTTTCCGCAGGAAACAATCACGAAATCCGCAGGGAAAGTTTCTCCGGTTTTCAGCTTCACTCCTGTCGCCCGCTCCTCGCCGGTAATGTCTTCGATCTGCACGCCTTCCAGACATTCCACGCCCAGCGCCGCCATCTTCCCGCGCAGCACTGCGGCGGAATCTGCGTCTGCCTGCCGTCCGATGATCTGCGGCGCTGCCTCCAGCACTGTCACATGTATCCCGTTTTTCAGCAGCTCGCTCGCAGCCTCCAGTCCTAAGACGCCGCCTCCGATCACGACCGCGTTTTTGGCGGTTTTCATCCAGTCCTGAATTTTCCGGCTGTCCCAAAGATGACGGATCGTCACCACTCCCTCTTTTTGCCAGCCTTCAAACGGCGGAATGAAACACTCCGCGCCGGTCGCAAAAATCAGGCGGTCATAAGGAATCTCATCGCCGCTTTTCGCAGCATGGACGATCTTCCGCTCCGGGTCAAAGGCGTCCGCCGTCTCTCCCAGCCGCAGGGAAATCCTTTGTTCCTCATACCATCCGGTCGGGTGAAGGTACAGCTCCTCATCCGGTGCGTCCGCAATGCTGAGATTTTTCGTCAGCATCGGGCGATGGATCGGCAGATAATCCTCTGCTGACAGGAGCAGAATTTCTCCCGTCTGATCCCTTTTGCGGATGGCCTCCGCCGCCGATGCACCGGCGACGCCGCCGCCAAGAATGACATAGCGCAGATCGGTATCCTTCCGATAAGAAATTTCTTCCTCCTCGACCGGCACGCACTGGTCGAGTCCCACACCGCAGACCGGACAGGTGCCAAGCGACGCATCAAATATTTCTCCGCAGACCAGACATTTTACAAGCTTCGGCTTCCTGGGATTCGGCACCTTCCGGGCGCTGCATCCGACTCCAAAGCCATAATTTCCGGCATTTTTCAGATCATTTTCCGTCAGCTCCCCTACAAAAAAGCTGCTCTGGATTCCTAAATCAAAACCGAGAAAAGCCAGATGTTCTCTTAAGAAATCCGCCTGGTCATCCTGCGTGGAAACCTTATAGAAAATCGACGCCAGCTTGCCCTTGCAGCTTTCCGCTTTCAAAGACGTCACCACATCCCAGATTGCCTTTGCAGGAGTTCCCTTCGAGATCGTCGTTCCAAGAAGCAGGACATCCGCCGAGAGCGCCATGCGGATCGCTTCATTCCGATCTGTGGTGGAAAGGTTACAGCGTGTGACGTTGGAAACCTCAGCCTCCTTCAGGCCATTTTCCACACAGGCCGCGTAATCTGAAAGCTCGTTCGTTCCTTCATAAAGAATCGCCACACTCGGGTGGGCAGACGCCCTCAAGGCAGGTTTTCCCGTCAGAGACTCTGTCTGTCCCTCTGAAGTCCCGGCAGTGCCACAAACGGAGGCTGCCCCATCCTTCTGTGATGCCGCTTCGGCAGTGGCCTGCTGCAGATAATATGCCAGCATTTCTTCCAGCTTTTCCCCGCTCACCGCCGGTCCTATGGAGGGATAGATGGCCGCCACCTCATGCTCCCGCACAAACTCGACTACACATTCTGCATCCGCAGCCCTTCCGGAAGCCGCAAGATCTTCATAAAAGTCTTTCATTCCCAGATCCCATTGTGTGCTTCTTATCGAATCTGCTTCCGGAAGCTCCAACCCGCAGTACAGGGAGCCAAACAGATCCGATGTATAAATACTGCGATCCGCCTGATCCAGCACATACAGCGCCGGGCAAAGCGTCCCCGCTCCAAGCAGCTGAAACTGAAACTGAGATCCCAGCAGCGTCAGCGTACGATTGTTCCGGATCTCCAGGCTCTTCGTCCCCTCCGGCAGGATTTTCTTCAGCTGCTCAAGCACAGGATATGCGGCAATCAGTTCAATCCCGGCATTCTCCTGCAAAATACGCAGCACCGCCTCTCTGCTGTTTTCTTCCGTAAACACAACCATATGGCTGATCCGTTCAAACGAAACGTTCTGCCGGATCTGCTCCATCCACTCTCTCACATAAGCGTCCGGTACCGTTCCAATCAGCAGGCACTCATCCTGTGCCTGCACCAGATACGAGCTAAATGTCAGTCCGTTCCCCGCATACGACAGATTCCGGAATACGCGCAGTTCACTGTCATTGATTCCAACATACCGGATATCATGGCATTTGTCCATATTCTCACCTCTCCGTTCATTCATTCCTGTAATTTTTTAGTAATTGTGGAGTTTTTTCAATGAAAATTATAATAAATGCACAGCAAAAGTACAATTCGAATTCCATAAGGGTCATTCCTGATTGGAATAATTGACGGAATAACGCTGAGTACAGCTTTAGCCGCAAAAATACCCTGCCCGGCTCTGTGCATAAAAATGCGGTAAAAACTGCCCTCAGACTGCTCTTACCGCAGAATCAGATTACAAACAGATTATTCCACAGAAGATACAAAAAAATCCGCTGATCCCATCATGGAAATCAGCGGATTTTTTCATCATCAGAACCCTGCTTTTTTCTTCGTTTCTTTTCTAATACTGATAAAGCTGTAGATAAATGCCAGCACTTCCGAAATCCACATCGCGTACCAGGTATAGGAGATTCCAAGGAAGTTCGTGAACACCCATACGAGCGGCACAAGCACCACCAGCTGACGGATCGCGCCGCCGATCATGTTGATCACGCCGTTGCCGAGGCCGGAGCCAAAGTAGCCGAAGATGATCGTCATGGTAGCGAAGACGAAGGTCACGGAAATAATCCGCAGTGCCGGTACGCCGATCGCAAGCATCTCCTCACTTGCAGCGAAGAGGCCGAGCAGCTGCTTCGGGAATGCCAGGAAGATCACCGTGCCGATCAGTGCCATCACGACACCGGCCGGAACGACGCATTTCCATGCCTGCTTGATCCGATCCTTGTTGCCGGAGCCGAAGTTGAAGCCGACAATCGGGATCGTCGCCTGACCGAGACCGTTCATCGGCATCATCAGGAAGTTCTGCAGCTTGTAATAGACGCCGAAAAACGCCACCGCCGTTGTAGAGACAGACATCAGAACCGCGTTTACCGCGAAAGTCATCACGCTGCCGATCGCCTGCATGACGATGGTCGGCATGCCGACACGGTAGATTGCCTTCACGTCGTCCATGCTAAAATGATAACCTTTGAAATGCACATGGATGACAGGGTTTTTCGTCTTGTTTAATACCAGAGCCACCACTGCACCGGTACACTGTCCGATAACAGTCGCAATCGCCGCGCCGCGGATGCCCATCTCCGGGCAGCCGAGCAGGCCAAAAATCATAATCGGATCCAGGATGATATTGATGATCGCGCCGGAGATCAAGGAAACCATACTCAGAATCGTATCTCCTACCGCCTGCAAAAGCCGCTGTCCGTAGGTCTGGATAAAAGTACCATAACAGAAAATAACACATACCTGCATATACTGGATGCAAAGCTCCTTCAATTCCGGATCACTGGTCATCAGACCTGCAATCGGCTTCGCAAAAAAGATACCGACCAGGGAGAAAATCAAGGCTGAAATGATATTCAAAATCAGCCCTGTCGTCGCTGCCCGGCAGGCATCCTCATTTTTCTTTGCGCCAACATACCGGGATAACAGGGAATTCAATCCGACATTCGTGCCGACGCCGACCGCGATCATCAGAAACTGAATCGCGTAAACCAGGGAGGTGGCAGTCAGCGCCTGCTCCGAATATCTCGATACAAAAATGCTGTCCACAATATTATAAAGAGACTGCACCAGCAAAGACAGCATCAACGGTACAGACATCGTCAAAAGCAGCGTATTCATCGGCATGACTGCCATTTTATTTTGTGTTCCACCCGCGCCATGCGCATTATTTCCACTCACGCTTTGTCCGCCAGCTGCACCTTTTCCCGCTCCTGCGGATGCGTGTTGTTCTGTCTGTTTCGTTTTATTCTTTCCCATTTTCTTCTGCTCCTTTTAAATTTTGATAAATGCGGGAAAGCATGAGCATGAACTGCTCCTGCTCCTCTTCTGATATTTCCGCGAATGCCAGCTCATCCAGCTGCTTCATATACACATCCATTTTTTCACCCAGCTCGGTGCCCTTCGATGTGAGAAACAGCTTCTTTTTCCTCCGGTCGTCTTCTTCCCGTTCGACACGAATCAGGCCGTCCCGTTCCATCCGTTCGATCAGGCCGGAAACTGTGGACTTATCCAGATCCCAGGCTTCGCAAACCTCTGTCTGCGAACAGCCGTCATTTGTCGCCAGGTACTCCAGAATGTGCGGCTGTCCCCGCAGCAATCCGATCTCTCTGGCCTTGCGTAAGATGTATTTGCTGAACTGTCCTTTCGTCAGGGCAATCCGGACATGCAGGCTGTCCATTCCCTCTCTCCTTTCCTGTCTGGAATTCCGTATGGTTTTCCGGTTGGAATTCCATTTGATTTTCTGTATGGTCTGCGTTTCATACACTGCATGGTTTCGCATATTATTGGTTCGTATGCAAACCGTTTGCTTACCAACTATTATACGCGCATATTTCTGTTTGTCAACAGGAAATTTTCAATTATCCCCAGGTTTTTCTGCCACACGGCAGCTCCGCAAGTATCGTATCCAGTGCGGTAATCCCGCCCTGATCTGCTTATGGTTTATTTTAACAGTTTTGTCTCTGATTCCTCCTGCTCTTTATACCTAAAAAGCTTTGTTTCTTCATATTCTGCGCAAAATTGCCCAGATTCCCATCATGATTTCACTCGGGATAAATTTTGCCGCGATTCGATGAACCGTACAAACCAGTCCGGGCGTAGACACAGGCAACCCCAATTCTGCGTCAATCAGAGCATGACGAACGACATTCTTTTCACGGGACGCAAGCGGGAAATGCCGGATATACCTACTTTCATCCGTTTTCTGGGCTGTGCCAATAAATTCCGTATCCTTCACCCAGTACGGGCAGACTGCTGTCACATGGATACCCGCTCCAAGCAATTCCACGCGGAGAGCGCGGCTGTAACGGTAAAGGAAAGCTTTGGATGCCGAATAAACGTTCAGATATGGAAAAGGCTGGAAGCCTGCTGTTGAACAGATTTCCAGTACATTTGCTCCTCTGCTCATAAAGGGAAGTACCAGCTGTGTCATATTTACTGCCGCACGGCAATTCAAATCAATCATATCGTCGCAGTCTTCTATGGAAATATCCTTCCATGAACCGATTTTTCCAAAACCGGCTGCATTAATTAAATACTGCACATCTGGTTCCTCTTCTTCCAGAAGGACATGGATTTTCTGAAACGATTCCTTCTGCGTCAGGTCAAGCGGAATCACCCGCAGAGTCGTGCTGATCTGACTGCGCAATTCAGCCAACCGTTCTTCCCTGCGGGCAATGACCCACATTTCATCCAGAGTATTATTCGGATTTTCATTTAAATCTTCTTTCAGATTTTCTGCGCTTTTCTCACGAAGCGTTTCCATTTTTTTATCCAGCTGCCTGACAAATTCTCTCCCCAGTCCGCTCGATGCACCGGTAATAATCGCGATTTTCTTTTTCACCGTTTAGGAAACCTTTCTGTCCGTTTCTTCCGGACCATGGTTCATGATCAGCATCTGCAGCCGATTCTCTACATTCGCATAGCTGGTGTCGGGATCAAGGTCAAGCGGCAGAATTGAGATGTCCGGATACTCTTCCTTCAGCCGCTTGATAACTCCGCGTCCGCAGACATGGTTCGGCAAACAGCCAAAAGGCTGCAGGATAATGAACGACTTTACTCCTTCTTTCGCGTTGTGCGCGATCTCCGCAGCCATCAGCCAGCCCTCCCCGCAGCTTAAGGTCTCGGGGATGATGTTGCTGACTTCTTTGTACAATTCTTTTGGCTTTTTCGCGCATTCATAAAGCTCATGGCGGACAGCGGCCTTCTCCAGCTGCTTCTGAACATAATCGAACAACCCTTCCACCAGCTGCGGATAGGGCGGGATGCTGGCATGGTAATCTTTGATCTCACATTCAGTAGCGCGGAAATCCTTCCGCAGCTGATCGGTAATCCTGGGGAAGGCCGTTTCCATGCCGTTGGCTTCCAGATACCGTTCAATATTGAAATTGGAACCAGGGTGATAGGTCACCAGCAATTCTCCGGTGACAAACACCTTTGGCTTCAAATGGCTCCGGTCATAGGGAATCTGCCCCATCCGGTCAATACAGGTCTCAAAGACCTTTCTGGCGTTTTTCACACCCTTGCGGATTCCTTCGGCCAGTCGGTGCACACAGTCATTGTAAACCTCATCCGTCTCGCCCAAATGCAATTCGTAGGGACGGATTTTCCGGCAGATGTCCGTAAGAATATCCAGCATCATAAAAGTCCATACTGCTTCCCAGATGGCGGAAATTCCAAGAATCATCACACCCGGGTGCATATCCTTCGTATCATTCGCATCGGTAGTCACAATCGGAACATCTGTAAAACCGGCCCGATCCAACCCTTTCCGCAGCAGCCCCGCATAATGTGACATCCGGCAGTCGCACTGGAATTTCACCATGGCCACGGCCACCTCATCCTGCCGATAATTTCCTCTCTGCAATTCACTGATCAGTTCTCCAATCACCATCTGGCATGGGAAACAGATATCATTATGGACATACTTCTTCCCCAAGGCAATCTGTTCCGGCCCGCCGATGGGCAGCGTTTTCACGGTGTAGTTTTCTTTTTCCATAATGGCAGACAACAGAACAGATACCTCTTTGGAAATATTCGGCACCAAAATCGTGCGCCGTTTCCGGTCATCCTTATGGAATTTCGCAGGACTCGGCTCTGATAGTTTTCCCTGAAAAGCGCCGTTCATACGCACAGTGTTTTCTGCTCGAACGGCACGGCTTTCCGCCGTCTGTAGCGAAGCGGATCGCGTTTCCGTATATTCCATGCAATCCCGGACGCAATCATTCCTGCGCTTAATCGCAATCGTCTCCAGAAACGACTGGATACGAATACCAAGCGATCCGGTAGCATCGCTCTCATCCACCTTGAGAATCAGCGGAGATTTGTTGCCGCATTCCGCCAGAATCCGGCTGATCTCATCGGACAGGATGGCGTCATGTCCGCAGCCAAAGCTGACAATCTGCACATATTCAAGTGCTGAATCTTTTGCCGCTACCATCGCGCCCTCCAGCATCCGTGTGTGGAAGTCATTGGTAATCTCGATTCTGGTATTTTTCAAATCCTGTTCACTAAGCCCCGGCAGACTGTCCACCGTCAGTACAGGAACGCCGCGTTCAGTGAAGCGTCTGGACAGATCGTGGCAGATAAAAGGATCCGTGTGATAAGGCCGTCCGGCCAATACCACCGCATATGTGCCGGATTCATGCGCCTGGCGGACGATCTCACTGCCACGCCGCGTCAGCGTTTCCCGAAAAGACAGCAGCGCCTGCTCCCCGTCCGCAAAGGCCGACGCCGCCTCTGCCTTCGTCACCCCCAGCGTCTCCACCGCATAGCTGCAGATCTGCTTTTTCCGGTCTTTCTCCTCAAACCAGTGGAATACCGGTGTATCAAAGATAACCTTCCCGTTTTTCTCCGGATTCTGCGAATTGCGCACGACCATTGGATATCCCTGTAAAACAGAACAGACATAAGGACTGAGCTTGTCCACTCCCTCCGGGGGCATGTGCATCACATAAGGGAAAAAGATGCGGTCTACGCCCATCCCGGCCAGATCCATGACATGCCCATGCACCAGCTTTGCCGGAAAACAGACCGTATCCGACGCTACGTACTGTAACCCCTGCTCGTAAAGCTTCCGCGAGCTTTTGTGGGAAAACTTCGTCTGATAACCCAGCGCCCGGAAAAAAGTGTTCCAGAACGGCATACTGTCCCAGAATTCCAAAACTCTGGGCAGACCAATCACTTCTCCTTTGTACGGAGCTGCCTGATGGTACGGGTAATCTGCAAAGAGAAGCTTCTCGCGTTCTGCAAATAAATCCGCAGGCCCCTCAGTTTGCTTTTCTGTTGGTTTTTCTATTTGTTTTTCCGTTTGTTTATCTGTCTGTTTTCCTGCTAATTTCTCTGACGCTGTCCTGCGTTCTTTCGCGGATTTTATATCGTCTGCCTTACTCTGCTGTCCACATCCTGAGGTCACATTTTTTTCTTCAACCACGGCCCCTTTCTCACACCGGTTGCCTGATACCCAAGTCTTTCCGGTAGAAAAAGTAACGATTGTGCGGCTGCAACGATTTCCACAGCCAGTACACTGTACGCCGCTGCGCGTCTCATAAGAGAATTTCTCCAGAGCGTCAAATCCTATAAAAGAGGATTCTTTTCCGTCCAGATAGCCTGCTTCTGTTATCTGGCGTTTCACCTCCAGAGCCGCACCGATGGCCCCCATCTCGCCCGGATAAGGTGCCAGCTTTACTTCAATTCCCAGATATTCCTCCAGAGCACGCAGCACCGCCTGATTGCGGAACGTGCCGCCCTGCACTACAACATGCTTCCCTAACTGGGCTGTATCAGAAATACGGATGACTTTCGTAAAAACATTCTCGATCACAGAACGGCAAAGTCCGGCCATAATATCATCCGGCCCCTTCCCGTTTCGCTGTTCCGTAATGATCGTACTGTTCATGAACACCGTACAGCGGCTGCCAAGCTTCGCCGGAGATTCGGAGCGAAAAGCTGTCTCCGCAATCTCATCCACCGGTATCTGCAGGCCGGAGGCAAAATTCTCCAGAAAAGAGCCGCACCCGGACGAGCAGGCCTCATTCAGCATGATGTTCGTGATAATGCCATCCTCCAGCCAGATTGCTTTCATGTCCTGACCGCCGATGTCCAGTAAAAATGTGGTATCCGGATAGTAATGCGTGCAGCCCATGGCATGCGCCACCGTCTCGACCGTATGATAGTCCGCGCCAAATGCCCGCGCCAACAGGTTTTCTCCATACCCGGTCGTACCAAGGCCAAGAATATGCAGTCGGATGCCCTGCGCATCATATTTTCGCTTCATTTCAAGCAGACCGTCCCGCACCACCAGCAGGGCTTCTCCTTTGTTGGGCGCATAAAAGCGGTCAACTACCCGGCCTTCCTCATCCAGCAGGACAAACTTTGATGTGGTACTGCCGGAGTCAATCCCCAGCCAGACCCGCAGCTCTCCATCCACCGGTTTCGGCGTACATAACGCCTGCAGTTCCCTGGCATGTCTCTCCTGAAACCGCTTCTTTTCTTCCGGTATGCAAAAGAAAGGCTTTGCCTTGTGCTCTGTCTCCCGGGAAGATTTTTCCGGAGCGGCGAGTCTCTCCATCAGTTCACGTAAAGTGACTGTATCCGCTTCTCCCTCTTTTTCCGGAAAGATCTGATCTATGGCAATAGCCGTACCATAAGCCACAATCGTTTCCGGATGTTCCGGACGCACAATATCCTCATCTTTCAAACGGAGTCTCTTTGCAAAGGTCTCGATCAATGTCGGATTGAAGGTCAGCGGTCCTCCCTCGAAAATAATGGGCGGCGCCAGCTCCAGCCCCTGCGCCAGACCGCCAATGGTCTGTTTTGCAATGGCATGAAACGTGGAAAGTGCAATATCCTCTTTCTTTGCCCCGGAAAGCAGCAGAGGCTGGATATCCGTCTTTGCGAACACACCGCAGCGGCCGGAGATGTCATAGACCGTCTGACCCTGCGATGCCAGAGCTTCAAACTGCTCCGTCTCCACATTCAGAAGCGCCGCTACTTCATCAATAAAAGCACCGGTGCCGCCGGCACAGCTTCCATTCATCCGCATATCAGAGGTCTGCAGCTGCTGTTTCTCCTTATCAAAATAAAAAAACACAACCTTCGCGTCCTGGCCGCCGAGTTCAATCGCTGTTTTTACCTGTGGGTACAATACCCGGACCGCAGCCGAATTAGCCACCACCTCCTGTATGTAATGAACGCCCAGCTTTTCGGCAATCGTCCGGCCTCCGGAGCCGCAGACTGCCGCCCGGAACCGCTGATCCGGGTATTTCTTCTCTTCCGCCTCCGCAAGCAGATTGCCAACCGTTTCCTTCTGCCTCGCATTATGCCGCACGTACCGCGCATAAAGCACATCCTGCGTTCGGGCATCCGTAATCACCACTTTCACTGTTGTGGAACCCACGTCGATTCCAATCCGAAGCTCCCCGTTCGTATTTTCCACTTAATGACTTCCTCTCTTCTTTTGTTATAGGCGTGTTATAACGTATGTTTCCTTTTGTGTCAAGTCCGAACCAGTCAGTCTAATAATAAAAAATTTAAAAATCCCGGTACGAAAGCCATCTTTTACCTGTGACCATCGTATCGGGATACTGTTATCTAATCATAACATTTTGCCAATTTACAGCGGCAGATCCTTTTTCTGGAACCGTATCATACCAGCTACATAGCATGCGATTGCAATTACTACAAGAGCAACCAGTTTCGGTACAAACGCATAGTCTACACTCCCGGAGCCAACCGTTTCCAACGCTTCGATGTCATAGAGACCAACCAGTGTAAGACGGTTGAAATTATCCAGCATCTCTACACCGATGCCCATGCTGACCATAGTCTCTGAGCCAAACATACCAAGCAGGGAGCAGAGGAAGAACCATACATTCAGGCCGCCGCCCAGCCCCAGCGCATATTTGCTGAGGTTAAACAGGCAGCTCGCCAGATAGCAAATTCCTGCCATTGCCTCTGTCAGCACATACAGTCCTCCATAGAGTGCTGCATATTTAGCAACATCCACTTCCCCGGCGAATGCGTGGGTAGCAGCCAGCCTTACAAGGAAACCGCATCCGACCATAATAAACGGTATGACTATCATATAAACGGCCTGCGTAATGACCACCGCGCTGCGCTTCGTCGGCGTGGAGAGAATATATGCCATAGACCCTTTATCTACCTGATCGACCACCAGTGCGTTCCCCGCAAATACAAGGAACAGAATGATCGGCAGCAGGCTCATGATCGTGAAATACATCTGATTGAGCATGACGGAAGGATCCATATCGGTCATCGCTTCCAGCATATCCGATGGGATACCCATCATCTCCAGCATCATCGTCATCATGGATTCAATATCCAGATCATCTCCGGAGAAGCAGCCCTGTACGGAGCCAAGAGCATAGACATACTCAAACTCAGAAATATAGGCATCCAGACCAGCATCGGATTCCGCAAGTATTTCCGCAGAGGTCTCAAAGTTTTCACTGGAAAGATCCAGGTCATCCGACTGCGCGGATGCCATCTCAAACGCCGTATCATACATGGTGCGGTCTTCCGCCTCCGCAAAATCCTCATAGCTCAATTCGGTTCCCATCATCTCATTATAGGAAACCAGCACATACAGGTGACTATAGAAATCTGTCTGCGCTTCTGTATAATCCTGGCTCTCCTCCAGGGAGCCAATCAGATTACCCGCATAGGTCGTGACTACGGTCATCAGGCACAAAACAAGCGTACAGGCGATGGCCAGAACCCGATTCGATTTCAGGCTCTGCTTCATCAGCGGCCAGGAAAATATTTTTGTAACTTTCATTATTGTCTGATCTCCTTCCGATATATATTCATGAAATATTCTTCAAGATCTTCGTGAGTCTCGTCAACCGAAATCACCGGCAGACCTTTCGTCGCCTTTATTACGCGGTCGGTCTCGGCAGCCGGAACGGCAAAGGAAACTGCTGCCTGGTTTTCACGAGAGGACGCTCCCTTCTCATCCACGGCTGCCTCCGGAACTCTCTGCACGTATTCCCGCGCAGCTGCTTCACTGGCAAACGTGATCCGGAACATTCTCGGTGTGTCATGACGCAGCTTATAAAGGCTCAACACATCCTTAATTTTTCCGTTCCCGATAATGGCAACCCGGTCGCAGACATCCTCGATTTCCTCAAAAATATGGCTGGACATGAAGATCGTCCTGCCTTTTTTCTTTTCCTCACGGACCAATTCCAGGAAGGTCTCGCGCATCAGCGGATCGAGGCCGGTAGTCGGTTCGTCCATGATCAGTATTTTCTTATCACCCATGAGTGCGGCAACGATCGCCGTCTTCTGCTTCATTCCTTTGCTCATGCGCTTCAGATTGGCGGACGGGTCCAGACCCAGAAGGTCGATCAGATGATTCATATAAGTAAAATCTTTCACGCCCAGAAACTGCGCCTGTACTTTAAAAAAGTCCGTGCCGGTGGGCAGATCCGGAAACGCAATCTCCCCGGGAATATAACTGACATCCTTCATCACCTCCGGAGCCTGTTTCCATGGGTTTAACCCATTCACCAGCACTTCGCCGGAATCCGGCTTCAAAAAGCCCATCATATGGCGGATAGTGGTTGTCTTTCCAGAACCGTTGGTCCCCAGATAGCCGAACACCTCGCCTTCCTGAATATCCAGGGAAATGTCAAACACGCCGCGGTTCTCACCGTAATCCTTTGTCAGATTTCTTACAGATATAAGACCTTCGCTCATGCGCTCACCCCCTTAAAATGATGGCCGGTATCGTAGAAGCCCATGAAATAGTCCTCCAAAGTAAACGGTATTTCAATAAAGTCTGTGATATTATAATCGCAAAGACAGGTCATCAATTCACCAACACGGTCTGCTTCCATCTGTACCCTTGCACGGAGTTTTCCTTTGTTTTTTGATGTAAACCGAAACGGTTTCTGAACAAATGCCGTATAAGACGCCTCGTCCGCAAAGGTCACACGGTAGATGCGGTCATGCTTCTGTTTGAGTTCCTCCGACTTGAACTCGGAGACAATCTTTCCGTCCCTTATGATCGCAATACGATCGCAGGTAGCATCCACCTCATGGAAGATATGGGAAGAGAGGAAAATTGTCTTGCCCCGCTTTTTTTCTTCCTTTACAAAATCAATGAAAGTCTCCTGCATGACCGGATCAAGTCCGGAAGTCGGCTCATCCAGGATCAGGATATCCGGATCCTGCATAAAGGCCGTGACAACAGCGAGTTTGCGCTTTACGCCCAGGCTCATCCGTTTAATACTGACATTGGGGTCCAGATCAAACTTCTCCAGCAGCATCTTCAGATAACTATCATTCTCCACATGGCGCATCTGCCCCATCATGCGCAGGAACCCGGTTCCTGAAAGTCCAGCCGGCAGCGTTACTTCCCCCGGAAGATAGCCGACCGTATTTTTCAAGGTTGCGCTGTTCTCCCAGCTGTCCATCCCGGAGATTGCGGTACTGCCCTTCTCAGGCTTTGAAAAGCCCATCAGATGACGGATGGTCGTGGTTTTCCCGGCTCCGTTCGGGCCGAGGAAACCATAGCATTCGCCTTTATCCACCTGAATCGATACATCAAACACACCGCGGCCGTGGCCGTAGTCTTTTGTCAGATGATCCACAGAAATTACTGTCATAAAATTCCTCCTTGATTTTTCCAACATGTTGTTGTAGAATGCATTATACACACGAAAAAAACGTAATTCAACCATCAGATTTTTGAAATCTGTCGGATTTTTTGTTGTACGGGATATTTAACGTCCGATTATCTGCAATTGATACATGGTAAGAAACGAGGAAAAACAAATGAAAAAACTGTCTGAAACCGCCCAAAAAACGCGCAAGTGCTTTCTGGATGCATTCTGGTCGCTGATCAGCGAGAAACCAATTTCCAAAATCGCTGTAAACGAGCTTACCAGGCGCACAACCTATAACCGCGGTACCTTTTATGAATATTTTTTAGATATTGATGATCTGGTTGCGAATGCAGAAGCAGAACTATTGGACGAGCTGAAACAAACGATTCTGCAGGTTATGTCGGAGACGAATTCCCTGAACAGCATGTTTCAGGCTATTTTTGCAGCTATGAATGAAAGAATCTATCTTCTTCTGGGACCGAACGGAGACTCTGCGTTTTTCCCCAAAGTAAAAGCCGAATTACTCCCTCTGGTAAAAGATTATCTGCCTCTTTCAACTGAATCTCCTTATTTTGATTATCTAATTAATTATATAAATTCTGCTATGTTTGGCCTTTTGCAGCTCTGGAATGAAAAGGGGAAGGACCTGAGTACAGAAGAAATCAGCTCATTGATGCAGAACCTGGTAATACGTGGCTTGATGGCATATATTACTCCTGACTCGTTAGAGCTGGAAAGCCTATCCACATTGATAAATGAATAACATTATTGTCACAACGATTACGTTCTGTCAGCCTTGATCTCATATGCTGCAGGCGTTCTTTTATTACACTTTATTGTTTTTTCAGTTTTATTTATTCGTTTATGTGTTATAATACTTCTATAACAACTGGCAAACTACAGACCATAGCATATTATTTTCGAACCCGCAATGCGATTATGAACGAAAGCCGCAACAATCGCGCAGAATGTTCCTTTTTTCGTTGCGCAGTTACCATATATGTAACATCATGACAAGTCTGCAAAGCACCAGCAAAAAATGTGGCATAAATATAAAAATAAGGAGGTGCCCCTATGAAACGAATTATCACAATCAGCAGGGAGTTAGGCAGCGGAGGACGCACAATTGGGAAACTGGTGGCAAGTCGAAAAAATATCCTTTATTACGACAGAGAATTAATCGATGAAGCCGCTAAGGTATCAGGTGTTCCTAAAGAGTACATTGAGAAGTCTGATCAGAAAATCACCAGCAGTTTCCTGTACAACCTTGCCATGGGAACCAGCTATGGCTATGGTATGCTGGAAGAAGCAAGTAATCAGCCGCTTCCTTTAACTACACAGGTTTTCTGCGCACAGCAGGAAATCATCCGAAACTATGCAGATGCCGGAAGCTGTGTCATTGTGGGCAGATGCGCGGACTATATCCTCAGAGACCGCAAGGATGTGCTTCGCGTCTTTATCTATGCGGATATGGAAAAACGCATTGAACACAGCGTGAAGGAGTATGGTATGCCAGAAGCAACCGCCCGTGAGGAAATTATCCGTTCTGACCGTGAACGTGCCCGTCATTACAACATGTTTACCGAGCAGAAATGGGGAGATCGCAAGAATTACGATATACTATTAGACAGCGGAACTCTCGGCTATGAAAATTGTGCTCAAATCATCTGCTCCATAATCGGAATGAACTTATAAGAACAGCTTGATCTACATAAAGACTGCCAGCGGATGGATATCTGCTGGCAGAAAGATTGAAATATCGTACCCTCTGAATCTGTTCTCTTTTTTCCATTTTGAAGCCTCTGATTTCGAAAAGGGACACATATTTATCCAAAAGGATGCTGTTATGATACACTATCATCACAAAAGCCCAACGGTTTTTCATGCCGCCAGGCTTTCACTATAATATGGCTCTTCGTCAAACTGCGGCAAAGTCCGTCTCAGAGCGGCGTAGCCGAATTGA